>ML178738.1:2013-63383 GCA_004366205.1 Actinomycetota bacterium | reverse complement strand
CGTGGCGTTCGCGACCGCGGCGGGAAGGGTCGCCACCGACATCCTCATCGTCGGTCGCACCAACCGCAGAGCCCTGCTCGAGGGCGCCCGCCGCGGCGCCGCCACCGTCCACGTCATGGACACCCGGGACGAGGCCGTGGCGTGGGTCCGCCAGCACCTCCGCAACGGCGACACCGTCCTCTACGAGAACGACCTGCCCGACCACTACCCCTGAGCCCGGTGCCGGGGACGGTTCCGCCGGGCCGTACGCTGTGCGGCCATGACCCGACCTGCGGTGCTCTTCGGCGGCCCGGCGCCCGAACACGACGTCAGCATCCTCACCGGCCTCCAGGCGTGCCGGGCCCTGCTCGACGCCGGGGTTGACGTTGGCGCGATCTACTGGGCGAAGTCGGGCGCATTCTTCTCGGTGGCGCCCGACCTCGAGGCCCGGGCGTTCCTCGACGGACCACCGCCGGGCGCGACCCCGCTCGAGCTCGCCACCGGCGCCGGTGGCGGCTTCCAGGAGGAGGCCCGCCTCGGCCGGCGCCGGCCGCACGAGGTGTCGGCGGTGCTGAACTGCTGTCACGGCGGCCCCGGCGAGGACGGGAGCCTGCAGGCCGCCTTGGACCTGGCCGGCGTGCGCTACACGGGTCCCTCCGCCGCCGGCGCCGCGCTGGGCATGGACAAGCTCGCCTTCCGGGCCGTGGCCGCCGCCGCGGGCGCCCCGGTGCTGCCGGGGGCGGCGCTGACCGCCGACGGACCCGACCCGGACTTCGACGGGCCCTACATCGTGAAGCCCCGCTTCGGGGGGTCGTCCATCGGGATCGAGACCGTGGACGACCTCGACACGGCCCGGGCCCTGCTGCGCAGCTCGGTGCACCTGCGGGCCGGCGCCGTCATCGAGCCGTTCCGCGCCGACGCCGTCGACCTCAACATCGCCGTCCGCACCCACCCCGAGGTGCAGCTGTCGGCGATCGAACGGCCGCTGGCGAAGGAGGACGGGCGGCCCTACACCTACGCCGAGAAGTACCTGAGCGGTGGCGAGGGGCTCTCGAGCGCGCCCCGCGAGCTGCCCGCCGACGTGCCCGGGGCTATCGAGTCGGCGATGCGAGCCGCCGCCGAGCGCATCGTCGCACCCGCGCTCGTGCGCGGGGTGGTGCGCCTCGACTTCCTGTGGTGCGGCGACGAGGTGTTCGTGAACGAGATCAACACGATCCCCGGCGCCCTCGCCTGGTACTTCTGGGACCACGCGGGCACGCCGATCGCGCGGTTGCTGCAGGACCTGCTGGCCGAGGCCGAGTCCGGCCCGGCCCGGGCGTTCAGCACCGAGGGCGCCGACGGCACGGCGCTGCGCGCCGCCGGGTCGATCGCCTCCAAGCTCGCCTGACCGGCGCATCCGGGTGCCGGCCCTCGGCGCGCCGGGTGCTAGAGAGAGGGCGTGATCCGCGACGCACTCGACGGTCGACGCATCGGCGTCACCGGCGCCACCGGCTTCCTGGGCACCGCCGTCGTGGAGCGGCTGCTGCGGTCCGTGCCCGGCTGCGAGATCGTGCTGCTCGTGCGGCCCGGCCGCACCAGCGACGTGGCCCGCCGCGCCGCACGCGAGATCTTCCGCAACGACGCCTTCGACCGCCTGCGCTCGGAGCTCGGCGCCGCCTTCGACGACGAGATCAGCCGGCGGGTGACGGTGGTGGCCGGCGACGTCGGCGCCGACGGGCTGGGCCTCTCCGACGACGACCGGGCCACCTTCACCGGCTGCGACGCCGTCATCCACTCGGCCGCCACCGTCTCGTTCGACTCGCCGCTCGACGCCGCCGTCGAGGTGAACCTCCTGGGCCCGTCGCGCCTGGCGGCGGTGCTCGGCGCCGCCGACGCCCCCGCACACCTCGTCGCCGTGTCGACCTGCTACGTGGCCGCCAACCACCGTGGCGCGGCCCCGGAGCGCCTGCTGCCCGGCAGCCCCTACTTCCCCGACGTCGACTGGCGCGACGAGGTCGCCGCCGCCCGCCGGGCCCGGGCCGACGCCGAGGCCGCCAGCCGCGACCCCGAGCGCCTCGCCGCGTTCCGCAAGCAGGCCCGCGCCGAGCTCGGCGCCGCCGGCACGCCCCTGCTGGCGAGCCGGACCGAACGGGAGCGCCAGCAGTGGGTGGCGGACCGGCTGGTGGAGGCGGGCCGCGCCCGGGCCCGCTCGCTCGGCTGGCCCGACGTCTACTCATTCACCAAGGCCCTGGGCGAGGTCGCCCTCCTCGAGCAGCGGGCGGGGGTCCCCCTCACGATCCTGCGACCCTCGATCATCGAGTCGGCCCTGGCCGAGCCCCATCCGGGCTGGATCCGCGGCTTCCGCATGACCGACCCGGTGATCATCGCCTACGCCCGCGGGCTGCTGCGCGAGTTCCCCGGGATCCCCGAGGGCATCGTCGACGTCATCCCCGTCGACCTGGTCGCCGCGGCGATCTGCGCCGCCACGGCGGACGCCCTGGCTGCGCCGGCCGATCCCGCCGGCGGCCCCGCGGTGTACCAGGTCGCCTCGGGGGCCGCCAACCCCCTCCGCTACCGGCGCCTGGTCGACCTCGGCCGGGACTACTTCACCGCCAACCCGCTCTACGACGAGCACGGCCAGCCCATCGTCGTGCCCGAGTGGTCCTTCCCCGGTCGGGGCCGGGTGCAGGGCCAGCTCCAGCGGGCCCGCACCGCCCTCGAGCGCGCCGAGCGGCTGCTGGCGACGCTGCCGCTGCGGGGCAGGCAGGCCGATTGGTCGGCCCGCATCGAGGACAAGCGCGAGGAGGCCGACCGGGCCCTCGGCTACGTGGAGATCTACGGCTCGTACGCCGAGACCGAGGCGGTCTTCGGCGTGGACCGGTTGCTCGGCCTCTGGGACCGCATCGAGCCGGCCGACCGTGAGGCCTTCGCGTTCGACCCCCGCACGATCGACTGGCACCACTACGTCCACGACGTGCACATGCCCGCCGTCGTGCGCAGCGCCCGGGTGAAGACGACCCCCGGCGGCCGGCGCTCGACACCGCGCGAGGAGCGGCTGCGGGCGGCGGTGCTCGCGCCGGACCGGCACCTCGCCGCCTTCGACCTCGAGAACACCCTCATCGCCTCGAACGTGGTCGAGTCCTACTCGTGGCTCGCCACCCGCCGCCTGCCCACCGACCGGCGCATGCGGTTCGTGCTCAAGACCCTCGCCGAGGCGCCGGGGCTCCTCGCCCTCGACCGCCGGGACCGGGGCGACTTCCTGCGCCACTTCTACCGGCGCTACGAGGGCGCTCCCGTCGAGCAGCTCCACGAGGACGCCGCCGAGCTGTTCAGCCGGCTGGTGCTCACCAAGTCGTTCCCCGCCGGGTTCCGGCGCGTGCGCGAGCACCGGGCCCTCGGTCACCGCACGATCCTCATCACCGGCGCGCTCGACTTCCTGGTCGAGCCGCTGCGCCCGCTCTTCGACGACATCGTGTGCGCCCGCATGGGCGTGGCCGGCGGGCGCTACACCGGCGAGCTGGACCAGGTGCCGCCCACCGGCGAGGCCCGCGCCATCGTGCTCGCCGACTACGCCGCGGCCGAGGGGCTGCGCCTCGAGGAGGCGGTCGCCTACGCCGACTCCGCGAGTGACCTCCCCATGCTCGAGGCGGTCGGATTCCCCGTGGCCGTGAACCCCGAGACCCGGCTGTCCGCCATCGCCCGCAAGCGGGGGTGGCTCGTCGAGCAGTGGACGAAGGCGCCGGGAGGTCCTCGTCCCCTGCTGCCCATCCCCCGCGAGCCCCACGCCTCGATGCGCCCGTGAAGGCCCTCCTGTTCGAACGCGACGTCCCGCGCTTCGCCGCGGCCCGCATCGCCGGGACCCTCGGCGGCGGCCGCGGGGCGCGGGTCGGCCCGCTCCGGCTCGCCGACGTCGACCCGCCCGTCCCACCGGGGGAAGGCTGGGTCCGGGTCCGGCCCCGCCTCGCGGGGATCTGCGGGTCCGACCTGGCCACCATCGACGCCCGGGCCTCCCGCTACTTCGAGCCCATCGTGTCGTTCCCGTTCGTCCCCGGCCACGAGGTCGTCGGCGACCTCGACGACGGCACCCGGGTGGTGCTCGAGCCGGTGCTGGGCTGCCGGGCCCGGGCCATCGAGCCGCCCTGCCCCGCCTGCGCGAGCGGCGAGCTGGGCGGCTGCGAGCGGGTGGCGTTCGGCCACCTGGCCCCAGGCCTGCAGACCGGGTTCTGCGCCGACACGGGCGGGGGGTGGTCGACCGCGCTGATCGCCCACGAGAGCCAGCTGCACCGGGTGCCCGAGGAGCTGTCCGACGAGGACGCCGTGCTGGTCGAGCCCGCCGCCTGCGCGATCCACGGCGCGCTACGCGTACCGGACCGCTCGCCCACCGTGGCGGTCATCGGCGCCGGCACCCTGGGCCTGCTCACGATCGCGGCCCTGCGCCGGCACCGGACACCGGGCACGGTGATCGCGGCGGCCAAGCACCCCGAGCAGCGGCGCCTGGCGAAGGAGCTCGGCGCCGACGTGGTCGCCGAGCCCGCCGAGCTGCTCCGGGCTGTGCGGCGCGTCACCGGCAGCCTCGCCCTCGGTGACGGTCCGGTCCGGTCGCTCACCGGAGGCGCCGACGCCGTGGTCGACTGCGTCGGCAGCGCCACCTCGCTGGCCGCCGCCCTCGCCGCCGTGCGTCCCCGGGGCGACGTCGTGCTGGTGGGCATGGCCGGCGAGGTGCGCGTCGACCTCACCCCGCTGTGGCACCGCGAGGTCCGGCTCGCCGGCGCCTACGCGTACGGCACCGAGACCGTCCCGGGCGGCGGCGGTCCGAGCCGAACGGCCCGCACGTTCGACCTCGCCTTCGAGCTGGTGGCCGAGGCCCGGCTGGGCCGGCTGGTGTCCGCCCGTTACCCCCTCGACCGCTTCACCGAGGCCGTCCGCCACGCCGCCGACGCCGGCCGGCGCGGCGCGGTCAAGATCGCCTTCGACCTCCGGGGCGAGAAGGAGAGGAACCGATGACCGCCCCCCGCCGGGCCCGCCGCCCCGGTCTCGTCCTCGAGACCGACCGCTCCACGCCCCCGATGCTGTTCCACCACGGCGAGGGCTTCCGCCTCGAACGCCTGCCGGTCGGCAGCCGGGTCATCTACCCACCTGAGCCCGTCGAACCGCTCCCCGACCCCGACGAGGCGATCCGCCAGGCGCTGCTGCACCCCATCGACAGCGACCCCCTGCCCGCCCTGCTGCATCCCGGCATGAAGCTCACGATCGCCTTCGACGACATCTCCCTGCCGCTGCCCAAGATGCGCCGGCCCGACATCCGCCAGCGCGTCATCGAGGCCGTGCTCGACCTGGCCGCCGAGGCGGGGGTCGACGACGTCCACCTCATCGCCGCGCTGGCCCTGCACCGGCGCATGACCGAAGCCGAGCTCCGCCACTGCCTGGGCGACCGCATCTACGACGCCTTCGCCCCCCACGGCCTGCTCTACAACTTCGACGCCGAGGACCCCGAGAACCTCGTGCACCTGGGCACGACGGACCGCGGCGAGGAGGTGGAGATCAGCAAGCGGGCCGCGGAGTCCGACCTGCTCGTGTACGTGAACATCAACCTGGTCGCCATGGACGGCGGGTGGAAGTCCACCGCCACGGGGCTCGCCTCGTACCGCAGCCTGCGCCACCACCACAACGTCCACACGCTCCAGCACACCCGCTCGCTGATGGACCTGCGCCGCTCGGCGCTGCACCAGTCGAACTGGCGGATGGGCGAGGTGCTGCGGAAGGCGGGCGTCAGGATCTTCCAGATCGAGACCACGCTCAACAACGACACGTTCCCCGCGCCGTTCGACATGCTGCAGAAGCGCGAGTGGGAGTGGACGGCCCGCGACCGGGCGACCTACATCGCCACCGAGGCGGCGTTGCGCCGGGCGCCCCGGCGGCTGGTGCGCTCGATCTTCCACGGGATCGAGGCGCCCCACCAGATGACCTCGGTGCAGGCCGGCGAGGTCGAGGCCGTGCACGCCCGCACCCTCGAGCACGTGCACGCCCAGCAGCTGGTGCACGTCGAGGGCCAGACCGACGTGCTCACGCTGGGACTGCCCTACATCTGCCCGTACAACGTGAACTCGGTGATGAACCCGATCCTCGTCATGTGCACGGGTCTCGGGTACTTCTTCAACCTGTACCGCAACAAGCCGCTGGTGCGCGAGGGCGGCGTGCTCATCATGAGCCACCCCACACCGTGGGAGTTCCACCCCGTGCACCACCCCAGCTACATCGACTTCTTCGAGCAGGTGCTCGCCGAGACCACCGATCCCGCCGAGATCGAGGCGAAGTACGAGCAGGCCTACGCCACCGACGAGTGGTACATCCACCTGTACCGCACGAGCTACGCCTACCACGGCGTGCACCCCTTCTACATGTGGTACTGGGGCGCCCATGCGCTCGAGCACCTCGGCGGGGTGATCGTGGTGGGTGGCGACCCGCGGGCGGTTCGCCGGCTCGGGTTCAAGCCGGCGTCCACGCTGCGCGACGCCCTCGAGATGGCCGAGGACGTCGTGGGGCGCGACCCCTCGGTCACGCACCTGCACGCCCCGCCGCTGCTCCTCGCCGAGGTGACCTGAGGTGCCGACGGTGCGGATCCCCCGGCCGCTCGAGCGACGCGGGTTCCCCTGGACGGCCCCCACGCCGCCCGACGGGATCGAGCCCCCGGCGCGCCGCGCGCGCACCGGCGTCGACGTCGAGACGGCCTGGGCGCGCCGGTGGCCGGCCCGCCTGGCCCGGCTGGCGGTCACCGAGGGAGCGTTGCGCGCCGGTGTCCGGGTGCTCGCCGATCCGAGGCGGCGCGGGCTCGACCGCCTCGACGGGCTCGAAGGTCCGGTGATCTTCGCCGCCAACCACCACAGCCACCTCGACACGCCCCTGCTGGTCACCTCGGTGCCCGAGCCCTGGCGCCACCGGCTCGTGGTCGCCGCCGCCGCCGACTACTTCTTCACCAGCCCGGCCCGCGGCGCGTTCTTCGCGCTCGTGCTCGGCGCCATCCCCATCGAGCGCACCAGGGTCAGCCGGCGCTCGGCCGACGAGGCCGCCGCCCTCATCGACGAGGGCTGGAGCCTCGTCATCTTCCCCGAGGGCGGGCGCAGCCCCGACGGTTGGGGCCAGGAGTTCCGGGGCGGCGCCGCCTACCTGAGCGTGCGGTGCGGCGTGCCCGTTGTGCCGGTGCACCTCGCGGGCACGGGCACGATCCTGCGGCGGGGCCGCATGCTGCCCCGCCCGGGCACGACGACGGTCACGTTCGGCACCCCGCTCACCGCCCACGAGGGCGAGGACGCCCGCCGGTTCGGCCCCCGCATCGAGGCGGCCGTCGCCGCCCTCGCCGACGAGGCTTTTACCGACTGGTGGTCGGCCCGCCGCCGGGCCGCCGCCGGCGCCACGCCGCCCCTGACCGGCCCCGCCGCCCCCACCTGGCGGCGGGCGTGGGCCCTGCCCGACACGCACCGCTCGGCCCGCCGCCGCCCCCGCTGGCCCGCCCTCTGACGGCCGCCACCACAACCCTCCAACTCGAGGCCCAGCGTGGCGGAACCCGGCGCGGTCAGCCTCGAGTCCGCGACGCTCCTCCAACTCGAGGCCCAGCGGGGCGGAACCCGGCGCGCTCAGCCTCGAGTTCGCGTGGCCGGGCGGGGGGCGCGGTAGGATCGGCGAGACCCTGACCGGGGCTGGAGAACGGGCAACGGCGCCTCCTCGACGACGAGGTCAGCTTCAACGAGGAAGCGCCCCGGTCGCGCACCAACCCGAGTCCCCCCGGAGGTCCGTGTCATGTCGCGTGCACGCCCGCACCTGGCCGAGCTCGACGCGTGCGGCATCGGCTTCGTCGCCGACGCCCACGGCCGCTCGAGCCACGACATCGTCGCCGCCGCCCTGCAGGGCCTGGCGTGCGTGAAGCACCGGGGCGCCGTCGCGGCCGACGCCCGGTCGGCCGACGGCTCCGGCATCCTCGTGCCCATCCCGCCGGCGATCTTCGGCGAGGGGCACGGCGTGGCCGTCCTGTTCGTCCGCGGTGACGGCGACCCCCGCCCCGCGGTCGAGGCCGCGGCCGAGGCCGAGGGCATCGCGATCGTGGAGTGGCGCACACCGCCCATCGACGACGGCGAGCTGGGTGAGCGGGCCCGGGCGAGCCGGCCCGACATCCGCCACGTCGTGTTCAACGGCGAGGCGCGGGAGCAGGCGGCCTACCGCTTCCGCCGCCGCATCGAGGCCACCACCGACGGCGTGTACGTGGCGTCCTGCTCGTACCGCACGATGGTCTACAAGGGCCTCGCCCCCGCCGACCGCCTGGCGGCGTTCTACCCCGACCTGGCCGACCAGCGGTTCGCCGCCCCCTTCGCCGTCTTCCACCAGCGCTTCTCGACGAACACGCTGCCCACCTGGGAGCGGGCCCAGCCGTTCCGCACGATCTGCCACAACGGCGAGATCAACGCCCTGCAGGGCAACGAGAACCGCATGCGGGCCCGGGCCGTGCTCGGCACCGAGGCCGTGGGCCTGGGCCCCGAGGAGCTGTTCCGGCCGGTGCTCGACCCCGGCGACTCGGACTCCGGCAAGCTCGACGCCGCCGTCGAGCTGCTGATCCGCGGCGGCCGCGACATCCGCCACGCCGTCGCCATGCTCGTCCCCGAGGCGTGGGAGAACAGCCAGGACCTCGACTCCGAGGTGCGGGGCTTCTACCGGTACCACTCCGCGCTCATGGAGCCCTGGGACGGCCCGGCCGGCATCATCTTCACCGACGGCCTCGGCGTCGGCGCCGCCCTCGACCGCAACGGGCTGCGTCCCCTGCGCTACGCCGTCTGCGAGGACGGGCTGGTGGTGTGCTGCTCGGAGGCGGGCGCCGTGGACGTCTCGGGCCACGGCACGGTGCGCCGGGGCCGGCTCGGGCCCGGCCAGATGCTGTTCGTCGACCCGAGCCGGGGCGGGGTCCAGCACGACCGCGAGCTGAAGGAGCGCATCGCCGCCGGCCCCTATGCCCGCTGGGCCGCCGACGGGTTCCTGCAGATGTCGCGGGGCGAGCCCGTGCAGGACCCGCTCGACGACGACGAGATCGAGCGCCGCCAGATCTGCCACGGGTACACCAAGGAGGACCAGGCGATGATCCTCAAGCCCATGGCGACCGACGCCGCCGAGCCTGTGTTCGCCATGGGCGACGACACCGCACTGCCCTCGATGGCGCCCCGCCCCCGGCCCATTCACCACTACCTGCGGCAGCGCTTCGCCCAGGTGACCAACCCGCCGATCGACCCGGTGCGCGAGCGGCTGGTGATGAGCCTGCGGACGCTCCTGGGCCCGCGCCACCCCATCCTCACCGAGACCGCCGAGGCCGCCCGGCTGCTGACCCTCAAGAGCTTCTTCCTCTACCCGTCCGCGGTGGAGGGTCTGTTCGACCCCGAGCGCTGCCCGTTCCTCGCCATCCCGCTCGACGCCACCTTCCCGGTGGCCGAGGGCCCCGGCGGGCTGCGGTCCGCCATCGAGCGGCTCTGCGACGAGGCCGAGGCGGCCGTCGCCGGAGGCGCGGGCATCCTCGTGCTCGAGGACCTGGCGGTGTCGGCCGAGCGGGCTCCCGTGCCGTCGCTCTTGGCCGTGGGCGCCGTGCACCACCGCCTCATCGAGGCCCGCCAGCGGTCGAACGCCAGCCTCGTCGTCGTCACCGACGAGGCTCGGGACACGCACCACGTGGCGGCCCTGCTGGGCTACGGCGCGGACGCCATCTGCCCCCGCCTGGCGCTGCACAGCGTGGCGGCCGAGGCCGACCGGGGCGATGCCACGTCCGAGCCGGTGAGCCCCGAGGCCCAGAGCCGCTTCCAGACCGCCATCGAGAACGGCGTGCTGAAGATCCTGTCGAAGATGGGCATCTCCACCATCGACTCCTACCGGGGCGCCCAGATCTTCGAGGTGATCGGGCTGGCCGGCGAGGTCGTGGACGTGTGCTTCCGGGGCACGCCCAACGTGGTCGGCGGGCTGGGGTGGGACGCCATCGGCGGTGACGTGCTCGCCCGGCACGCCCAGGTCGGCTGGGACCCCGACGGTGAGCCCGGCGAGGTCGAGTCGCCGGGCTGGGTGCGGGTCCGCAAGGGGGGCGAGCCCCACGGCAAGTCCAAGGAGGTCGTCGACGCCCTGACGGACCTGGCCCTCGCCAAGGCGACCGAGGACATGACGATGGCCCACGTGCTGCAGCGAGCCCTGAAGGAGCAGTCGAGCGAGCAGTACGACCGGTTCGCCGCCCTGGTGAACGAGCGCACCCCGCTGGAGCTCGGCGGCCGGCGCGAGCTCGTGCCCGCAGGCGATCCCGTGCCGCTCGAGGAGGTCGAGCCCGCCAGCGAGATCGTGAAGCGCTTCTCGACCGGGGCCATGTCGCACGGGGCGCTGTCGAAGGAGGCCCACGAGACCCTCGCCGAGGCCATGAACCTCATCGGCGCCATGTCGAACTGCGGTGAGGGCGGCGAGGACCCGTACCGCTACCAGACGCGGGGCCAGGAGACCGGCGACAAGAACAGCAAGATCAAGCAGATCGCCTCCGGCCGCTTCGGGGTCACCCCCGAGTACCTCGCCCACGCCGACGAGCTGCAGATCAAGATGGCGCAGGGCTCCAAGCCCGGCGAGGGCGGTCAGATCCCCGGCCACAAGGTCACCGAGGAGATCGCCCGGCTGCGGCACACCCAGCCCGGCGTCGCCCTGGTGTCGCCACCTCCCCACCACGACATCTACTCGATCGAGGACCTGGCCCAGCTGATCTTCGACCTCAAGCAGGTCAACGGCGCCGACGTGTCGGTGAAGCTCGTGGCGGAGGAGGGCGTCGGCACCATCGCGGCGGGCGTGGTCAAGGCGCTCGCCGACGTCGTGCAGATCAGCGGCGCCAACGGCGGCACCGGCGCCAGCCCGCTGTCGTCGATCAAGCACGCCGGCATGCCCTGGGAGCTGGGCCTGGCCGAGACCCACCGAGCCCTGGTCGACAACGGCCTGCGCTCCCGGGTGCGGGTCCGGGTCGACGGCGGGTTCCTCACCGGCCGCCACGTGGTGCTCTCGGCCCTGCTCGGAGCCGACGAGTACTCCTTCGGGACCGCGGCGATGATCGCCGAGGGGTGCATCATGCTGCGGGCGTGCCACCGCGACACCTGCAAGCCTGGCATCGCCACCCAGCGGCCGAACCTGCGCGCCAACTTCGCGGGCTCGGCCGAGGGCGTGGCGTCGTACTTCCTGTTCCTCGCCGGGGAGGTGCGCCAGCTCCTCGCCCGCCTGGGCTTCCGCAGCCTCGACGAGGCCATCGGCCGGGTCGACTGCCTGCGCCAGCGCCGGACCGGTGATCCCCGGGTCGACGCCGTCGACCTCAGCCCGCTGCTCGCCCCGCCCGACGACACCGAGGCCCCCCGCCGCTTCGTCACCACCGAGCCGATCCAGCGGGTGCGGTCCCCGCTCGGCGACCGCCTCCTCGCCGAGGCCTTCCGCGCCGTGTGGGAGGGCGACGAGATCGAGCTCGACTACCAGATCGGCAACGCCGACCGCGCCGTCGGGGCCGCCCTCGGAGGCGCCATCGCCCTCGAGCACGGGCTGCGCCCGCCGCTCGGTACCGCCCTGGTGCGCTTTTCGGGCACCGCAGGCCAGAGCTTCGGGGCGTTCCTCACCCACGGCATCGAGCTCGAGCTCGTCGGCGAGGCCAACGACTACGTGGGCAAGGGCATGGGTGGGGGCCGCATCGTCGTCCGCCCGCCCGGCGACGACGAGGGCGACCCGGTGCTCGCCGGGAACACGTGCCTGTACGGCGCGACCGGCGGCGACCTGTTCGTGGCGGGCACCGTCGGCGAGCGCTTCGCGGTGCGGAACTCCGGCGCCACCGCCGTCGTGGAAGGCGCCGGCGACCACTGCTGCGAGTACATGACCGGAGGCACGGTCGTCGTGCTCGGCTCCGTCGGGTACAACTTCGGCGCCGGCATGACCGGGGGCCAGGCGTTCGTGTGGGACCCCAGGGTGCGCCTCATGGCCCGCCTCAACGACGCGCTGGTCGAGGCCGAGCGTCCCTCGACGGAGGCGCTCGAGGACCTCCGCTGGCTGGTCGAGCGGCACGCCGAGCTCACCGGCTCCGAGCGCGCCGCCATGCTGCTGAAGGACTGGGAGGCCGCCGCCGACCAGATGTGGCACATCCAGCCCCGCGACCGGGTCGCCCGCATCGGCGACCAGGCCGCCCGCCGGGTCACCTCCAGCGCCTAGCCCCCCTGATCCGCCACCCGCCGGTCGCACGGCACCGCGCCGCGTCCGCCCCGGCTGGGTGGCAGGCTGGCGCGGTGCAGGTCCAGGACCAGCCGGCTGCCGCGACGGCGGCGCCGTGGCGGCCGCGGTCGGTGCCCGAGCGCCTCGCCCTCGCCGGCCTCGCCGCCGCGCCGGTGGCGGCCGCCTACCCGACGCTCGCGAGCGCCACCGGGCTCGGGCTCGTGTGCCCGCTGCGGGCCGTGACCGGTGTGCCCTGCCCGCTGTGTGGCGGCACCACGGCGGCGACGCACCTGGCGGCCGGCCGGCTGGGTGAGGCGGCCGCCGCCAACCCGCTGGTGCCCGTGCTCGCCGTGCTCACCCTCGCCATGGCCGTCGTGATGGTGCTGCGCTGGCGCCGGCGGCTCCCCCCGGCGAGGCCCCTGTCCCCGGCCGCCGCCCGGGCGCTCGGGGTGGCGCTCGTCGCCGCGGGCGCCGCCGCCTGGACGTTCCAGTTCACCCGCTTCGGCCTGCTCTGATGGCGCGCCGGGCCGGCCCGGCGAACCCGGTGCTACTCGACGAGACGGAGGCCGCTGGGGGCGATCGAGGGCTCGGCGTGCGGGAGGTGCACGACGAACTCGGTGCGGTGGGCCGGGAAGACGTGCTCGCTCACGAGCACAGGCCGGCCGTCGGCCGCCGAGGTGGTCCGCTGGCACCGCAGCACCGGTGAGCCGACCGGCACCTCGAGGATGGCGGCGTCGTCCTCGGACGCGGCGGCGGCGCCGATGATCTGCACGGCGCCGCCGAGCGGTACCGGCAGCAGCTCGTAGAACGGCGCCCGCTCGACGTCGGCCCGGGACAGCTCGGCGCCGAGGTCGTCGGGGCACCACACCGTCACCCGGGCGAACGGCTGCCCGTCGGCCAGGTTCAGCCGGCGCACCCGCAGCACGGTGGCGGTGCCGAGCACCGCCCGCACCCGGGCCGGCGCCCGCACGAACGCGAAGTCGAGCACCCGCCGCTCGGGTTGGGCGCCGAGCTCGGCCAGCTGGCCCTCGATGGTGCCCAGCCGCCCGAGGTCCTGGCGGAGCGGGTCGACCGCCACGAACCAGCCGAACCCCTGCCGCGAGTCGATCAGGCCCTCGTCCCGGAGCAGCTCCAGCGCCTTGCGGACCGTGACCCGGCTGGCGTCGTAGGCTGCGGACAGCTCGGCTTCGCTGGGCAGCACCCGGCCGGCCGACAGCTCGCCCGTGGCGAGCCGCTGCCTGAGGTCCTCGGCGATCTCCCGGTAGCGGATGGCGCGCACTTGTCATATACTTGTCTACAGCGAGGTCGGGTGCAAGCCCCGGTCCGAGCGGGCAGGACGGCACCGACGGCCCGAGTCGAACACAGCAAGTCCCGAGGAGCGATGGCATGGCAGTGACCGCAGGAACGCCGATCGAGCTGGTGAACCAGGTCTACGGCACCCTCGAGCAGCGGGTGGCCCTCGGCCGGCGGCGCGAGGGCCGGCCCCTCACGCTCACCGAGAAGGTGCTCTACAACCACTTGCGCGACCCCGAGGGGGCGGGCACCGAGCGGGGCCGCAGCTACACCGACTTCGCTCCGGACCGCGTCGCCATGCAGGACGCCACCGCCCAGATGGCGTTGCTGCAGTTCATGGTGGCCGACCTGCCCGAGGTGGCGGTGCCCACCACGGTGCACTGCGACCACCTCATCCAGGCGAAGACCGGGGCGGCCAGCGACCTCAAGATCGCCCTCGACGTGAACTCCGAGGTCTACGAGTTCCTGCGGACGGTGTCGGCCAAGTACGGCATCGGGTTCTGGAAGCCGGGCTCGGGGATCATCCACCAGGTCGTGCTCGAGAACTACGCCTTCCCCGGCGGGATGATGATCGGCACCGACAGCCACACGCCCAACGCCGGCGGCCTCGGCATGGTCGCCATCGGCGTGGGCGGGGCCGATGCCGTCGACGTGATGACGGGCTTCCCGTTCAACGTGCGCTGGCCCAGGCTCATCGGCGTCCACCTCACCGGCGAGCTGTCCGGGTGGACCAGCCCCAAAGACGTCATCCTCAAGGTCGCCGACGTCCTCACGGTCGCCGGCGGCACGGGGGCGATCGTCGAGTACTTCGGGCCCGGCGCCACCTCGATCAGCGCCACCGGAAAGGGCACGATCTGCAACATGGGCGCCGAGATCGGCGCCACCACGTCGATCTTCCCCTACGACGACGCCATGGCTCGCTACCTGAAGGCCACCGGCCGCGAGGCCATCGCGGACGCGGCCAACGCCGTGGCCCACGAGTTGCGGCCCGACGACGAGGTGCTGGCCGACCCGGAGCGCTTCTTCGACCGGATCATCGAGATCGACCTGTCGACGCTGGAGCCGCACGTGAACGGCCCGCACACGCCCGACCTGGCGCACCCCGTCTCCAAGCTGGGCGAGCACGCCAAAGAGGCGGGCTGGCCGCTGCGGATCAGCAGCGCCCTGGTCGGCTCGTGCACGAACTCCTCATACGAGGACATCACCCGCGCCGCCTCGCTGGCCCGCCAGGCGGCGGCCAAGGGCCTCAAGGCCCGCACCCCACTGTTGATCACACCGGGCTCCGAGCAGGTGCGCGCCACCATCGAGCGGGACGGGCTGCTCGCCGACCTCGAGGCCATCGGCGCGGTGGTGCTGGCGAACGCCTGCGGCCCGTGCATCGGGCAGTGGAACCGCACCGACATCGAGCCGGGCGAGACCAACGTCATCATCAACTCGTTCAACCGCAACTTCCCCAAGCGCAACGACGGCAACGCCAACACCCTGGCGTTCGTCACCTCCCCCGAGATGGTCGTCGCCTACGCGCTGGCCGGCACGCTCGACTTCGATCCGCTCACCGACGCCATCCCGACCGAAGACGGCGGTGAGGTCCGGCTCGAGGCGCCGGTCGGCGAGGAGCTGCCCGCGGCCGGCTTCGACGCCGGCGAGAGCGGCTTCCTCGCGCCGCCGGATGACGAGGCCGAGCGCCGCGCCATCCAGGTCGCGATCTCGCCCGACAGCGACCGCCTCCAGCGGCTCGAGCCGTTCCCCCCGTGGGACGGCAACGACCTCGTCGAGCTGCCGGTGCTGGTGAAGGCGCAGGGCAAGTGCACCACCGACCACATCTCGGCCGCGGGCCCGTGGCTGAAGTACCGGGGGCACCTCGAGAACATCAGCGGCAACCTGTTCCTCGGCGCCGAGAACGCCTTCACGGGCACCGCCGGGGAGGGCAAGGACCAGCTCGACGGCCAGGTGCGCCCCCTGCCCGAGATCGCCCGGCGCTACCACGAGGCCGGCGTGGCCTGGGTGGCGGTGGGCGACGAGAACTACGGCGAGGGCAGCTCGCGCGAGCACGCCGCCATGGAGCCCCGCTTCCGCAACGGCCGGGCGATCCTCGCCCGCTCGTTCGCCCGCATCCACGAGACCAACCTGAAGAAGCAGGGGATGCTGGCGCTCACGTTCAGCGACCCCGCCACCTACGACCAGATCGAGGTCGACGACCGCATCTCCATACTCGGCCTGGCCGGCCTGGCGCCCGACGAGCCGGTCACGTGCCGCATCCACAAGCCCGACGGGTCGACGGTCGAGTTCACCGCCACCCACACGCTTTCACCCGAGCAGATCGAGTGGTTCCGCGCGGGCAGCGCGCTCAACCTCATCCGCGAGCGGGTGCGGCGGACGGGCTGAGCTCAGTCGGTGCCGGGCCGGCGGTCGAGCTCGGCGTCGGGGTCGCCCTTGTAGCCCGGGGGGAGGGTGCGGGCGAGCTCCTCGGGGGTGGGCTCTCGGTACCGGCGGCCCTCGGGCGGCAGCAACGCCGAGATGGCGGCCATGATCCGCTTGGTGTCGGCGTCGAGGCTGCGATAGGCGAGCTGCACCGGCTCACCCACGCGCACGGTGACCAGCGGTGGGCTGGTGACGTTCAGCACGTTGGGCACCCGGGCGCTGCGGGGCCACACCCGCTCGGTGCCCCACAACCCGAGCGGGATCACCGGTGCCTTGGTCATCTTGGCCAGGCGCGCCGCACCCCAGCGCCCCTTGAGCTCTGGGTCGAAGAACGCCCGGCCCCGCGGGATCGTGCCCTGGGGCATGAGCGCCACCATCTCACCGGCTTCGAGGGCCCGGGCGGCCTCGCGCAGCGGCTCGTCCGAGCCCGTGCCTCGCTCGACGCGGATGCCGCCCATCGCCCGGGCGAGGGCGCCCACGACCGGCGCGTCGAACACCTCCTTCTTGCCGAGGAAGCGCAACGGCCGGCCCGCCTTGGCGGCGGTGAGCCCCACGGCGACGGTGTCGAAGTAGCTGCGGTGGTTGGCGACGAGGATCGCCGGCCCCTCCGGCGGGATGTGCCCGGTGCCCTCGATGTCGAAGCGGGCGTAGGGGATGAGCTCTGGGCGCATCAGCGGCATCAGCGCGGTCCAGGGCTCGCGCCCGGCCAGCTTGGGCACCCCGGGCGGCACGTCGAGGTGCAGCACGGGCCAGCGCCGTAGGGCCGCCAGGGCCCGCAGGCGGGGGTCAGGGTTGACGGCATGGGGGTGGGCGACGGCGTTCAGCAACGGGACGTCGTAGATGCTGTCGCTGTAGGCCCAGCTGGCGGCGAGGTCCACGTCGTGCTCCCGCGCCCAGTCCCTGGCGGCGGTGAGCTTGCCGGGGCCCCAGACGAAGGGCCCGTCGATCGTGCCGTCGTAGGTGCCGTCGGCGGCGACGCCGTAGCGGGTGGCGATCACCCCGTCGAAGCCGAGCTCCTCCGCGAGCGGCTCGACCATGTCGACCGGTGTCGTCGTGGCCAGGGCGACCGGCCGCCCGGCCGCCCGGTGCTCCTCGATCAGCACGTGGGCCCAGGGCTGCACGGCGGCAGCGAGGTCGCCGGCGGCCTTGGCGGCGGCCTCGCGCACGGCGTCGCGCCGCCAACCCTTGGCGAAGCCGGCGGCGCGCCGCACGATCAGCATGCTGAGCAGGGTCTCGCCGACCGTGTCGTAGAGGCGGTAGACGAGCCCCTCGCCCGGAAGCGTGCGGGAGTCGACGATGCCCGCCTCGCGCAGCGCGGCGGTGAGCACCGGCCCACTGGCGCCCGACAGCAGCGTCCGGTCCAGGTCGAACAGAGCGGCGGCACGTCCCATGGGCGTCAACCTACCCCCGCCGCGCCGGGTCGGGTCCCGAGCGGCTCAGCCCGGGGTCACCCCGCGATCCAGACCTGGCCCCACATCACGATGCCCCCGGCCGCTCCCTCGCCCTCGGTGCCGTCGGGGAACCGCCAGTCGTCGATCCCGCCGATGCCGGGTCGGGTGGCGACGAACTCGTTGTTCCCGCCGGTCCACAGGTACGGCACCTCCTCGGCGAGCACCAGCATGATCGTCTCGATGGCCTCGAACCGCTCGTCGAAGTCGATGGTGCGGCGCAGCACGTCGAGCTGCTCGAGGATCACCGGGTGCTCGAAGTTCGTGAAGTTGGTGGGGATCTCGGCCTGCGGGCCGAACGCCGCGTGCAGGTGCGTGTACGGATCCGTGTCGGCCCCCTGCCGCCAGCAGCTCACCATGTAGTCGCCGGCGATGGCGTTCTGGATGTGGGCCGCCTGCTCGACGGCGTGCAGGGTCACCTCGAAGCCGACCGCCTGCCAGAACGCCTGGTAGGCCTGAGCCTGCTCCTGGAGGCTGGGGATGGCGGTGCAGTTGAAGTCGATGGCGACGGGTGACCCCGGCGGACGGCCGTCGGACCGGTTCGGATCGTCGATGTAGTCCTGGAGGACCTCGCGGGCCGCCTCGGGGTCGCCCGTGGGCCACGCCTCGGCCGCCCGTTCGGAGTACCAGGGGCTGTCCTCGGTGTACCAGTGGGTGCGCGGCGTGGCCACGCCGTCGCCGGCGATCACGTCGATGAGCGCCTGCTGGTCGAGCGCCAGCGCCAGCGCCCGGCGCACCCGCACGTCGTCGACCGGGGGCACCTCGGTGTTGATGATGGCCCCGCTCCCCGAGTTGCCGGGCCGCTCGTACATGACCGCCCCGTCCAGGGCCCGGAAGCGGGCGATCATCTCGCTCAACCGCACGCTGTGCGTGGCGTCGATGTCACCGGCCTGGAAGCTGGCGGCCCGGGTCTCCTCGTCGGGGATCGGCCGGAACACGATCCGGTCGAGGTACGGCAGGCCCTCCTGCCAGTAGTCGTCGTTGCGCTCGACCACGAGCTGGCTGTCGCGCTCCCAGCTCACGAACCGGAACGGTCCGGTGCCGACGGGGTTGGCGCCCGCGTCGGGACCGAGCTCCTGGTGGGCCGCGGGCGAGAACGGCCAGCCGATGGGGCCCGTCAACAGGTCGGGGAACGCGGCGTTGGCGCGCGAGAGCCGGTACCGGACCGTTCGCTCGTCGAGGACCTCCATGCCCTCCACGTCGCGCAGCGCCCCGCGGGTCGTGGCGCCCTCGACGATCAGGAGGTTGTCGAAGTTGTAGAGGAGGGCGTCGGCGTCCAGCGGGGTGCCGTCGTGGAACCGCACGCCTTCCCGCAGGGTGAGGGTCCACTCGTCGAGGTCGTCGTTGGGCTCGAGCGACTCGGCCAGGTACGGGCGGAGCTGGCCGTCGCGGTCGCGCCGCACGAGCGGGTCGAAGATGGCGTACGCCACGTTGATGCCGGCCTGGGTGCCGGCCCACTCGCCGGGCAGGTACGAGTTGGTCTCGGACTCGAGGCCGACGACGAGCTGCCCCCCGTACTGCGGGTCGCCGAGGTCGGGGGCCTCGTCGTCGCGGGGACCGGGCGTCGCTGCGCCGTCTCCGTCATCGTCGGTCCCGCAGGCCCCGAGCAGCAGCGCCAGGACCACGCCGAGGCTCAGCAACCGTCGCCACCGGCTCACCGGCATGCGCATCTCCCCCTTGTGGTTCGTCGGTCGAACGGTTCGATCGCCAGGCCAGCACACGGCGCGGGTGTGACGCAAGTCACCGGCGGCCGGCATGATCGGTGAGGCCGGCCGAACCCGAAAAAAGAGGAGAGGCTGGCCCGGGGGGACAAGCCAGCCTCTCGGCGAGGGATCAGACCGGGGGGGGAGCCGGTCCCTCGCGACGAGGATCATCCTGCCAGCACCTCCGGTATCTTGCAAACAGTTGTTGTCGATATGTGGCATCATTGCGAGCGATGGACCTCCGCCAGCTCGCGGCGTTGGTGGCCGTCGCCGAGACCGGCACGTTCTCGGCGGCCGCCGACCTGCTGCACACGGTGCAGTCGAACGTCTCGACCCACGTGGCGCGCCTGGAGCGCGAGCTCGGGGTGACCCTGGTCGACCGGTCGGCGGGACGGCTGACCCAGGAGGGCGAGGCGGTGGTGGCACGGGCCCGGCGGGTGCAGGCCGAGCTCGACGCCCTCGCCGCCGACGTGGCCTCGCTCCGCGACGAGGTGCTGGGCCGGGTCCGGCTGGGCGTGATCGGTACCACGGGGCGGTGGCTCATGCCGCACCTCCTCGACGTCACCCGCGAGCGCCACCCGAAGGTGACCATCGAGGTGCTCGACGGGAACACGACCACCCTGGTCCCCCAGCTGCTCGCCGGCGGCCTCGACCTGGCCGTGCTCAACCTGCCGGTCGATGAGCCCGACCTCGAGATCGAGGACCTCTTCGACGAGGAGCTCGTGGTCATCGCCCCGCAGCACCATCCGCTGGCCGGCCACGACGAGGTGACCCTGGCCGAGCTCGGTGAGACCGAGCTGCTGCTCACGCCGGCGGGCACGGCCTTCCGAGACGACCTCGACCAGGTCGCATCCGCCGCGGGTGTGACGTTGCGGCCCCTCTTCGAGATCGACGGCCTGCGCCTCATCGCCTCCCTCGCCTTCGACGGGTTCGGTCCGGCGATCCTGCCGGCCAGCGCCATCCCCGCGTGGCTGGTGGGCGGGTCCTGGTCGCGCGTGGCCATCGCCGGCATCCCGCGACGCCAGGTGGGCCTGGCCCGCCGGCGGCGCGGCCTGCTCTCGGCCCCGGCCCGGGCGCTGCGCGACGTGCTGCTCGACGTGATCGCCGAGCGGTCCGGCGACCAGCCCGGCGTCCGGCCGGCCGTGCCGGTCAGGACGTGACCCCGCCCGGTCCCGCGGGGTAACCCCGGCGGCCCTGCGCTGGTCGCACCCGCATGGCCCTCCGACTGCGCGCCGGTGTGCCCGGACCGGCCGAGCTGGGGCTCGACACGCTCGGGGGACGCCGGGTGGTGCGGGTCGAGGTGCGCAGCGACGAGGCGCGCGGCGCGCTCTCCCCGGCCGCCAGCGCTACGGTGGCCGCCGCCGCCGACCGGGCCCGGGCGAGCCGGTTGCCGCTGCTCGTCGTGCTCACCACCTCCGGTGCCGACGTGCGCGACGGCGTGGCCGCCCTCCACGGCTGGGGCGGCATCGCCCGGGCGCTGACCCGGTGCTCGGGCGTCGTCCCCGTGCTGGCGGCCGTGACGGGGCCGGTGGTGGCGGGACCGTCCCTCCTGCTGGGGCTCACCGACGTGGTCGTGCTGGTCGAGGACGCCGTGGCGTTCGTGAACGGGCCGCACACGGTCACCGCCGTCACGGGCGAGCGCGTCGACGCCACCGGTCTGGGCGGGGCGGCCGTGCACGCCCGCCGCAGCGGCCTCGCCGCGGACGTCGCCGGCGACCTCGGCGAGGCGCTCGGCTTCCTGGCCGCCGTGCTCGCCCACCTGCCGGACCACGTCGACGCCGAACCGCCTCGCTGGCGCACCGACGATCCTGCCGACCGGCCCACCCCCGAGGCGGGCGCCGTGATCCCCGCGGCCAGCTCCGGGAGCTACGACGTGCGCCTGGTGACCGGCGCCGTCCTCGACGACGGCGAGCTGGTCGAGCTCTGGTCCGAGTGGGCCCCCAACCTCGTCACCGGCTTCGGGTGCCTCGGAGGGCGCCCCGTCGGGGTGCTCGCCAACCAGCCCCTGGCGCTCGCGGGGACCCTTGACATCCCCGCGTCGCAGAAGGGGGCCCGCTTCGTCGACCTCTGCGACGCTTTCGGCGTCCCGGTGGTGACCTTCGTCGACACGCCCGGGTTCTTCCCCGGCAAGGACCTCGAGTGGCGAGGGATGATCCGCCACGGCGCCCAGCTCGTGGCCGCCTACGCCCGGGCGACCGTGCCGCGGCTGTGCCTCGTGCTGCGCAAGGCCTACGGCGGCGCCTACATCGTGATGGACTCCAAGGGCCTCGGCAGCGACCTGGTCCTGGCGTGGCCCACGGCCGAGGTCGCGGTGATGGGCGCCCGCGGCGCCGTGGAGATCCTCCACCGGCGCGCCGGCCCCGAGGAGCGGGCCGCGCTCGAGGCGGCCTACGAGGCGCGCTACCTCACGCCGTGGATCGCAGCCGAGCGCGGCCTGGTGGACGCCGTGATCGATCCCGCCGAGACGCGCGCGATGCTGGTCCGCTCCCTCGCGGCGCTGGAGTCCAAGCGCGAGCGGCTCCCCCGCCGCACCCACGACACCGGCCCGCTGTAGCGGTAGCGGCGCCGCGCGGTGGGGCCGCACGCTCCCGCCGACTAGAAATGTCGTGTGGCTGAGGAGACCGTGACGATCACCGACAACCGCACCGGCAGGAGCGTGACCGTGCCCATCGAGGGCAGCACGTTCCCGTCGGCCGCCCTGCGCGAGCTCGACCGGACGCTGCGGCTGTACGACCCCGCCTTCCTCTCGACGGCGTCCTGCGCCAGCTCGATCACCCTCGTGGACGGCGAGAACGGCATCCTCCGCTACCGGGGCTACCCCATCGAGCAGCTGGCCGAGCAGTCCAACTTCCTCGAGGTCTGCTACCTGCTGCTCTACGGCGAGCTGCCCACGAAGGACCAGTACGCCGAGTGGCAGCACGAGATCACCACGCACACCTTCGTGCACGAGAAGGTGAAGCGGTTCATCGACGGCTTCCACTACGACGCCCACCCCATGGGTGTGCTGGTGTCGACCGTGGCCGCGCTGTCGACCTTCTACCCCGAGGCCAAGGACATCTTCGACGAGCAGAGCCGCCAGCAGCAGATCGTGCGCCTCATCGCCAAGATGCCCACGCTGGCCGCCTTCGCGTACCGCTACAGCGTGGGCCAGCCGTTCGTGTATCCCGACAACTCGCTCAGCTACACGGCGAACTTCCTGTCGATGCTGTGGCGCATCGCCGAGCCGCGCTTCGACGCCAACCCGGCACTGGCGCGGGCGCTCGACGTGCTGTTCATCCTGCACGCGGACCACGAGCAGAACTGCTCGACCACGGCGATGCGCACGGTCGGCTCGTCCCAGGCCGACCCCTACGTGGCCACGGCCGCGGCGTGCGCCGGCCTGTACGGGCCGCTGCACGGCGGCGCCAACGAGCAGGTCATCCACATGCTCAACCGCATCGGGTCGGTCGACAACGTGCCCGCCTACATCGAGCGGGTGAAGAAGGGCGAGACCCGCCTCATGGGCTTCGGCCACCGCGTCTACAAGAGCTACGACCCCCGGGCGAAGATCATCCGCCAGACCGCCGACGAGGTGTTCGAGGTGACCGGCGTGAGCCCGCTGCTCGAGATCGCCCTGAAGCTCGAGGAGATCGCCCTCTCCGACGACTACTTCATCGAGCGCCAGCTGTACCCCAACGTCGACTTCTACTCGGGCCTGATCTACCAGGCGATGGGCTTCCCGCTCGCCATGTTCACCGTGCTGTTCGCCATCGCCCGAACGCCCGGGTGGCTGGCGCACTGGCTCGAGCTGCTCGGCGACCCCGAGACCAAGATCTACCGGCCCCGCCAGAAGTACATCGGCGCCGACCAGCGCGACTACGTCAGCATCGACGAGCGCTGAGCCTCAGCCGGCGACGTCGAGCACGATCTTGCCGACGTTGGCGTTGGCCTCCATGTGGCGGTGGGCGTCGGCCACGGCCTCGAGCGGGTAGCGCCGATCGATCACCGGACGGAGGCGGCCGTCGGCGAGCAGCGGCAGCACCTCGGCGCCGAAGCGCTGGGTGATGGCGATCTTCTCCTCCAGCGGCCGGGCCCGCAGCACGGTACCGGTGATCGTCGCCCGCTTCGGCAGCAGCAGCCCGAGCGGGAACGTCGCCATGGGGCCGCCCATGACCCCCACCTGCACGATGCGCCCACCGACCCGGAGGGCGTCGAGGTTGCGGGCGAGGTAGTCGCCGCCGACGACGTCGAGGACCACGTCGACCCCGTGCCCGCCGGTCAGGGCCTTGGCCGCCTCCACGAAGTCGTCGCTGCGGTAGTCGACCGCCACGTCGGCGCCAAGGGCGCGGCAGGCGTCGAGCTTTCCCGCGGAAGCGGTGACGGCGACGCGCGCACCCAGCTCGCGGGCGATCTGGATGGCGGCGGTGCCGACCCCGGATGCACCGGCGTGCACCAGTGCCGTGCGGCCCGGTGTGAGCCCGCCCTGCACCACCAGTGCGTCCCAGGCGGTGATGAACACCTCGGGGACGGCGCCGGCGTCGGCGAGGCCCAGCTGGTCGGGCACGGGCAGGGCCTGGCGCTCGTGCACGACCAGGCGCTCGGCGTAGGCCCCGCCCCCGACGATGCCCATGACGGCGTCCCCGGGTCGCCAGGCCGTGACCCGCTCGCCCGCGGCGGCGACCCGGCCGGCGAACTCCAACCCGGGGACGTCCAGCCGCTGGCCCCCGTAGTACAGCGGCGGGCCGGGGTAGGCGCCCCGGCGCTGCAGCAGGTCGGCCCGGTTGCAGGCGGTGCTGACCACGTCGACCAGCACCTCGTCGGGCCCCGGCTCGGGGTCGGGCACCTCCCGGAGCGAGAGGACGTCGGGCTCTCCGTGGGCTTCGAGGACGACCGCGCGCATGCCTGGGACGGTACCCCGCTCGTCCGATCCAACGGCCCCAGTCGCATCCGCCGACCTCTGGAAGGATTCTCACCAATTCTCAGGCTGTGGCTGCGATCACCGGGTTCGCCGTGGCGTCCGACGCCGGAGGGCCGCTGGGCTGACGGGCGCCGTGCGGGGGTGCAGCGCCACACGAGCGCGGCCACGCCCGGTCGCCTGCTGAGAATCCGTGAGAATCTCTCCAGAGGCGTGAAGATCCGACAGGGTTTGCTGCGACCGGCGGACCCGACGAGGGCACCCGCGCCGGATCGCGTGGGGGTGAGGACCGGGCCGTAGCATGCCGCCCATGGACTTCGCCCTGCCCCCCGAGCTGGAGAAGCTGCGCCAGGAGGCCGAGGAGGTGGCCATCGCCGCCGCCGCGGACCTCGAAGTGAAGGAGGACAGCTGGATCAACAGCCACTCCCGCGAGTTCTCCCGGGAGCTCGGCGAGCGGGGCTGGCTGGGGATGACCTGGCCGACCGAGTACGGCGGCCACGGCCGCAGTCCGCTCGAGCGGTTCGTGGTGACCGAAGCGCTCATCGCCAACGGCGCACCGATCGCGGCCACCTGGTTCTGCGACCGCCAGATGGGACCGTCGATCATCGCCCACGGCACCGAGGAGCAGAAGGCCCGCTTCCTGCCCGACATGATCGCCGGCACGGCGTCGTGGTGCATCGGCATGAGCGAGCCCGACTCGGGCTCGGACCTCGCGTCGCTGCGCACCAGGGCCGTGCTCGACGGCGACCACTTCGTCGTCAACGGCACCAAGGTGTGGACGAGCTTCGCCGCCCTGGCCGACTGGTGCTACCTGATCTGCCGCACCGACACCGGAGGCAAGCCCCACGAGGGCCTCTCCGAGCTGATCGTCGACATGCACAGCCCCGGGGTCACCGTGCAGCCGATCAAGGACATGATCCACCTCGAGCACTTCTGCGAGGTCGTGTTCGAGGACGTGCGGGTGCCCCGGGAGAACCTGGTGGGCGAGTTGAACCAGGCGTGGCGCCAGACGATGCGCCAGCTCGAGCACGAACGGGGCGGCATCGACCGGCTGGTCAGCAACCGCGCCCTCTACCGCGACATGCTGCCCCGGGCCGACCACACCGACCGCCGGGTCCGCCAGGAGATCGCCGCCATCGAGTCCGGCTACCGCATCGGGCGGCTCCTTGTCCTGCGCGAGGTTCTCGGTCAGGCGCCCCGGAGCTTCTCGGCGGCCACCAAGACCTGGTGCACGAGCTTCGAGCAGCGCGTCGCTGAGTTCTGCTTCCGCGTGGGCGGACCCGAGGCCATGCTCTGGAACCGCCTCGCCCGCGGCGTCTGCTACGCCCCCGCCTACACGATCCAGGGTGGCACCAACAACATCCTGCGCAACATCATCGGCGAGCGGGTCCTCGGCCTCCCCCGCGAGCCCAACCCGTAGCCAGCCTGGTCCTCCGCACGTGCGCCGTTGTGGATTCCACGACGGACAAGGGTGAGGTTCGGGATATTCGGTACAGGATTCCGCGGGATCGACAGCGAACCTCTCCGATGTCCAAGGCCACGGGGGAGGTCCCATGTCCACTCCGCTCCGGCGCCGTCGTGCCGCCGTCGCCCTGTTCGTCGTCTGTGCCCTCGTGGCGAGTGCCTGCTCCGGCTCGGGGGGTGACCAGGCGAGCGACGAAGTGCGCGCCCGTGACGGGGGGGTCGTGCCCGGCGACGCCATGGACCCCGCCGGCGGGAGCGACGCCGAACCGGTGGACCGCGACGGTGACGGCATCGCCGACGCGCCGCTCGAGTCCGGCGGCGGCGCCGGCCCCGCCGGCTCGGGGGGCGCCGCCAGCTCGGGCGGTGGCGCGGGAGCCGGTGGCCCGGGCCGGGCGGGTTCCGGCGGCGGGTCCGGCGGCGGACCAGGAGGCGGATCAGGGGGCGGCGCGATCCGCGATGCCAACCTCTTCTCCGGCGCCGCCAACACCGAGGGCATCACCGACGACCGCATCGTGCTGTGCGGTCACGCCGCCCTGATCTTCGCCGACGCCTTCGACGTGCGACCCGAGGACCTCAACGTCTACTGGGAGGCGGTCAACCAGGCCGGCGGCGTCCACGGCCGGCGGGTGGAGGTGTCCTGGGAGGACGACGCCTACAACTCGGGGCAGGCGGTGCAGGCCGCGGAGCGCTGCCGTGCCAAGCGTCCCTTCTTCCTGCTGGGCGGCATCGGGTTCGACCAGATCCCGGCGGTGCGGCAGTGGGCCGAGGACAACAAGATGCTGTACCTGCACCACATGGCCGTCGAGGCGGGCATGGACCGGCTGCGGTACAGCTTCTCCGGACTGCCCAGCGTCGAGCGCACGGGCCGGGCGTTCGGCGAGCACCTCGTGGCCCGCCACCGCGACCGCACGATCGGCATCATCTGGCGGGACAGCGAGAACTGGAAGCCGGGCTCCGACGCCGGCCGGAAGGTGCTGCGCGACCACGGTGTCACCATCGCCGTCGACCAGGGCGTGACCGTGAACCAGGCCGTCTACACCCAGCAGATCCTCGCCCTGCAGCGGGCGAACGTGGACGTGGTGTGGCTGTGGGAGAACGCGCTCACCGCCGCCGAGGTGATCCAGCAGGCCAAAGCCCAGGGCTACAACCCCCGCTGGGTCGTGTTCCCGTTCCAGACCACCCTCGACATCGTGGGCCACGTCGACATCGAGGGCGTGGCCGGCTGGTCGGCGTACGCGCCGGGCGGCTACGAGGGCAACCCGTTCGCGGAGTTCGGCTACGGAGAGGAGATCCGTCGCTTCGAGGAGACGATGGCCCGCTACCGCCCGCGCACCAGGACCAACGACATCCTCTGGCAGGTCTGGGTGGCCAACAAGGGCATCCACGACATGCTCAACCGGTGCGGGCGGGACTGCACCCGCAACCGCCTCGCCGGGGTGCTCGAGTCGGGGCTGCGCACCAGGGTCGATCCCGCGTGCCTGGTCGACTTCTCCCGGCCCGACTCCTACGGAGGCCGCCTCGGGGGCTTCCAGTTCTACGTGCTCGAAGGCGTCCGCCACAGGAGCGGCCCGGCGTTCGCCACCAGCCGGTGGTGCACCGAGCGGTTCCTCTGATCCGGAACGCAGGTCGGGGGGAGGAACGCACATGAGCCAGGCGCTCGTCGCCGGCGTGGTGGTCGGTGGCATCTACGGGCTGATGGCCCTGGGGATCGTGCTCGTCTACAAGGGCGCGCGCGTCCTGCACTTCGGTCAGGGTGAGATCGGGACGCTGGCTCTGTTCGTGGCCTGGTGGGTGGTCGACGAGCGCCAGGGGCTGGGGCAACCCTGGCTGCTCGGCGCCGCCGCAGCCGTGGTCGCGGCCGCCGCCGTCAGCCTGGTGTTCGAACGCCTCGTCGTGGCCAGGATGGTCGAGGCGAGCCGGCTCGCGATCGGCGTGGCCACGGTCGGGCTGCTCCTGTTCCTCTTCTCGCTCGAGTTGAAGCTCTGGGGGGCCAGCCCGAAGTACCTGGCGCCACCGATCGAGGGGCTCGGGCCCCGCGTCGCGGGCCTGCACGTGAGCCCGACCCAGGTCCTGGCGCTGGTCTCGGCGGCGGCCATCGGTCTCGGGCTCACCGCGTTCCTCCGCCGCACCGACTTCGGCCTCGGCGTGCTCGGCGCAGCCCAGGACCCCGCCGCGGCCCGGTTGGTGGGCGTACCGCTGGCTCGGGTGTCCGTGTTCACGTGGGTCGTCGCCGGCGTGCTGGCGGCGGTCGCCGCCCTGCTCGTGGAGCCGACCATCGGCGTGTTCACCGCCGGGTTCATGACCCGCTTCTTCGTGTTCGCCCTCGCCGCCGCCCTCATCGGCGGGCTGACCAGCCTTCCCGGCGCCTTCGCCGGCGGCATCGTCGTGGGGATCCTCGACCAGACCGTCCAGTACTGGTCCCTCGGCGTCCCCGTGCCGGGCCTCAGCGTGCTGGCGGTCTTCGCCCTGATCCTCCTCGTCCTGCTGGTGCGGCCCCAGGGTCTGCTCGGGCGGGCAGCCGCATGAGACCGGCCCGGCGGCAGGTCGTGGTGGGCGCCGTGGTCATCGCCGCGACCGTGCTCCCGCCGCTCGTCTCCCGGGTCGCCCCCGGCTTCCTCGACGAGCTGCTCGCCCTGCGGCTCGCCCAAGCGGCGGCGTTCGCCGCCATGGCGCTCTCGCTCAACCTCCTGATGGGCTACGCCGGGCAGATCTCCCTCGGTCACGGCGCCCTGCTCGCGGTCGGGGCGTACACGAGCGGGATCCTCACCGGCCGCTTCGGCCTTCCCTTCGTCGCCGGACTCGCCGCCGCCGCCGTCCTGGGCGGTGCCGTCGCCTTCGTCGTCGGCCTACCCGCTCTGCGACTACGTGGGCTCTACCTCGCCATCACGACGCTCGGCCTGCTCCTCGTCATGCAGGAGTCGATCCTTCAGATCCCGTGGCTCTCCCGCGGCTCCGCCGGCGTCGCGCTCCCCCGCCCCGTCGCCGGCGACTTCGTGTTCACCCGCAACGCCGACTTCCTCGCCCTGGTGCTCGTCGTCGTGATCGTGCTGTGGCTGGTCGACGCCAACGTGACCCGCACACGGCTGGGTCGTGCCTTCCGGGGGCTGCGCGAGGACGAGCAGGTCGCGGCCTCTCGGGGCGTCGACGTCGCCCGCCACAAGCTGCTCGCGTTCCTGCTCTCCGGTGCCATGGCCGGCGTCGCCGGTTGCCTGCACGGTCACCTGCTGCGCTTCGTCGACTCGCGCACCTACGACCTCAACCTGTCCCTGCTGCTCGTGGCGGTGGTCGTCATCGGGGGGTTGGGCAGCAGGTTGGGCGTGGTCCTCGCCGGCGTGGGGTTCGGTCTCCTGCCCGAGATCCTGCGGGCGATCACACCAGCAGCCGAGGGCTGGGACCACCTCCTCGGCGCCGCCCTGTTGATCGTCGCCATGGCCCGGCACCCCGAGGGGGTGGCCGGCGCCATCACCGAGGCGCGCCACGCCAAGGCGGCGCGCCAGGCGCGCGCCGGTGTGGCCGAGAGCGCTCCCACGGAGATCCCACGGCTTCCCGAGCTGCCGCGGCCTGCCGGCGCCGCCGACCGCCCGGCCGTCGCCCCGGGCGAGGCGCTGCTCGAGGTGCGGGACCTCACCGTGCGCTTCGGTGGGCTCACCGCCGTGGACCACGCGTCCATCTCGGTGCCGGCCGGGCGCATCGTCGGCCTCATCGGTCCGAACGGGGCGGGCAAGACCACCCTCTTCAACGCCGTCGGCGGCTTCGTGCGCACCGCCTCGGGCACCGTCCACCTCGGCGGTCAGCGGATCGACCACCTGCCACCGCACGAGCGGGCCGCACGGGGGCTCGGGCGCACCTTCCAGCGCGTCGGGCTGGCACGGGACCTCTCGGTCCGCGAGAACCTGCTGCTGTCCCAGCACGCCATCTGCCGCTACTCGGCCGTGGCGGCGCTCGGCTTCCTGCCGGGGGCGGCCCGCACCGAAGCCGAGGCGGGCGAGCGGGCCGACCTGGCGATCGCCGCCATCGGCTTCGAGCGCTTCGCCGACATGCCCGCCAAGCACCTCTCCGGTGGGATGCAGCGCATCGTGGAGATGGCGTGCGCACTGGTCACCGCTCCCGAGCTGCTCCTGCTCGACGAACCGTCGGCCGGCATGGCGCCCGGGGCGGTCGAGAACCTGGCGATCCGCCTCCGTGACCTGCGCGACGCGCTCGGCCGCACCCTGCTGCTCGTCGAGCACAACGTCCCCCTCGTCCTCGACGTGTGCGACGAGATCTGGGTCCTGCACGCCGGGCGGGTGATCGCCCACGGGACGCCGGACGAGATCTCCCGGGATCCGACCGTGGTCGAGGCCTACCTCGGGCGCAACGTGCCGGCGGAGCCGGTGTCGTGAGCAGCCCGATCGTCTCGATCAAGGGGCTGCGCGCCGGGTTCGGCCCGACCACCGTCCTGCACGGCGTCGACCTCGCGGTCGGACCCGCCGAGGTCGCCGTGCTGCTCGGGTTGAACGGCGCGGGCAAGAGCGTCACGCTGCGCGTGGCCGCCGGGCTGATCCCCGCCTGGGCGGGCACGGTGCGTCTCGGTGGCGAGGACGTCACCACGCTGCCCGCCGAGGCCCGGGTGGGACGGGGCATGGCCCACGTGACCCAGGGCCGCCACGTCTTCCCCGGGCTGACCGTCGAGGAGAACCTGCGGCTGGGCGCCTACACCCTGCGGCGCCGCGACCGGTCGCGCTACGCCGCGGTGCTCGACTCGGTGCTCGACCGCTTCCCGAGGCTGGCCGACCGACGCCGGCAGCTCGCCGGCACCATGTCGGGCGGCGAGCAGGCGATGCTGGCGGTGGGCCGCGCCCTCATGGCCAACCCCCGGGTGATCCTCGTGGACGAACCGTCGGCGGGTCTGGCCCCCGCCGCCGCCGACGCCCTCGTGGAGACCTTGCGCGGCGTGCACCGGTCGGGCGTGGCGATGCTCCTCGTCGAGCAGAACGTGACGTTCGCGCTCGACCTGGCGGACACGGTGCACGTCATGCGTCAGGGCACGGTGGTCCATTCGGCGCCTCGCCAGCGCGTCGACCAGGACCGTCTCACGGCCGAGCTCGGCATCGGCCGGCTGCTCAAGGGCGGCACACGGTGACCGACCGGGCGACCGTGCACCCGATCCTGCCCCACGACCGGGGCGCCGCGGCGGTCGCCGCCCGGGTGCTCACGTGCCTCGACGACCTCGTCGAGCGCATGGGCCACGCCTACCGGGTCGAGATCTCCGAGTACGCCGCGCTGACACCTGACGAGATGGAGGGTCAGGTCCTGCGGGTGTCCCGGGCGCTGGTCGAGCGCTTCTTCTCGACCGTGCTGGAGGGCGGCGACCTGCCCACCGAGCCGGTTCCCGAGGTCGAGGAGTCCGGCCGCATCCGCCTCGCCATGGGCGTCCCGCTCGAGTCGGTCCTGCACGCCTATCGCGTCGCAGGCCGGATCACCTGGGACGCCGTCGTCGCCGCCACCAAGGAGGGCGAGGAGCACGTGCTGGCCGAGCTGGCGGCGCGGTGGATCGAGCTGGTCGACCGGGCGTCCTCCTGGGTGGCCGAGTCGTACCTGGCGGCCTCGCACGAGCAGCTCCGCCGGGTCGACGCCCGGCGGCGAGCCCTGCTCGACGCCCTCTTGTCGGCCACCGACGCAGCGGAGGTCGCCGCGGTGTCCCTGCGCTTCTCGGCCACCCTGGCCCCGGCGTACGTGCCCGTGCTGCTGGAAGGGGACGGCGTGGCGGCGCGCGTGGACCGCATCATCGCCGCGGCTCCCGACGCCACCGTGGGTGGCGAGCGCGGCGGGAGGATCCTGCTGTTGGTGCCCGCGCCGTACGAGGACGTGGCCGCGGTGCACCGAGCCGCTCGCCCCGCCCTCGTCGCCTGGGGCACGCCCGCGGCTCCCGGCCCTGCCCTGCTCGCCGAGGTCGGCCACGTGGAAGCTCAGCTGGCCGCCGCGGAGGCTGCCGGTCTCGTCGACACCGCGGTCGGTCCCGAGGACCTGCTGGTCGAGCAGCTGCTGGCGGGCAACGACCGGGTCGCGGACGCGCTGCGGCGGCGCGTCCACTCGGCGCTGGCGGCACGCGACCCCGGCGGACTGCTCAGCCGGACCCTCGCGACCTATCTGTCGTGCGGCTCCGTGCCCGACACCGCTCGCCGCGAGTTCGTGCACGCCAACACCGTCGCCTACCGGCTCAAGCGGGTCCGGGTCCTCACCGGGCTGGACCCGCGCGTACCCGCCCAGGCCGCCGTCCTCGTGCTCGCCCTCGCCGTCCCACCCCGTCCCGGAGGTGCGCCATGACCATCCCCGGTCTCATGCAGGCCACGCCGCTCACGATCCACGACATCTTCCACCGCCTCCGCACGGTGTACGCGGACGGGGAGGTGGTCGACGTCGAGGGCCGGCGGACCTACGGAGAGCTCGCCGAGCGGATCCTGCGGCTGTGCGCCGCCCTCCGGGACCTGGGGGTCGAGCCCGGTGACCGGGTCGCGTCGTTCGGGTTCAACTCGGCGCGGCACCTGGAGCTGTACTACGCGGTCCCGCTGCTGGGGGCCGTCCTGCACACGGTGAACGTGCGCCTCTACGAGGACCAGATCGCCTCTGTGATCGACCACGCCGGCGACAAGGTGGTGTTCGCCGACGGTGACCAGCTCGACCGCCTCGCCGAGGTGCGGCCCAAGCTCGACAGCGTCGAGACCTGGGTGCGGATGGGCGCCGGTGCGCACCCTGCGCTCTCGCCCCTGCTCGACCACGATGAGCTGATCGCACACGCCGCTCCCCTCGCGCCGTCGCAACTGCCGCTGGTTCCCGAGGATGCCGCATCCGGGCTCTGCTACACCTCGGGCACGACCGGGATGCCCAAGGGGGTGCTCTACTCGCACCGGGCGATGTGGCTGCACGCCATGGCGACGTGCATGGCCGGCGGCATCGGCCTGGTCGAAGCCGACCGGGTGCTTCCGGTGGTCCCCTTGTTCCACGCGTGCGGCTGGGGCCTGCCCTACTCCGCGCCGTTCACCGGGGCCGAGCTCGTGCTCCACGGCGCCGACTCGTCGCCCGAGCACCTGGGCCGCATCATCGAGACCGAGAAGGTGACGGTGGCCGCCGGCGTCCCCACCATCTGGAAGACCCTGCTGCCCCTCCTTCGCCGCGGGCAGGTGGACCACGGCAGCCTCCGCATGGTGTTCGTGGGAGGATCGGCGTCACCGCGCGCCCTCATCGAGGCCTACGACGACCTCGGGATCGAGCTGCTCCAGGTGTGGGGCATGACCGAGACCGGGCCGCTGGCCTGCGTGAGCCGGCCCCGACGCCGCCACCGGGGCGTCGACCGTGACACCGAGATCGAGGTGCGGGCCCGCACGGGCACGATCCTGCCGGGGCTGCAGGCCCGCATCGTCGACGAGGCTGGCGCCGAGCTGGCGCAAGACGGCGATCAGGTGGGCGAGCTCGAAGTGCGGGGACCGTGGATCGCCTCCGCGTACTACGACCCCGGCACCGGCCACACAGCCGGCGCCGACCGCTTCCACGACGGCTGGCTGCGCACGGGTGACGTCGCCGCCATGGAGCCGGACGGCTACTTCCGCATCGTCGACCGCTCGAAGGACCTCGTGAAGTCGGGCGGTGAGTGGATCTCGTCCGTCGAGCTCGAGGGCCAGCTGCTCGCCCACCCGGGCATCGCCGACGTCGCGGTGGTGGGGGTCCGCTCCAGGAAGTGGGACGAGCGCCCGGTCGCCGTGATCGTCCCCGAGCCTGGCAACCCGGCCCCCACCCTCGACGACGTGCGGGCGTTTCTCGCCGGCCGCGTGGCCAGGTGGTGGCTTCCCGACGAGGTCGTCGTGGTCGAGGAGATCCCCAAGACCAGCGTCGGCAAGCTGGACAAGAAGGTGCTCCGGGCCCAACTCGACACCATGGAGCTTCCCTGACCGACCCACGAGCGAGGAGACCCATGACCACAGACCCGTTCACGGCCGTGCTCGACGTTCCCGTCGCGGGCGGCAGCCTGCGGGTGGCGCTGGCCGGACCGGCCGGCGGCCGGCCCGTGGTGCTCGCACCGCACGGCATCACCGCCTCGCACCGCTCGTGGGCCGCGGTGGCCCGCCACCTCGGCGACGACGTCACCTTCCTCGCTCCGGACCTCCGGGGACGCGGCGCCAGCGCCGGCCTTCCCGGCCCCTACGGCATCGACGCGCACGTCGCCGACCTGCTCGCCGTGCTCGACCACGTCGGCGCCGTGAACGCGACCGTCGCCGGCCACTCGATGGGAGCGTTCGTCGCCGCCCGCTTCGCCCAGCTCCACCCGGAACGGGCCGCGGCGGCCGTCCTGGTGGACGGGGGCGTTCCCCTGCCGGTGCCCGAGGGCGCCGACCCCGACGCCGTCATCGACGCCGTCCTGGGGCCGGCGGTGGCCCGCCTGCGCCAGACCTTCCCCAGCCGCCAGGCGTACCGAGAGTTCTGGCAGGCCCATCCCGCCTTCGCGGGCGCCTGGAGCGACGACGCCGAGGCCTACGTCGACTACGACCTGATGGGCGAGGAGCCCGAGCTGCGGTCCCGGGTCTCCGAGGAGGCCGTCCGGGCCGACGGCCGGGACCTGCTCGTGAACGAGGCGGTCCGGGAAGCCGTGCGCGCCGCGGCGTGCCCCGTCGTGCTCCTGCGGGCGCCTCGCGGCCTAATGAACGAGGACAACCCGCTGGTGCCCGAGGCCGTCGCCCGGGCCTACTGCGAGCAGGTGCCGGGCATGGTCGCCGAGGAGGTGGCCGACACCAACCACTACCTCATCACCATCGCCGATCGCGAGGCGGCGGTCGTCGCCGACCGCATCCGGGCCGCCTGCGGCGCATGACCGGGCCGCTCCGCCCGGCCGGCTCGCCCCACGCCGTCGCAGCCTCGGGTGCGATCCTGGTGACGATCGCCCTCGCCGGCCTGTTGGTGCTCGCCGGGCCGGTCGGGGCCGACCACCGCTGGGGTCACGACGAGCCCCAGGGTCCCGCCGCCGTGCGCTTCGCGGCGGACTTCCCTGCGCTCGTGGACCACGAGTGGGGGTTCCCACTCGGCGGGTTCGGCGGTGTCGCGCGGGGAGCGCCGCTGACCCGCGCCCCGGTGATCTTCGTGCACGGCAACAACGTCGACCACGCCGACTGGTACCCGGTCCGCGACCAGTTCCGGGCCGCAGGGTGGAGCGACCAGGAGCTGTGGGCGCTGTCCTACAACGGGCTGGGCAGCGCCAACGGATCGGCGCTGTTCACCCCGAACCCCGAACGGGACGCCGAGCACGCCGAGATGGGTGCCGACGGACGGACCCGGGTGACCGCGAACGACGTCAACGTCCCCGACCTGCTCGACTTCATCGTGGCGGTGCGCGACTACACCGGTTCGGACCGGTTCTCGATCGTCGCCCACTCCCTCGGGGTCACCCTCGCCCGCCGTACCTTGCAGCTCCACCCCGAGCTGCGAGGCGATCTCGTCGCCTTCGTGGGGATCGCCGGGGCGAACCACGGCACGAGCTTCTGCCCCCCCGGGTCGGAGGCGACGGTCATGTCCTGCGACGAGATCGCCGCGGGCACGGCGTGGCTCGAGGAGCTGAACGGTCCTGACGGCAACGACGAGACGTACCCGCCCGCGGCGTGGCTCACGATCCGGGACGGCACCGGCGCCGCCGACCCTGCCTTCGCCGGCCCCTACGCCGACAGCCCCGTGCTCCGGGGCGCCGACAACCGGGCCTATCCCGGCACCTACCACAACGACCTTCGGCTCGACCCAGCCATCGTCGAGGAGTACCGGGCGTTCCTCGAAGCGGCCGATCCCGGTTCGCGCACCGATGCCGCGCCCGGTGCCGGTGACGCCGGCCCCACCGCCGCCGGGGCGGCCGCCGCTGCCTCGGGTGCGCTGCCCGCGACCGGCGGCCCGTCCGCTTCCGTCGCTCTCGTGGCGGCTGGTCTCGCGCTCGCCCTGGCCCGCCTCGCTCGCCGCCCTCCCCCCACGCACCACTGACCTGGTGGCGCGCCAGCGGGCGGGGCACGCGCCCCGCCCGCTCCTGCGTCTCGTGCCGGTCAGGCGGTCAGCGGTCGATCCAGACCTGCGACCACGTGACGACGGCGTTCGCGGCGCCGCGACCCAGCGTGCCGTCGGGGAAGCGCCAGCCGGCGACGTTGCGGACGTAGGGCTGCACCGCCACGACCGTCGCCGTGCCGCCGGTCCAGAGGTTGGGGACCTCCTCGGTGAAGAGCATCATGATCTCCTCGACCGCAGCGAACCGCTCGTCGAAGTCCGTCGAGGTGCGCAGCACCTCGAGGTTCTCGTCGATGACGGGATGGGTGAAGCGGGTGAAGTTCGTCGGGTTCCCCTCCTCGAACGCGTTCTTGAGCGTCGTGTACGGGTCACCGTCACCACCCATGCGCCAGCAGTTGATCATGTACTCACCGGCGATGCCGTTCTGGATGTGGGCGGCCTGCTCGACCTGGTTGAGCGTGACCTGGACACCGACCGCGTTCCAGAACGACTGGTACAGCTGGGCCAGCTCGATGAGGCTCGGGTCGGGCGGGCAGTTGAACTCGACCGCGATCGGTTCGCCCACAGCCCGACCGTCGGACCGGTTGGGATCGTTGCGGTACTCGTCGAGCAGCTCCTGGGCGCGTGCCGGGTCGTCGTCGGGCCAGGCGTCGCGCACCCGGTCGGAGTGCCACGGGCTGTCGACGCTGAAGTACTGCGTCTGGTTCGGGGTGATGCCCGCGCCGCCGAGGACCTCGATCAGGTCCTGCTGGTTGATGGCGTACGCCAGACCCAGGCGCACCCGCCGGTCGTCGACCGGCGGCCGCTCGGTGTTGAAGATGGCCCCGCCGCCGTTGTTGCCGATGAACTCGTAGCGCTCGATGCCGTCCTCCTCGCGGGCCTGGCGGACGATGCTCTGGCGCAGGCTGTGCATGGCGTCCACGTCCCCGGTGAGCAGGCTGGCCAGCCGGCTGTCCTCGTCGGGGATCGGGCGGAAGACGATGCGGTCCAGGTAAGGAAGCTGGTTGCCGTCCTGGTCGGTCATCCAGTAGTCCTCGTTGCGGACCACGGTGAGCTGGCTGTCCCGTTGCCAGCTCTCGAACACGAACGGACCGGTCCCGACGGGGTTGGAGCCGGCGTCGTCCCCGAACTGCTGGTGAGCCGCGGGCGAGAAGGGCATGCCGATCGTGCCGGTCAACAGGTCAGGGAAGGCGGCGTTGGGGACCGTCAGGTGGTACTCGTAGGTGAGGTCGTCCACGACCTCGACCCGCTCCACCTCGGTCAGCGCCCCCGAGGTCACCCGACCCTCCGGCTTGAGCAGGACGTCGAAGTTGTAGCGCATGGCCTCGGCGTCGAGCGGGGTGCCGTCGTGGAACTGCACCCCCTCGCGCAGCGTCACGGTCCACACGGTGAGGTCCTCGTTGGGCTCCACCGACTCCGCCAGGTAAGGCCGGATCTCTCCTTCGCTGTCCATGAGCATCAGCGGGTCGAACAGCGCCCGCTGCACGTTGGTGCCAGCGTTGGCGCCGGCGTACTCACCGGGCAGCCAGCTGTTGGTCTCGGCCTCGAGGCCGATCGTCAGGGTCCCGCCGTAGACGGGGTCGCCCTCCTCGACCGGGGGCTCGTCGCCCCCGGGGGGCACCGCGTCGGGTTCGTCGTCGCCGTTCCCGCAGGCTGCAGCGAGAACGGACAGGGCGGCGAGCACCGCCAACAGCCGCCAGATCAGGCGGTCGCTTGTCGTCGAGCGTCGTGGCACGTCGGTTGGCCCCCTTGTGGGTGTGGACGGAACGGCGCTGTGATCCTCGTCACCAGCGGCGGATGGCACGATACGCGGTCCCGACCCGCGCGCGGGGTCACGAGGAGCCGGAAAACATGGAAAAGCTGGCGATCGAAGGGGGCGATTCGGTACGGAGCGGGCAACCACCCCTCGGGAAGGGGGCGGCCCGCCTCGGTCGGGAGGAGCGCGAGGCCGTGCCCTCTTCCGCTACCACGGCCCCGACGTGGCAGGCACGGTCGACGCGTGCGAGCGCGACGCCGCCGCGGCGTTCGGCGCCGCGCACGCCGTGGCGACCTCGAGCGGCACGGCCGCGTTGCGCTGCGCCCTGGCCGCGCTCGGCGTCGGCTGCGGCGACGAGGTCGTCGTCCCGGCCTTCACGTTCATCGCCACGGTCAACGCCGTCGTGACCCTCGGGACCGTTCCCGTGTTCGCCGAGATCGATGACACGAGCTACGCCACCGAGCGGGGCGCCGAGCTGACCGGCGCCATCGCCGGGGTCCAGCTCCGCCGGCTCCCGGCCCTCCTCGACGCCATGCGGGCGAACAAGGCGCGCATCGCGTCGGGCACCAGCACCGAGCGCGACCGCGACGACGTCGTCGAGGCCGTGCGCAAGGTGGCGCATCACCTGCTGGGGGCCCGGTGACGGTGCGGGTCGCCGTGGTCGGGTGCGGGGCGATCACCGAGCGCGCCCACCTCCCCGCGCTCCGGCGGGCCGGCGCCGACGTGACCGTCTTCGCCAGCCGGCGGCTCGCCACCGCCGAGCGGCTGCGCGCCGGCTGGGGTGCCGGCGTCGCCACCGACGACTGGCGGACCGCGGGGACCCGCGACGACGTCGACGCCGTGCTGGTCGCCCTGCCCAACGCCCTGCACGCCACCGTCGCCGTCGAGGCCGCCCGCGCCGGCAAGCACGTCCTGGTCGAAAAGCCCATGGCGTGCGCGGTCACCGAGGCGGACGCCATGATCCAGGCCGCCGACGAGGCCGGCGTGCTCCTCATGCCCGCCCACAACGTGCGCTTCGCCAAGCCGTTCGTCGCCGCGGCCCGGCTGGTGGCCTCCGGCCGGCTCGGAGCCGTGACCGGCGTGCGCTGCGCCTTCGGCCACGCCGGCCCGGCCAGCTGGGCCCCGGACGCGACTTGGTTCTTCGACCCCGAGCTGTCCGGCGGCGGTGCGCTGATCGACCTCGGCATCCACGCCGTCGACCTGCTGCACGCCGTGCTGGGCGATCAGGCCACCACCGTCGCAGCGTTCACGTTCGGCGACGCCGGCGGCTGCGAGGACGCCGCCCAACTGGTCCTGCGGTTCGGGTCCGGTGCCATCGGCAGCCTGCACGCCAGCTGGATCGCCCGTCCCGGGCCCGACCACCAGCTGACGGTCTTCGGCACCGAGGGGACGATGCACCTCGACGGTCGCACCCCGCTCGGGTTCCGCCCCGCCGCAGGCGGCGACGCTGAGCGGGTGGCGCTCCCCGACGAGACCGTCGACGTGGCCGAGGCGTTCGTCCATGCCGTGCGCACCGGCGAGCCCCCGCCCGTCACCGCCTTCGACGGTCGTGCCGCCCTCGCCGTCGTGACCGCCGCCTACGAGTCGGCCCGCACCGGCGTCACCGTCACCGTCCCCCACCGCACCTGAAGGGGCCGCCCCGGCGAGGTCGCGTCAGCCCAACGACCGCCGCCACCAGGTCGCAGACGCCCGGCGTCCGGGCCGTAGGCCTCCTCCGCCCGGCTCCGGATCCGACCGGCCTCAGCCACATCCAGCCGCCTCCGGGGAGTGGACCGGCACGTCGACCGGCGCCCCGCCGGCGGCGCACGACCGGTACACGGCGTCAACCAGCTCGTGGGCGCGCACGGCGACATCGAAGTCGGGCCAGGCGGGCCGGCCCTCGGCGACCGCCCGGACGAACGCCCCGTCGGGGTTGACGGCCTCGTAGGGGATCTCGGCGGCCGCCTTGGCGAGCAGGTCGTCACCCGCCACCCGACCCCGGTCGCCGGAGCGGATCCACTCGACAGGACCGAACCAGTCGTCCTCCTGGCAGTACCAGCCCCGCTCGCACAGCACCTCGACGCGCCGCAGGCTGGGACGTTCCAGCACGTCGTGCCACACCGAGACCAGCGTGCCCACCGCTCCCGACACGAACTCCAGCGTGGTGACGACCGCGTCCTCGATGCCGGCGACGCCGTGGAACTCCCGTGCCACCGCGGCCACCCGCTCGACCGGGCCCACCACCCACTCGAGCAGGTCGAGGTCGTGGATGGAGTGCTCGAGCAGCGTGCCCGCGCCCGCCTTGTCGACCTCGCCCCGCCACGTGGAGGCGTAGGCCCCCTGCACGGGCATGTACTGGTCGTCGCGGAACACCACGGCCATCGTGCGCCCGCTGGCTTCCTCGTGCACGAGGTGACGCAGCAACGTGAACGCAGGGGAGCGCCGCAGGATCAGGCCCACCTGGTTGATCACCCCGGCGTCCCGCACCGTGCGGGCCATCGACCGGGCGTCGTCGAGGTTCGTGGCGAGCGGCTTCTCGCAGAAGACGGGCAGCCCGCGCTCGGCGGCGGCCTCCACCAACCGGCGGTGCTCCGAGGTCCACGTGCACACGAACACGGCGTCGCAGCCGTCGAGCACCTCCTCCTCGGAGTCGCAGACCGTGGCGCCGCTCGCCGCCGCGAACGCCTCGGCCCGGGACCGGTCGGGGTCGTACACACCTGCCCACGACGCGAGGTCCCGCACGTCGTGGCGCAGCATCTTGGAGTGGAAGGTGGCGATGAGGCCGGCGCCCAGCCAGCCGACGCGGACCGGGGTCACCCGCCGGCCCACACCCGGACCTTCTCGATGATCGCCTGCGGGTCGGGGCCCAGCGGCGTGACGTTCAGCACGGTCACGCCGGCCTCCTTGTAGGCGGCGATGCGCTCCTTCACCCAACCCTCGGGGCCGACGAGGCTGGTGGCCTCGACGAGCGCGTCGGGGATGGCCGCGGCGGCCTCGTCCTTCCTGCCCGCCAGGTACAGGTCCTGGATCTCGGCGGCCTCGGCCTCGAAGCCGTACCGCTGGACGAGCTGGTTGTAGAAGTTGCGGTCGCGTGCGCCCATCCCGCCGATGTAGAGCGCCATGCCCGGGCGGGCCCGGTCGCGCAGGTGCTCGAGCCCCTCGCCGATGGCCACGGTGGCGCCGGCCACGATCTCGAGGTCGCCGAGCGCGGGGTCCCGCTTCGCCTTCCCTTCTGCGAGCGCGTCCCCCCACACCTCGCCTGCCTTCTCGGGCCAGAAGAACACCGGCATCCAGCCCTCCGCCTTCTCGGCGGTGAGGGCCACGTTCTTCGGGCCGATGGCGGCGACGTAGATCGGGATGCGCTCGCGCACGGGGTGGTTGATGAGCTTCAACGGCTTGCCCAGCCCGGTGCCCTGCTCCGGCGGGAGGGGCAGGCGGTAGAGCGGCCCGTCGTGCTCGACGACCTCGCGCCGCCACACCTTGCGGCAGATGTCGATGACCTCGCGCGTTCGGGCGAGGGGCTTGTCGTAGGGCACGCCGTGGAAGCCCTCGATCACCTGCGGACCCGACGCCCCGATGCCGAGGATGCAGCGCCCACCGGAGAGGGCGTCGATGCCGGCTGCTGTCATCGCCAGCAAGGTGGGGGTGCGGGAGTAGAACGGCAGGATGCCCGAGCCGATCTCGACCCGCTCGGTGACCGCGGCGAGGAAGCCCATGACGCTGACGGCGTCGAAGCTGTAGGCCTCGGCCACCCAGATGACGTCGACGCCGGCATCCTCCAGCCGGCGGGCCTGTTCCGTTGCCTTCGCCGGGTCGCCGCCGTAGCCCAGTGCCGCTCCGATCCGCATCCTGCCTCCTGTGGTCGTCCCCGAGATGCGGGACCGAGCGTAGGGCAGGCTTTGCGGCGGCCGCCGCTCGATGGGCTGACTACCCTCGTCGGGCATGCGTCGGGCGCTGCGGATCACCGGTCTCGCGCTGCTGGGACTGGTGGGCGTCGTCGTGCTGTGGGCGCTCGTGCTGGCGGCCACGAACCCCCGTGGACGGGACGCACCCGCCTGGGCGCGGGGCGCCGACCTGCCGAGCGCGCGGGGTGAGGTCGCGTCGACCGTCGTCGAGCTCGCCGGCGGTCCGGCCGTCGTCATCGCCGGCGGCTTCCGGCCGCCGATCGGCAGCACCTCAGCCGACGTCATGGTCTACGACCCTGGGGCCGACTCGTGGGCCGCGCTCCCCGACCTGCCCGGCGGGCGCCACCACGCCGCCCTCGCCACCCTCGACGGCACCCTCCACCTGACCGGCGGCGCCGCGTCCGGCCTGGACTGGACCCCGCGCACGAACCACTGGGTGCTGCGACCCGGCGCCGGCGCGTGGGAGGAGGCCGCCCCGCTCCCCGAAGGCCGCTCCGGGCACCGCATGGAGGCGGTCGACGGGCGGCTGTACGTGATCGGCGGCGACGGCCCCTCCGCGCGGGTGTTGATCTACGACCCGGACGCGGACGAGTGGAGCGCCGGCGCGGCGATGCCGGTGCAGCGGGACCACCTCGGCTCGGTCGTGGTCGATGGCCGCATCTGGGCGATCGGCGGCCGGGCCGGCGGCACCGAGATGCAGTCGCGCGTCGACGTGTACGACCCCGTGGACGACCGCTGGGAGACCGGCCCCCGCTTGCCGATCGTGCTGAGCGCCGCCGTCACCGGCGTCGTCGACGGGATGGTGCACGTGGTGGGGGGTGAGGACCCGCGGGTCGTGCGGGGCGGGGTCATCGGCCGCCACCTCGCCTACGACCCCGACGAGGGATGGTGGCTCGACTGCTCGCTGCCGTTCTTCGACGTGCACGGCGCCGGCGGGGGCGCCGTCGACGGCGAGCTGGTGGTGGTCGGGGGGTCCCGCCGCCAGGGCGCGCTGTCGGTGCTGGCGTGGACCGGCGCCACCCAGCGCTACGACACCGCGGCCGTCGACCGTACGGGCGACTGCCGGCTGACCGACGAGCCCCTCGACGACTGACCGCGCCGCCTTCACCGTCCTGGGGGGCTCTCCTCTCACCCACGCGAGACCAGACCCACCCAGAACCCCGGAGTCGGCGGGGCAGGTGGCGGGTGGGCGGTGTGCGTCAGGCGGCGGCGAGATCGCGCAACAGGGCGCGGGTGCGGCGGCGCGAACCCTCCCGGTCGTCACCGACAGGGAACACCGCCGCCCACACGTCGGTGGCGCCGCCCTCGACGAGGGCTCGGAGCTGGTCGGCGACGGCGGCCTCGTCGCCCACGATGGCGGCCTCCGCCGGGCTGCTGATCCCGCCGTGCTCGAGGATGCGCTGGTAGTTGGGCAGCTGCCCGTACACGGCGAACTGCTCGGCTGCGGCCTCGCGCCCTTCGTCGGGGTCGCAGACGGCGACGGGCAGGCCCACGACGACGCGCGGGGCCGCATCGCGACCAGCGGTGGCGGCAGCCCGGGTGATGCGCGGGACCACGTGGCGCTCGATCGCGTGACGGTTCGCCATCCAGGTGATCGTGCCGTCGGCCAGCTCACCGGCGACCTGGAGCATGACCGGACCGAGCGCGGCCACGAGGATGGGGACCGGTCCGGGCGGGCGGGCCCGGGGATCGGCCCGCACCCGGTAGTGCTCCCCCTTGTGCTTCACCGGCTCGCCCCGCAGCAGCGACCCGACGATCGTCAGGTACTCCCGCATGTGCACCGCGGGACGGTCGTAGCGGTAGCCGAGGCTCTCGACGACCTGCTGGTGCGACACGCCCAGGCCGAGCGTGAACCGGCCCGGCCCCACCGCCTGGGCGACCACGGCCGCCTGCTGCGCCATGAGCACCGGGTGGCGTGTGTAGGTCTGCACGACCGAGGTGCCGTACTCGATGCGCTCGGTGTCGCTGGTCCGGCCGGCGACCGCGATCACGGCGAGCGGGTCGGTGCCGATGGCTCCGGCGAACCACATGCTCGCGAACCCGTCCTGCTCGGCCTTGGCGACCTGGTCGGCGACCCGGTCGAGGTTCCCGCTGCCCGACAGCCCGATCCGCATGCCCCGCCACGCTAGCCGGGGCGGGCCCGGCCGCCATGTGACCGGCGCACCCGGTGGGGAGGGCTGGGGCACGGCGGCCGCCGAGTCCGTGCCCGACGGGAGTACCTCGACGCCGGCTTCGACCGGGTGAACGTGCACCAGATCGGCCCGGACCAGGAGGGCTTCATCGGCTTCTACCGCCAAGGTGCTCCCGCTGCTCCGGTAGCGGAGCAGGGGCCGCCGTCTGGTCCGACGCCGGGATCGACGTTGCCGCTCCGTCAGAGGCGCCGCCAGTAGATCAGCACGGCTTGACCGTCGATCACGTCGGGGACGCGGCCGACCACCTCGAACCCGAGCCGCTCGTACAGCCGGCGGGCGGGGTTCTGCTCGAACACGAAGTTGAACTGCATGGCGTCGAACCCCAGGCGCCGGGCCTCCTGCATCGAGTGACGGACCAGCAGCTCGCCGACGCCCCGGCCGCGGTGACCGGCCGCCACGATGTAGCCGGCGTTGGCCACGTGGGCGGCCCGGCCCACCCCGTTGGGCTTCATCGTGTAGGCGCCGGCCAGCTCGCCGTCGACGCGGGCCACCACGGTGGCGGTGGCGGGGGTGAGCCAGTAGGCGGCGAAGTCCTCGAAGGGGACGGGACGGTCGGGGTGCTGCGGGTACCCCTCGTCGGCCGCGACGACCGCGCAGAACAGCCGGTGGAGCTCGGCGTGGTCATCGTCCTGCGTGGCGGCGAGGTCGACCGCGAGGCCGCCGGTGGTCCGGTGACGCTCAGCCCGCACGGTGCAGCGTTGCGGCTCGTTCGTCCGCGCCCACGGCCTGCGGCGCCCGGTGGGGCCGGAACCGCCGGAGGCGCAGCGAGTTCATCACGACGCTGACGCTGGAGAACGCCATGGCGGCGCCGGCGATGATGGGGTTGAGCAGGCCGACCGCGGCGAGCGGGATGGCGGCGGTGTTGTAGCCGAACGCCCACCCCAGGTTCTGGAGGATCGTGCGGTAGGTCCGGCGCGCCAGGGCGATGGCGGTGACCACGCCGCCCAGGTCGCCGCGCATGAGCGTGATGTCGCTCGACTCGATGGCCACGTCGGTGCCGGTGCCGAGGGCGACGCCGAGATCGGCCTGCACCAGCGCCGGGGCGTCGTTCACCCCGTCGCCGACCATGGCGACCACGTGGCCGGCCGCCTGCAGGCGGGCGATCTCGGCCTGCTTGTCGCCGGGGAGCACCTCGGCGAGCACCCGGTCGATGCCCACCTGGGCGGCGATGGCCTCGGCCGTGCGGCGGTTGTCGCCGGTGATCATCGCCACCTGCAGCCCGAGCCTGTGCAGCTGCCCGACCACGCCCGCGGCGTCGGGCTTCAGGGTGTCGGCGACGCCGAGCACGCCTCGGGCCTCGCCATCCCAGGCGACGAGCACCGCCGTTCGGCCCCGCTCCTCGACGGCCTGCGCCCTCGCGCGCAGCTTTTGGGGCACGGCGATGCCGTCGCCGGCCAGCAGCCCGGCGCTGCCCACCACGACGGTCCGGGCCGGGGCGGCCTCGCGGGGCCGCAGGACGGCCCGCACGCCCTTGCCCGGCACCGCCTCGAACCCGGCCAGGTCCATGCGCCCCGGCCCGGCGGCGGCGATCGCCCGCCCGACGGGGTGCTCGCTGTCGGCCTCGGCCGCGGCGGCGACGCCCACCAGCTCGTCGGGGTCCACGCCGGGCGCGGGCTCGACGTCGGTGAGCTCCATCGCGCCGCGGGTGAGCGTGCCCGTCTTGTCGAACACGACGGTGGTGATCCGCCGGGTGCGCTCGAGCACCTCGACGCTCTTGATCAGGATGCCGGCCTCCGCGCCGCGGCCCGTTCCCACCATGATCGCCGTCGGCGTGGCCAGCCCGAGGGCGCACGGACAGGCGATGATCAGCACGGCCACGGCCGCGACCAGCCCCCCGGTGAGGTCGCCGGCGAGGGACCAGGCCGTGAACGTGGCGAGGGCGACGAGGATGACGGCGGGCACGAACACCGCGGAGATGCGGTCGGCGAGCCGCTGGACGGGCGCCTTGCCCGCCTGCGCCCGCTGCACGAGGGCGACCATCTGGGCCAGCGCCGTGTCGGCGCCGACGGCGGTGACCTCGACGGTGAGGGCGCCGCTGGCGTTCAGCGTCGCGCCCGTGACGGGGTCGCCGGGTCCTTTCTCGATGGGCATCGACTCGCCGGTGAGCATCGATTCGTCGACGGCGCTGGCGCCCTCGACCACCACGCCGTCGGTCGGGATCTTCTCGCCCGGCCGCACCCGCAGGAGGTCGCCGACGCGGACGGCCTCGATGGGCACGAGCACCTCGGCGCCGTCACGCAGGACCCGGGCCTGCTTGGCGCCGAGCTCGAGTAGCGCCCGGATCGCCTGGCCGGCCCGGCTCTTGGCCCGGGCCTCGAAGTACCGGCCGAGCACGAGGAAGGCGATGATGGCGACGGCCACCTCGAAGTACAGCTCCATGCCGCCGGCGAGGAGCTCGACGGTCGAGTACCCGAAGGCTGCCAGCGTGCCGATGCCGATCAGCGTGTCCATGTTGGCCGAGAGGCGGACGGCCCGGCGGGCCATCTCGGCGAGGAAGGGCCAGCCGATCACGAACTGCACGGGCGCGGCGAGCGCCAGCTGCAGCCAGCGGGCCCACGGCTCGTGCATGAGCTCGCCTGAGAACATTGCGAGCCACACCACGACCAGCGTCGGTGGCCAGGCGGCGACGACCCGCCACGCCCACCGGCGCCGCTCGGCCACTTCGTGGTCGGCGGCGTGACCAGCGTCGCCATCGGCGACCGTCGCCGCGGGCCGCAGCTCGTAGCCGGCCTTGCGCACGGCCGCCTCGAGGGTCTCGACCGCGGTGCCCGGCTCGATCGCCGCCCGGGCCCGCGCCGTGGCGAAGTTGACCTCGGCGGCGGCCACGCCCGGCTGGCGGGCGAGGGTGCGCTCGACGCGCGCCGCGCACGAGCCGCACGTCATCCCCTCGACCTCGAACTCGGTCCAGCGGTGCTCGGGCGCCGTGGCGGTGCGCTCAGCCACAGCAGCGCTCCCGTCCGGGGACGGGCGCATCGGCTTCCCGGTCGGCGCCCGGCCCCGGGTCGTAGCGCAGGGCCTCCATGAGCTCGTCGACGATGTCGACGGTGCGCCCGTCGAGCACCGCCTCAGCGACGCAGGTCTCGAGGTGGTTGCGCAGCACCAGGCGGTTGGCGCCCTGGACCGCTCCCTGCACGGCGGCCAGTTGCTTCATCACGTCGGGGCAGTAGGCGTGCTCCTCGACCATGCGGATCACGCCGTCGAGGTGGCCCCGGGCGATGCGGAGCCGGCGGAGGACGGCGGCCTGGTGGGTGTCCTGCATCCCCTCATCCTACCCACCCGGGGTGGGTGGCGTGCGGGCCGAACCGGCCCCCGCGGCCCGTTCCCCGCCGAACGCGCCGGCCGGGGCGCCGCCCAGCCCGGCCGCCTCGGCGACCAGCTCCACCGACCGGAGACGCTGCTCGACGGTCGGGGCGGCGTGCACGACCATCAGCTCGTCGGCGCCGGCGTGACGGGCGAACCCGGCCAGGTACTCGCCGACCTCGGCGGCCGTGCCGACCGCCGTGTAGGTCATCATCTCGTCCACGGCGCGACCCTGCGGCGAGGCGAGCAGGGCGTCGAGCTCGTCGTCGCTCAGGCGGCGGCCCCGGGCGACCATGCGCGCCAGGCGTGACCGGCGGACGCGCTGGTGCTGGGCGTGCGCCTCCTCGACCGTGTCGGCGGCGATCACGTTCACGCCTGCGATCACGTAGGGCTCGGCCGCCTGCTCGGACGGTTCGAAGCGCTCCCGGTAGGCGGCCACCGCCTGTCGCAGCGCCGCGGGCGCGAAGTGCGACGCGAAGCCGTAGGGCAGCCCGAGCGCGGCGGCCAGGTGGGCGCCGAACAGCGACGAGCCGAGGATGTAGAGCGGCACGTTCGTGCCCTCTCCCGGGATCGCCCGCACGCCGGGAACTCGGCTCTCCCCTCGCAGGTACCCCTGGAGCTCGAGGACGTCCTGCGGGAACGTGTCGGCGGCGTGGACCGTGCGGCGCAGCGCCCGCAGCGTCACCTGGTCGGTGCCCGGCGCCCGGCCGAGACCCAGGTCGATGCGGCCGGGGTGGAGCGTGGCGAGCGTTCCGAACTGCTCGGCGATGACGAGCGGCGCGTGGTTGGGCAGCATCACGCCGCCCGCGCCCAACCGGATGCGCTCGGTGTGGGCGGCCACATGGGCGATCAGCACGGCGGTCGCCGACGACGCGATCGACGGCATGTTGTGGTGCTCGGCGTACCAGACCCGCTCGTAGCCGAGCGCCTCGGCCCGCCGAGCCATCGCGACGCTCGCGGCGAAGGCGTCCGCCGGGGTCTGGCCGCGCCCGACGATCGCCAGGTCGAGGATCGAGACGCGCACATCCACCTGGGCGATCGTACGAGCGCCCGCCGGCGTCGAGGAACCGGCGCCGCGCTCATCGTCGTCTCATGAACCGGGCGGCATCCTCGGGCCGTGCTGCTCCCGACTTGTCCGGCGCCGCCGTTCCCCTTCCCGCGGGAGCACCCTCCCCCCCGGCGGTGCTCCCGCGGCGCCGGCCCCCGGCGCCGCATCGAGCGGTGAACCCGCTGATCGGCATCAGGGCGCTCGCCGGCCTGGCGCTACCCGTCGCGCTCGCGATCAGCGCGCGCGAGCAACGGCGCGCCCGGCGGGCACGCGACGCCGACCGGCCCCGGATCGAGCGGCCGGATCCGGCGACCGGCCTGCAACCGTCCCCCGGCCGCCGGCGGTTGCGCTCGCTCGCCACCTGCGGCGCGGACCTGCGGGGCTTCGACCTCCGAGGGGCGCAGCTCGACCGGCTCAACCGGCCGGCGCTGGACCTGAGCGGCGCCGACCTGACCGGCGCGCACTTCCGCCGGAGCCTCCTCGAAGGCGCCCGCTTCCGGCAGGCGGCGCTCGACTACGTCGACTTCAGCGGCTGTGACCTGCGCGGCGCTGACCTCAGCGGCTCCTCTCTGCTCGAGACCGACTTCTCCGGTGCCGACCTCCGCGGCGCGAACCTCGCCGCCTGCCGGCGGGCCTCGATGGTCCACCTGCGGGGGGCCCTGTTCGACCATGCGACGGCATGGCCTCACGGCCTGGACCCGCGGGCCGCCGGAGCCGTCCTGGTCCCCAACTGAGCCTCTCAGCGTGCTCTCATCCTGAGGCGGGCAGCCTCCCTGCGTGTTCGCGCCCCTGACCTGGCTCCTGGCCGCCTTCTACGCGCTGTGGCCCTCGTTCGGGTTCGCGATCGTCGCGCTCACCCTCACCGTGCTCGCGGCGTTGACGCCGCTCTCGTTGCACCAGCTGCGCACCACGGCGGCGATGCAGCGGATCCAGCCCGAGCTCACGGTGCTCCGACGCGCTCACGCGCACGATCGCCACCGGCTGCAGCACGAGACGATCGCGCTGTACCGCGCCCACGGGATCACCCCCGCGAGCGGGTGCCTCCCGGCGGTCGTGCAGGTCCCCGTCATGATCGTCATGTACCAGGTCATCCGCGGCCTCACGCACCACGGACCGAACGGGGAGCTCGCGCCCCTCCACCTCGACCACGGCACCGCCCTCTACAAGGCGATCCAGGATCAGGGAGGGCGCATGGTCTCGTGGGGTGTCGACCTGGCGGCACGCGGCTTCGGCCCACACGGATCGGCCGCCGCCGCTCTGCCGTTCGCCGTCCTCGCCCTCCTGGTGGTGGCGACCGGCTTCTGGCAGCAGCACCTCGCGCTCCAGCGCGCCGCAGCCCTCCGGCGGGGTGCCGCGTCGCCGGGCGTCGGGATCGTGCGGCTCCTGCCCGCCCTGACCGGCGTCCTCGCCCTCTCGCTGCCAGCCGGCGTCGCTGTGTACCACGTCGTGGCGAACCTGTGCCGAGTGGCGCAGCAGTACGCCCTCGGCCCCCCCAACCCGCTCTGAACGGGCGCCGGGCCGATCCGAGAGGTGTCGGTGGCCCGGCGCTCACGGTCCTCTCATGGTCCAGCGACGAGGATCGCGGCATGGGCCTAGGACCCGCAGAGCTGCTCGTCGTGCTCGCGATCGTGCTCGTGGTGTTCGGTGCGGACCGGCTGCCGAAGGTGGCTCGCTCGCTCGGGGCTGCCGCGCGCGAGTTCCGAGCCGGTCAGGCCGAGGGCGCCGCGCCCGACGAGGACCGACCGCCGACCGCGGCGTGAGCTGAGCAGGCGGCGGGACGCCCTCATCTCGCTCTCATCCCGGGCGCCCTAGCGTTGCGGCCGATGCGGGTGCTCGTGGTCGAAGACGACGTCAAGATGGCGTCGGTGCTCAAGCGGGGGCTGGAGGTCGAGGGCTACGCGGTCGACGTCGTCGCCACCGGCGAGGACGCGCTGTGGGCCGGTTCGGAGCTGCCGTACGACGCCGTCGTGCTCGACGCCATGATCCCCGCACCCGACGGGTTCGACGTGTGCCGCAGGCTGCGCGAGGCCGGTCGGTGGATGCCGGTCATCATGCTCACCGCCCGGGACGCCGTCGAGGACCGCGTGCGGGGCCTCGACGCCGGCGCCGACGACTACCTCGCGAAGCCGTTCGCCTTCGCCGAGCTGTTCGCCCGGCTCCGGGCGCTGCTCCGGCGCGACAGCAGCGAGCGACCCGCCGTCCTCCGAGCCGGCGACCTCGCCCTCGACCCGTCGACGAAGACCGTCAGCCGCGGCGACAGCGAGGTGAGCTTGTCCGCCAAGGAGCTCTCCCTCCTCGAGTTCCTGATGCGCCACAAGGGCGAGGTGCTCTCCCGCACCGCCATCCTCGACCACGTGTGGGACTTCGCGTACGACGGCACCTCGAACGTGGTGGACGTGTACGTGCGCTACCTGCGGGAGAAGATCGATCGGCCGTACGGGCGGCACGCCATCGAGACCGTCCGCGGCTCCGGGTACCGGCTCCGGGCCGACGGCGGCTGATGCCGTTCGCCCGCCGCCTGTCACTGCGGCTCCGGCTCTCGGCGCTCGTCGCGCTCGGGGCGACCGTGGTCCTGACGGTCTCCTCGCTCGTCCTCTATCGGGACCTCAGCGGCGAGATCTCGGAAGCGATCACCGCCGAGCTCGAGATCCGGCTGGCCGGGCTCCCCGCCGACATCGACCAGCCTCCGGTCCCGGGAGCGCAGCACGCCGTCGTCGCCCAAGCCGTCGACGCCTCGGGCCGGGTCCTGGCGCCTGCCGGCGCCCCGCTGCTGCTCACCGGCGAGGAGCTGGCCGCCGCGCGGCGCGGCCGCATGCTCGTGGACCGAGCGGTGCCCGCACTCGGTCAGCGCGCCCGGATCCTCGCTCGTCCGCTCGACACGGCCGCGGGACCCGTGGTGGGTGTCGCCGTGACCTCCATCGCGCCGCTCGAGCAGGCCCGCACGCGCCTCCTGCTCATCCTGCTCGTGGCCGGCCCAGCGCTGACGAGCGCCATCACCGGCACCGCCTGGCTGCTTGCCGGCGCCGCGCTCCGGCCGGTGCGGCGCATGGCCGACCGCGCCGCGACCATCTCGATGACCGCTCCCGGCGAGCGACTGCCTGTGCCACCCGGGCGGGACGAGATCGCCCACCTCGGCGCGACCCTCAACCGGATGCTCGAGCGCATCGAGCTCAACGTCGCCCACGAACGCGCCTTCATCGACGATGCCAGCCATGAGCTCCGCTCCCCCCTGGCGGTGCTCCGCGGCGAGCTCGAGCTCGCGCTCCTCGCGTCGGAGGAACCTGATGCGGTGCGCCGCGGCCTGCAGAGCGCCCTGGAGGAGACCGACCTCCTTGCCGCGTTGAGCGACCGGCTGCTCACCCTCGCGCGCGCCGACGCGGGTCAGCTGTGCCCCCGCCCGGACACCGTGGAGCTGCTCGAAGCAGCGCGCGCGGCCGCGGCCCGCGCGCCCGCCCGCACCGGTGTCGCGGTCACCGTGGAGGGCGCACCGGTGTCCTGCACGTGCGATCCGGGGATGTTCGGCCAGGTCCTCGACAACCTCCTCTCCAACGCGATCCGCCACGCGGGTGCGAAGGTCCTGGTGCAGGTGGCGCCACTGCCCGGCGGTGCCCGGATCGTGGTCGCCGACGACGGGCCCGGCATCCCGCCCGAGCTCCTGCCGGTGGCGTTCGATCGCTTCACCCGTGCTGACACGAGCCGCAGCCGGGGTGGAACCGGTCTCGGCCTCGCCATCACCGCGTCCCTCGTCGGCGCGCTCGGCGGGCAGGTCAGCGCAGCCAACGGACCACCTCTCGGCGGCGCCGTCCTGGAGGTCGAGCTGGTGGACGACGGGTCGTGAGCTGTGCTCATCGGCCTCTCAGGAACGGCTCGCGATGCTCCGCCCATGGGCGAGGCATCCTCAACTGCGACGGCAACCGGGCGGATCGTCCTCGTCGTGGACGACGACCACAAGCTCGCCGACGTCGTCGCCCGGGCACTCGAGCGCGCCGGCCACACGTGCGTCGTGGCGGCCTCGGGCGACCAGGCGCTCTGGGCGGTGGGGGAGCACGCGCCGGACGCTCTCGTCCTCGACGTCATGATCCCGCACCCGAGCGGGCTTGAGGTCTGCCGTCATCTCCGCTACAGCGGCTATCGCGGGGGCATCGTCGTCATCAGCGCGCGCGGCCACCCCGATGACCGTGACGCGGCGCTCCGCGCCGGCGCCGACGCCTTCCTGGCGAAGCCCTTCACCCTCGGGGAGCTCACAGCCACGCTCGAGGACGCCCTGCACGCAACGGCGGGCCCGCGTCATGCCGGGTGACGCTCCCGCGGCGGACCGCCGGCGTGCGCGGCAGCCGGTTCGATGTCCTCGGCGTCATCGCGCTCGGCGGCATGTGCGGCGCCGCCGCCCGGCACGGCCTCGCCCAGCTCGTGCCCACGCCTCCCGGGGCGCTCCCGTGGGCCACTGCGCGCCCACGGCGCTGCCATCGCCGCCTTCCTCCCGGAGCTCGAGACCCTCATCACCGAGGGGCTCGTCGTACTCGATGACGTCGAGGTCGTCACCTACGTCGGTCGGGCTCCCGACTCGACGTGAGCCCCCTCGGCTGGGCCGCCCTGCTCCTCGCCGCAGGGATCGGCGCCCCGATGCGGTACGTGCTCGACCGCTGGGTCCAGGGCCGCACGCGAGGTGCCTTCCCCTGGGGGACCCTGACGGTGAACGTGACCGGCTGCTTCGCACTCGGCCTCATCGCCGGGCTCGGCCTCCACCACGGTCTCGGCCCCGTCCCTCGCGCCATCCTCGGCACCGGTGGGCTGGGCGCCTACACGACCTTCTCTACGTTCACCGTCGAGACCGTCCGCATCGGCGAGGAAGGTGCCACGCACCACGCCGCCGTCAACGCCGTCGCCAACCTGCTCGCCGGCCTGGCCGCGGTGGTCGCAGGACTCGGCCTCACCGCGCTCTGACCCTGATCGGGCCTCGGTGGCTGAAGCGGGCGGCCCTGCGGCTCGCGCGCCGGTGGGCGCCGCGGCCCGGCGCTCCGACGGGGCCGGTGAGGTGGACGTGGAGCTCACTCTTGGCAACGTCGACGAGCGCCAGGTACGCGACGACCATGACGGCGAGGACGGCGAGGAAACCGGGAGGGACGGGCCCGAATCCCAACACGCCGGCGGCGGGCGACAGCGGCAGGGCGACTGCGACAGCCACGGCCGCGAGCGTGGCCGCGGCGAGGGGAAAGCTCGGGCGGCTGACCCAGAACGGAGTCCGGCGGGTTCGGATGACGAACACGACGAGTGCCTGGGTGGCCAGTGATTCGATGAACCAACCCGAGCGGAACAGGTCCGCACCCGCGTGGAACACGTTCAGCATCACGGCGAAGGTGATGAAGTCGAACAGCGAGCTGATGGGACCGAAGAACAGCATGAACCGTCGGACGTAGCCGATGTCCCAGTGCGAAGGCCGGGCGAGCTGGTCCTCGTCGACCCGATCGGTGGGGATGGCGAGCTGGCCGGTGTCGTAGAGGAGGTTGTTCAGCAGGATCTGCGAGGGCAGCATCGGCAGGAACGGAAGGAAGGCAGAGGCCGCCGCCGCGCTGAACATGTTCCCGAAGTTCGAGGACGTGCCCATCAGCACGTACTTGATGGTGTTGGCGAAGATGCGCCGGCCCTCCACGACGCCGTCGGCGAGCACGCCGAGGTCCTTCTCCAGCAGCACGATGTCAGCGGCGTCACGGGCCACGTCGGTGGCGCCTTCGACCGAGATGCCCACGTCCGAGGAGTGCAGCGCCACGGCGTCGTTGACGCCGTCGCCCAGGAAGGCCACGCCCGCCCCTCGGTCGCGGTAGGCGCGAATGACGCGGTTCTTCTGGTCCGGGTCCATGCGCGCCCACACCCGGGTCTCCGGCAGATGCCGGGCCAAGGCCTCGTCGTCGAGGCCGTCGAGGTCAGCGCCCGTGAGCGTCCCGCCCCCGTCCAGCCCGAGGGTGTCGCACACGTGCTCGGCCACGGTCGGGTTGTCGCCGGTCACGACCCGGACCGTGACCCCGAGACCAGCAAGGCGCTCCAGCGCAGCAGCCGCCGACGGCTTCGGAGGGTCCGCGAGCACCAGGAACCCGGCGAGCTGGAGGTCCCGCTCAGCCGCCGGGGTGATCCGCCCGTCGAGGTCGTCCGCCGCCCGAGCCGCCACCGCGATCACCCGGGCCCCGGCGCGCAGCTCCTGCTCGAGCACGTCCCGGGCACCGTCGGGCACGTCCCGGCACAGGTCGAGGAGCTCCTCGGGTGCGCCCTTGGTGACCAACAGCCGACCCTCCGGCCCGTCGACGAGCACCGACGCCCGGCGCCGCACGTGATCGAAGGGGAGCGCCGCCACGCGGTGGTAGTCCCCTACCGGCAGGTCGACGGCGCCGGGCGCACCCCACAACGCGGCGTCGAGCGGGTTCCCCCTGACCACTCGCCCCTGCTCCACCGCCGCCTCGGTGCAGACGAGGCCGAGCAGCATGACCCGTGGCTCGGGATCGCCGGAAGGGTCGAGCGCCCGCTGGAACCCGACTCGACCCTCGGTGAGCGTCCCGGTCTTGTCGGTGAGCAGGACCTCCACGTCACCGAGGTCCTCGATGCAGACCAGTCGCTTCACGAGCACCTTGCGCTGCGCCAGCCGGCGCGATCCCGTCGCCAGGCTGGTGGTCACCACCGCAGGCAGCAGCTGGGGGGTGATGCCCACGGCGATGGCGAGCGAGAACAACAGGGCGTCGATCATCGGCCGTTGCAGCAGCAGGTTGATCACGAAGATCCCCGCGGTCAGCACCCCCGCCACCCGCGCGAGCAGCAACGAGAACTGCCGCAGCCCGACCTGGAACGCCGTCTCCGGCTGGCGCTCACCGAGCCCGAGCGCGATCCTCCCGAACACCGTCCGGCCTCCGGTGGCCACCACCACTCCTTCCCCCGAGCCTGCCGTCACGACGGTGCCCATGAACGCGCAGGACCGCAGCGCGTCCTGGGGTGCGCCCGCGGCGACCGGTGCCGCATCCTTCACCACCGGCAACGACTCCCCGGTGAGCACCGATTCGTCGCACTCCAACGCGGCGGCCCGCGCGATCCGAACGTCGGCGGGCACGATCGTGCCGAGATCGAGGCGTACCAGGTCGCCCGGGACGAGCTCGGTCACGTCGACTGCCCGCCACGAGCCGCCGCGGCGCACGACTGCCCGGTGCCGGAGCTGCGAGTGCAGGGCCTCGGCCGCCCGCTCCGCCCGGAACTCGTTCACGAAGCCCAACCCGACACTGGCCGCCACGATGGCCCCGATGATCACGGCGTCCGTGCGCTCACCGACGAAGAACGACACCACGGCCGCGGCCACGAGCAGCAACAGCAGCGGGCTACGCAACTGGCGGGACGCCACGGACCACACCTGCGCATGGTGCGATCGCACCGCGTTGGGACCGACCAGCTCCAGCCGCACCGCCGCCTCGCGGTCTGAGAGCCCACCAGCGCCGACCTCGAGCATGGCGAGGACCGCTCCGACCGGTAGCGATGCCGCATCCCGCGCCGTCAGCGCGCGCCAGCGACGACGGTCCTCGTCGGGGAACGACCGCGCCGCACCGGTCACGCTGACATCGTCGCTCCGAGGTGCCATGGGCGGTCAAGGCCTTCCGGCCGCTCGATGTCGGCATGCGACGTCGAGGATCCGCTGCCGGCGCTATGCCGGTGCGATCGTCCGTTACCGTACCGCGAACGCTGGAGCTTGTGAGGAGGACCGGCGTGGCAGGTGTGCGGCGGACGGCCCTTCGGGACCTTGGCCCCTTTCACCGGTCAGAACCCGGGACGATAGTGGCCACAGCCGTCTGGCCCCCACTGCGACGTGCCGACAGGCGCCGTGCAGCCCGACACACCGGCGGCGCGACCTTCAGGAGGCATGAGAGGAGCACCCAGTGCGAACAGTCGAGACCCAACCGCTCGATGCCGACGAGCTCGCCCGCATCGACGCCTACTGGCGGGCGGCGAACTACCTCTCGGTGGGCCAGATCTACCTGCTCGCCAACCCGCTGCTGCGCGAGCCCTTGCGGGCCGAGCACATCAAGCCCCGGCTGCTCGGCCACTGGGGCACCACCCCGGGGCTGAACCTGGTCTACGCCCACCTGTCGAGGCTGATCGCGGCGCGCGACCTCGACGTGATGTACGTCATCGGCCCCGGTCACGGCGGGCCGGCGATCGTCGCGAACACCTGGCTGGAGGGCTCGTTCACCGAGCGCTACCACGCCGTGACGCTCGACGAGCGGGGCATGGCCCGGCTGTTCAAGCAGTTCTCGTTCCCGGGGGGGATCCCCAGCCACGTCGCCGCCGAGGTGCCGGGATCGATCCACGAGGGCGGCGAGCTCGGCTACGCCCTCTCCCACGCCTACGGCGCCGCCTTCGACAACCCCGCCCTGCTGGTCGCCTGTGTCGTCGGTGACGGCGAGGCCGAGACCGGCCCGCTCGCCACGTCGTGGCACTCGAACAAGTTCCTCGACCCCGTCCGGGACGGCGCGGTGCTGCCGATCCTGCACCTCAACGGCTACAAGATCGCCAACCCGGCGCTGCTCGACCGCATCGGTGACGACGAGCTGGGCATGTTGCTCGAGGGCTATGGACACGTGCCCTACCTCGTGGCGGGCGACGACCCGGCGGCGGTGCACCAGGCACTGGCTGCCACGCTCGATGTCGTGGTCGACGAGATCGGGCGCATCCAGGCGGCCGCCCGGTCGGGCCGCGCCACCGGTCGGCCCCGCTGGCCCATGATCGTGCTGCGCACCCCCAAGGGCTGGACCGGTCCGCGCCAGGTCGATGGACTGCCCGTCGAGGGCACGTGGCGCTCCCACCAGGTCCCCCTGCCGAAGGCCCGGACCGATGACGGCCAGCGGGCCGCCCTCGAAGCCTGGCTGCGGTCCTACAAGCCCGAGGAGCTCTTCGACGACGAGGGCCGGCCCCGCCGTGAGCTGGTCGACTGGTTGCCGCGGGGTCGACGCCGAATGGGCGCAAACCCCCACGCCAACGGTGGTGAGGTCCTCCGTGACCTCGAGCTGCCGGACTTCCGGGCCTACGGCGTGCCCGTCGAGCGTCCCGGCGCGACCACGGACGAGCCCACACGGGTGCTGGGCGCCTACCTGCGCGACGTGTTCCGGCTCAACGAGGCGCAGCGGAACTTTCGGCTCTTCGGCCCCGACGAGACCGAATCGAACCGGCTCGGCGCGGTGTACGAGGCGACGGCAAAGGCCTGGAACGCCGGTGTCGAGCCGACCGACGAGCACCTCGCACGGGACGGCCGGGTCATGGAGATCCTCTCCGAGCACACCTGCCAGGGCTGGCTGGAGGGCTACCTGCTGACCGGCCGGCACGGGCTGTTCTCGTGCTACGAGGCGTTCATCCACATCGTCGACTCGATGTTCAACCAGCACGCCAAGTGGCTCAAGGTGTCACGGGAGCTGGAGTGGCGGCTGCCCATCGCCTCCTTGAACTACCTGCTGACCTCCCACGTCTGGCGCCAGGATCACAACGGGTTCTCCCACCAGGACCCCGGGTTCATCGACCACGTCGTGAACAAGAAGGCCGACGTGATCCGCGTCTACCTGCCGCCGGACACCAACACGCTGCTCTCGGTCGCGGACCACTGCCTCCGGTCCCGCAACCACGTGAACGTCATCGTGGCGGGGAAGCAGCCCGGTCCCAGCTGGCTCACGATGCAGGAGGCGGTGCTGCACTGCACCCGCGGCATCGGGATATGGGAGTGGGCGAGCAACGACGACGGACAGCCCGACGTGGTGCTGGCCTGCGCCGGCGACGTCCCGACCCTCGAGACGCTCGCCGCCGTCTCCCTCGTGCGCGAGCACCTGCCGGGGCTCCGGGTGCGGGTGGTGAACGTCGTCGACCTCATGCGGCTCCAACCCGACTCCGAGCACCCCAACGGCCTGCCCGACGCCGAGTTCGACGCGCTCTTCACCGTGGACCGCCCGGTGATCTTCGCCTATCACGGCTACCCCTGGCTCATCCACCGGCTGACGTATCGCCGCACCAACCACCCGAACCTCCACGTGCGCGGCTACAAGGAGGAGGGCACGACGACGACCCCGTTCGACATGGTCGTGCGCAACGACATGGACCGGTTCCACCTCGTCATGGACGTCATCGACAGGGTGCCAGGGCTCGGCCAGAAGGCGGCGGCGGTGCGCCAGCGCATGGTCGACGCCCGCACCGCTCATTGGGCGTGGACGCGCGAGCACGGTGAGGACATGCCCGAGGTGGCCGGCTGGACCTGGACCCCCTGATGCACGTCCTCGTCGTGAACACCGGCTCGTCCAGCCTCAAGCTGCGCGTGATCGGCCCGCACGACGACGTGGTCGACGAGGTTCACGTCGAGCGCTGGGATGGCGCCGACGTCGCCCCCGTCGCCGAGATCACCCGCCGGGGCGTGATCGACGCCGTCGGCCACCGATTCGTCCACGGCGGCGCGCTCAGCACGGCGACGCTGCTCGACGACGACGTCGAGCGGCGCCTCGCGGACCTCGTGCCGCTGGCGCCGCTGCACCAGCCCCCCGCCCTGGCGGGCGTGCGGGCCGCACGCGCCGCGCTCCCGCACGTGCCGGCCCTGGCGTGCTTCGACACCGCATTCCACGCCACGCTGCCGCCCGCCGCCGCCACCTACGCGTTGCCTGCGTCGTGGCGGTCCCGGTGGGGCATCCGGCGCTTCGGCTTCCACGGCCTGTCGCACGCCCACGCCGCCCGCCGGGCCGCCGACCTGCTCGGTCGCCGCGTGGAGGATGTCCGTCTCGTCGTCGCTCACCTGGGGGCGGGCGCGTCGCTGTGCGCCGTCGACCGTGGACGCTCGGTCGACACGACGATGGGGTTCACCCCGCTGGAGGGGCTCGTGATGGCCACCCGGTCGGGCACCGTGGACCCGGGACTCGTGCTCTGGCTGGTGACCGAGGGCGGGCTGGCCGCCGACGAGGTGGCCCGCGGCCTTCAGCACGAGTCGGGGTTGGCGGGGCTCAGCGGCGGTTCGGGTGACATGCGGGACGTGCTGGCCGCCATCGGCAGGAACGACGGTGCGGCTCGCCTCGCGCTCGATGTCTACCTCCATCGCCTGTGCCGCGAGGTGGCCGCCATGGTCGCCTCGCTCGGCGGTGCCGACGCGCTCGTCTTCACCGGAGGGGTCGGCGAGCACCAGCCGCAGATCCGGGCGGCCGTCGCCGACCGCCTCTCCTGGCTCGGCCTCGCCGTCGATGCGACCGTCAACGACGGCGCGACCAGCGACGCCGACGTCACCGGGCCCGGGGCGCGGGTCCGCACGCTCGTCGTCGAGGCGCGCGAGGACCTCGAGATCGCCCGCCAGGTGCGCGACGCGCTCGACGCCAGCGCTCGCGGGACCGGGTGATCGTGCCGGACCGGTGAGCCGCCTCGCCGGGCTACGCGGCGCGGGCCATCTCGTGCCCCGGGCTCAGCTCCACCCGGCGCAGGAGCTGGGCGTTGAGCGCGACCACGACCGTCGACGCGCTCATGAGGATGGCTCCGACCGCCATGGGCAGCACGAAGCCCGCCCAGGCGAGCACACCCGCGGCCAGCGGGATGGCGACGAGGTTGTAGCCCGCCGCCCACCACAGGTTCTGCAGCATCTTGCGGTAGCTGGCGGCGGAGAGGCGGCGAACCATGACGACGCCCCGGGGGTCGTCCGAGGCGAGGACCAGGTCGGCCGACTCGATGGCGACGTCGGTGCCGGCGCCGATGGCGATGCCGATGTCGGCCCGGGCCAGGGCGGGGGCGTCGTTGACCCCGTCGCCCACCATGGCGACGGTGTCACCGCGCTCTTGGAGCGCGGCGACGGCGGAGGCCTTGTCCTCGGGCAGCACCTCGGCGAACACCTCGTCGATGCCGAGCTCGTTCGCCACGGCGTCGGCGACCTGCCGGGCGTCCCCCGTGACCATCGCCACCCGCACACCCGCCCGGTGCAGGGCGTCGACGGCCTCACGGGACTCCTCCCGCACTTGGTCCTCGAGGGCGAAGGCGCCGAGCACCTCGTCGCCGGCGACCACCGTCAACACCGCCGCACCCCGCCGGCGCCAGACCTCGACGCGCTCGGCGAGCGCGTCGGGCACATCGAGGCCGCGTTCCCGGAGGAGCGCGGGTCCGCCCACCGCAACCGTGCGGCCCTCCACGTCGGCCTCCACCCCCCGACCGGTCAAGGACCGGAAGCCGCGGGCGGCCGGCAGATCGAGGCTGCGTTCCCGCGCGGCCGCGACGATCGCCCGGGCGAGGGGGTGCTCGCTGTCCGCTTCCACCGCGGCCGCGGTGGCGAGCAACCGGTCCTCGTCGCCGTCCACCGCCGCGAGGTCCGTCACCGCGTGCTCGCCCGTCGTCAGGGTGCCGGTCTTGTCGAACAGCACCACGTCGACCTGGCGCGCGAGCTCGAGCGCCTGGCGGTCCTTCACGAGGATCCCGTGCTGTGCGGACTTCGAGGTCGATATCGACACCACCAGCGGTATGGCCAACCCGAGCGCGTGGGGACAGGCGATGATGAGCACCGTGACGGCCCGCACGACGGCGGCATCGGTCCGACCCAGCGCCGACCAGGTCACCACAGTCAGCACCGCCGCCACGATCGCCACGTAGAACAGCAGCGCCGCCGCCCGGTCGGCCAGCACCTGGCTGGGCGAGGTCGACGCCTGCGCCTCGGCGACGAGCCGCTGGATGCCGGCGAGCGCGGTGTCGTCACCCACCGCGTCGACCCGCACCCGTAGCGACGCGTCGGTGACCACGGTCGCGGCCACGACCCGGTCGCCCTCCTTCCGGGGGACGGGGTTCGACTCGCCGGTGATCATCGACTCGTCGAGCTCGGCCGCGCCCTCGACGATCGTGCCGTCGGCGGGGACCCGGCCGCCGGGACGGACGAGCACCACGTCGCCGACGCGAAGCTCGCTGATGGCCACGGTCTCGGTGGCTCCACCCCCGACGACGCGCTCAGCTTCATCGGGGAGCAGCTCGGCCAGCGCGGCCAGCGCCCCTCGAGCCTGGCCGATCGCCCGCATCTCCAGCCAGTGGCCGAGCAGCATGATGGCGATCAGGAGCGACAGCTCCCACCAGACCTCGACGTCGAACAACCCGAGCGACGTCGCCATCGACGCCCCGTAGGCGACGGTGATCGCCATGGCGATGAGCAGCATCATCCCCGGCTGGCGGTCGCGGGCCTCGGACCAGCCGCCGGCCAGGAACGGCCAGCCGCCGTAGAAGAAGATGACGGTGCCCAGCACGGGCGAGAGCCACTCGTGGCCAGGGAACTCCCAGACGCCGTAGCCGAACCAGTGCCGCAGGTGCTCGGAGTAGTAGACGACCGGCGCTGTGAGCGCGACGGTCAGCCAGAACCGGTCCCGGAACAGCGCGGCGTGATCGCCGTGTTCGTGGCCGCCGTGGGCGCCGGGGTCGTGCCCTCCATGATCCTCCCGGGCGTCCAGTCGTACGGGGTGCTCGTGATGCTCGTGGCCTGCCATGGCAATCAGCTCCTCAGCAGTCGCTCGACGGCAGCCGTGGCCTCGGTCAGCTTCCGGTCACCCTCGGGGCCACCGGAGGCGACGGCATCCGCTGAGCAGCCCGGCCGGGGTGAGCAGGGACAGGACGAGAAGGACGCCTTTCGCATCGGGCGACAGACGCTCGAACGAGCGCCCCGGGTGGGCCGTGAGGGAGTCGAACCCCCGACCTCTTGCGCGTCATGTAGCTCGGGCGGGTTTCTGGCGGTCCCGCGCGGTGTTCACCGGCTCCACCGGAAGCCCTTGTGTC
>ML178738.1:0-2003 GCA_004366205.1 Actinomycetota bacterium | reverse complement strand
GGGCGTGGGCCGTGAGGGAGTCGAACCCCCGACCTCTTGCGCGTCATGCATCGCGGGGCCGTTCTCGACGGTCCGGCCGCGTTCGGCGACGGCCGGCGCTCGGCCTTGCGGCACAAGGGTTTCCCGCTCGGCGACGCTCGACGCTGTTCGCTCACGTCCGTCGGCGGATAGGCCCCCATAGGCCCCCAGTTGGGCCCCCACCCTTCGGCGGCCGACCGTCCGGCGGTCCGCGCACCTGTTCGTTTCCGTGTGGTACCGTCCGAGCCGATGCAGGCGTCTCCACCCGACCGGCTCGACCTCGCCGCCCGGCGGCGCGAGCTGGCGGCCGACGTCGACGACGCCGGGCCCGCCCCCCGGTCGACGCTCAGGGCCGTGGGGAACGCCCTGACGAGCGGGCTCCTCGGTCGGATGCTTCGACGTGAGCGGCTGACCCTCCGGCTCGCCGCCGAGGTCCGACGTTCGGCCGACCGGCTGGCGTGGCACCTGCGGGCCCTCCTCGCCGCCCGGCGGCGCGAGCTGGCGGCCGACGTCGACCGAGGACACCGGCCGACGCTCGGCGAGGCTCAGGCGCCCTCACCCGGCCGCCTCGCGTCGTCGTCGCCGCTGCGCCCCGGCGCGCCCCCGCTCCCCGCCTTCGGGCGGTAGAGCGACCGCGGCTCGCGGCAGCACCCGCGCCCCTCCGGGGAGCGAGCAACCGACTGGTCCCGCCCGAGTGATCCCGCCCACCCCGAGGGCGCGGGAGGAGAACACTCGACGATGACCACGAGCGACACGAACGACCGGGACGACGTGATCCCGCTCCCCGGCGTCGACGGGGCCGCCCTCTACAGCGTGCCGGACGCGATGCGACTCCTCGGCGGGCTCGGCCGCACGAGCTTCTACGCCCTCGTGAAGTCCGGGCAGCTCCGGCTCGTGAAGGTGGGCGGCCGGAGCTTCGTCACCGCGACGGAGCTGCGCCGCTTCGTCCAGCGGCTCGAAGCCGAGGCGGGGTGATCCGCTACGCGGACCGGCCCCGGGCTGATGGCCCCGGGGCCGGCGAGACGACCGGCGGCGCTGGCAGGCGAACCGATCAGGCTCCACGCTACGCCGCGCCGTCGCCGAGCGGCGGGAGGGCCGCCGGGCGCCCGCCCCTGAGCGAACAGGCGCCCGGCGCTTCGACGGTACCCGGAGGGTGTAACAGGCTGCGGGTGACGGCGCCGTGAAGGCCAAGCGACGACCCGACGGGATGCTGGCCGACGGTGGCGAGGCGCACGGCATGGTCCCGCACCGGCTCCTGCGCCGCCGCGAGGAGGGCGAGGCGATGTGCGCCTACTGCGCCGCCCTCTTCGCGTTCTTCGCCGAGGAGCAGTACCCGGAGGGGAGACCGTGGCGCGGCCGGAACGCCCTCGTCCGCGTCACGGGCTGGTCACGCAAGACCGTGACCGAGCACGTCCAGCACCTGAGCGCCGCCGGGCTGCTCACCGTCGAGCAGGAGGGCCAGCGCATGGCGGTCTACCGGGTGCCCGACCCCCGGGCCCTCCGCTACGGAGCGCGCCTCGGGGCCGAGGACGGGGCCGAGGACGGGGCCGCACCTGTGGAGGGCACGGAGTCCACCGGGGGCGCGGCACCTGTGGAGGGCACGGGGTCCACTGGTCACCCCCCTCAGGTGGCTACGACGGGATCCGCTCCGGGGGCCGACAGTGGAGGGGACGCGTTCCACACGCCTAGGTCTCTCAGGTCTGAGTGCCCTGAGGCACGCGAACGCGAGGGGTCGCGCGGTGGTGCTCGGGAGGGGTCCGAGGCAACTGCTACCGGTGAGGCCCGGTGCTCGATCTGTGGGGGGCTGGAAGTGTTCGACGACGCCCGGCCGGGCGAGGTGTGCTCATGCCCGTTCTGAGGGAGGGCGGGCGGTGAGCCGGTTCGTGCGCTGCGATGGTCCGGGGTGCTCGGCTGAGCGGGAGGGGGCGGTCCCGCCGGCCGGGTGGCTCGAAGTGGCGGGCTGGTGCGATGAGCGTCTGGCGGTC
>ML178737.1:72579-106580 GCA_004366205.1 Actinomycetota bacterium | reverse complement strand
GAGCGCCCTCCCGCACGATCTCGTCGAGCACCGACGGGACGGGATCATCGCACGTCGGCTCATCGGTCACTACTCTCAACATCGGCGTTCCTTCCTCGCCGGCGTTCCAGCGCCAGCGACTCTCGTTTGTGTTCAACGAGGAAGGTACGTCGCGCCCTCGAGCGGGTGGCCGATCCACAAGTTCAGGTCATACCTCGGAGCACGAGCAGGAGTACCGATGGATACTTCGAGATCAAGACGAGGCGCCGGTGCACGCACCATTCGGTGACGCGCTTGCGCTGGTTCTGCTCGGACCAGGGTTTCCGGCAGCGCGTCAGGACGAGGCATCGACCCTCTGCGGTGCCGTCGGCGTAGAGTGCTGGCGCTTGGCGTGGCGCAACGGAGTTCCCTACCCGGAACATCTCCCTCCGCCTGCCGCGTCGGAGATTCCCGATCGTCCATGGGTCGTCAACGTCGCGATCGCTGACCCGTAACGATGGCATCGACCGCCGATGCTGCCGCCGGCTGGACGATCTACCGCGACGCTGACTTCGCGCTCTCGCTTGACGAGATCAACGAACGGCTCGTTCGTCAAGGCCGTGCACCGGTCTCTCTCCGCACCTATCGCCACTACGGCAAGCTTCAGCGGTACGGGTACGAGCGGTATGTCCCGATCAACCAGCTCGACGTCAAGACGCTGCGAGATCCCTTCATCGACCAGGCGCACCGGGGCCGAGAGCACCCGATCCAGACTCTGTCCACCGTCGAACTGCATGTCCTTGTCGGGGACGACGTCGCGGTCTTCGTCGGTAGTGCCATCGAGCTGAGTTCGACGGAGGTCGTCGTACGGCTCGAGGGCGAGGAGATGGCAGCGTTCTTCTCGGAGCTCGGCGCCGCGACCCCGGCAGGTGAGCTTGTCTTCCTCGCCACCGGAGAGATCCGGGTGGGGACAATCGAGCGTCTTACCCTCGATGTGGAACAGCGCCTGAGCACGGTTCGAATCGACCTGTCCACGCAGCTCGACGTCGATCAACTCGTCGAGCCGGCCGTTGCCCCCGAGGAGCTCCGGCTGGCTATCCGCATCGCTGTATCGCCGTCTCCTGGGCTCGCTGAGGTGGCGCGGCATCTCTACTGGCTCACGCGGGCGTGCGATGCCTCACGAGCGGTCGCGTCGGATCTCGCGCATCAGCTGTCGCCCGGAGAACCGGTCGATGTCGGGATCGTCAAGGTTCGGGCCCTCCGCCTCGGCTCAATCGAGATCGTGATCGGGCTGCCCCTCAGCGCAGGGATCGTGCTGTACGGCGCGTTCTGGGGATGGCTGCGCGTGCGTCAGGCCTACTGGAACTCGGAGAAGACGAAGCAGGAGGCCCTGAGGCTGAGGTGGGAGAACGATCAGGACCAAATCCGGGGCAAGGCGGATCTCGGCCCGCTGGTGCGACGCGGACGCGACGCGCTGGCGCGAAGGCTCGGTCGTGATGGTGGCGACACCGGTGATGAAGTCGATGAGACGCGGGCAGTCGCGATCGCCCAGAAGCAGCTCCTACCGGCAGTCGCGGAGATCATCGAGGGCGCGAACGGTGAGGTGGACGTGTCCGTGGAAGGTGACGTCCCCGGCGAGATCGAGGATGATCTCGAGGCCGCGCGAGAGCTACCTCCGCCGAGCGATCCCTGACGGCCGAGCAGCCCGCTGAGGTGCGTCAGCTCCGGCGTGTGCCAAGAAGAGCCCCGAGAGCCTCAGCTGCGCGCTCGTCGGCGGCCTGGAGGAACTGGGCGTAGAAGTCGAGAGTCGTGGAGGCGTTGGCATGGCCGAGGCGGCCGCTGACGGTGCGGATGTCGATGCCAGCCGTCAGCAGCTGCGTTGCACTGAAGTGGCGGAGGTGGTGGAGCTTCACGCCGTCGAGGCCGAGCTCATCGCGAAGGCGGCCGAAGGCGAGGGTGGCGTAGTTCGGGCGCCACGGCTTCGAGAAGTCGACCTCGTGCGAGAACAGGAACGAGTTCGCCGTCACCGTCGCCCCGCACTTCGTCGCCAGCTCCTCGCACGCCTCGCGGTGAGCAGCGAGCACGGCCACCGTCTCGTCGTCCACGGTGACCTTGCGGACCTGGTGCGTCTTGGTGTCCTTCTCGATGAGCTCGCCGCCGACCTCGGCCATGCTGCGGGCGATCGTCACGCGGCGCTTGTCGAGGTCGAGGTGCTTCCAGCGCAGGGCGCACAGCTCGCCCCGACGTGCGCCGCTCGCGGCAGCGAGTCGGAAGTAGGTCGGCAGCGACGGGTTCACCTTCGCTGCCGTCTCGATCAGCCGGGCGACGTCCGCAGGATCGGGCAGCTCGAGGTGGTGCTTCTTCGACCGTGGCGGCGACGCGTTCGCAGCCGGGTTCACGGTCAGCCAGCCCCACTTCACGCCCTGGGCGAGCGCGCGCCGGAGGACGGCGTGGGCGCGCATCACCGTGTTCGGCGCCAGTGGCTTGCCGCCGGCGGCACCAGAGCGACGCAGCTCCGAGTACCACTGGTCGAGGTCGGCGGTCCGCAGCCGGCGCAGCGGCACGTCGGCCCAACGGGGGAGGATCCGCCGGTCGAGCAGCCGGCGGTACTCGGCGGCGACGGCCGGGGAGAGGTCGGACGCGGCGTGGGAGTACCAGCGCTCGCACAGCTCGCCGACGGTGCCGGCGCGGACGGCGTGCTGGCCGTCGTCGATCTCGCCGAGCAGCCGGCCCAGGGCAACCTCAGCCTCCCGGCGGTCGCCCCGCACGGTGCGGGTGACGTAGCGCTTCTTGCCCGTCTCGGCGTCCTTGCCGGCGAACGCGCGGATCTCCCAGGACTGCTTCCCCCGCTGGCGGATCGACCCGGCCACGAGCGCCACGGTACCGCGATCGGATGGGCAAGAGTAGCGATTTGGATGGGCAACTCGCCCTCGCAGCCAGCCGACCGACCTCGGAAATGGCCTCTGACCTGCTAGTTTGTAGCGCCCCCGGCAGGATTCGAACCTGCGACGCACGGTTTAGGAAACCGACGCTCTATCCCCTGAGCTACGGGGGCTTGGAGTTGTAAAAGTCCTGGTCAGAGGCCTAATCGGTGTTCGCCTGAACAGGTGGATCGGCGTCGTCGTGCCATATTCGTGCCATATCGGATGGACAGCCACGGTCACCAGAGGGTCGAGCGTACCCATCGGTGGCCTCCCCGCCGGACTCCGGAGCGGTAAAGGAGCGCTTCGGATTTCCGCGGGGTCAACGGGGTTCGATGAGCGGGAGTAGGTCCCAGTTGGGCCGGCCGGCGTAGAGCAGCGCTCGGATCCGGTAGTTCCGCAGGCTGCGGAACCGAAGCCGATGCGCTTGATCCGCTTGATCAGCCCGTTGATGGCCTCGGTGGGCCCGTTGCTCACCCCAGCCTCGTGCCAGTTGGTGATCTGGTCGAGCCAACGGCGCAGCGTCCGACCCAGCGACTGCACCTCCTCGGGGCAGGACTCGTCCTGTAGATCGAGACCGAGCTGAGCAACGAACTCGTGGGCCACGACCGGGTCGGTGATGTCGTAGATGCTCCTCACGGTCTCCTTCGCGTGCCATGCCGTGCGGACCTCGCCCTTGGGGTCGCCGGCTTGGAGGAGGCCGGTCAGCTTGGTGTTGCCGCGTTCGTCGAGTCGTTCATGGGCCTTCGTCAACAGTCGGCGGGCGCGGTAGAGCGGGTCGTCCTTGCGGCCGCGATGACCGAGGGTCTCGTTCTGCACCCGCCGCCGGCACTCGTCCAGCTTGTCGTTGGCCAGCTTGGTGACGTGGAACGGATCGGCGACCTGGCGGACATGATCGAGGCCGTCGTTGAAGACCTTGCGGTAGGGGCCGGACATGTCGAGCACGCCCCAGCGGATGGAGCGCTTCCAGGGTTCGGGCTGATCGTCGAGCCATTCGAGCGTCTTGGTCGCGGAGCGTCCTTCGACGATGTCGATGAGCTTCGCGGTCCGGCCCGGCCCGCCGACGTCGACGATCGAGGTGCACCACTGCTGGGTCCGCCACTCGCCCGTGCGGTTGAACAGCGTCTCGTCCAAGCCCAGGGCGTCGACCGCGCCGACGCGTTCGGTGTCGGCCTCGAGGAGCGCTTCGCCGTACGCGATCACGGCATCGTTGACGGTGTGCCAGTCACAGCCGAGCTCGACGGCGATCTCGTTCACCGTCCGCCCGAGGTCACCGACCTGGGCCACGACCCAGCGGCCAGCCCGGTCGGTGAGCGCCATGCGTGGCGGGGCGATGCGGGTGTCGATGATCGTCCACGATCCCTGCGGGTACGCCGGCTCCGGGCAGTGCCAGCGGTGCTTGCGCCACACCAGCCGGGACGGACGACCGAAGCAGGGAAGGTCGACCAGCTCCACCCAAGGCCGGTCCTTCACACGAGCGCGCACCCCACAGGAGCGGCACCACGCCGGTCCTCGGCGGGCTTCGATGTGCACCACGATCGGCTCGTCGGGTCGGTCGTCGACGGCGAGGACGTTGACATCGGGCAAGCCGACAAGCAGCTCGCACATACGCGTAGCGTTGGTCTCCACAGGGGCTCCGGAACGTTGGCAGTTGTACGAGACCGCCGATTCTTGGAGCCCCTGTGCCGCACCCGGTGGACCCCGCCTACGCCCTCACGCCATGTCGCCACCCCGACCCCGCTCAGATCCGAAGAGCCGGTAAATGCCGCCCCGAGCTCGGCACCGGCGTGCTCGAGCGCGTCATGCGCGAGCTCAACCGGCGCAGCCACATCGGTGTGCGCTGGAGCATCCCCGGGATCCGAGCGGTCCTCATGATCAAGCTCCAACACAAGTACCGTCACGGACCGTGGTCCCCCGAACAGGAGACCACCCAACAACCAAGGGTGCGATTCAGCCTCGCCGCCTGAGGCCCATGTCAACACTTCGCCCCGCTACCCAAGGTTCATCGGGACCACCACATCGAGGTGGCCAAGGCGTTCTACTCGATCCCCGGGAACCTGATCGGCACCCGAGTCGATGTGCGCGCCGACCGTCAACTGGTTCGGGTGTTCTCCCGCGGGCAGCTGATCAAGGTCCACCCCCGTCAGGCGCCGGGCGGCCGCTCCACCGACCCCGAAGACCTGCCGTCGGACAAGACGATCTACGCCATGCGCGACCTCGACAAGCTCCAGCGTCTCGCCGCCGGCCACGGCCCCGCGATCGGCGCCTACGCCACCGCCCTGTTGGACATCCCGTTGCCGTGGACGAAGATGCGCCAGGTCTACGCCCTGCTCGGGCTCGTGAAGAAGTGGGGACCCGAGCGGGTCAACGCCGCCTGCGAACGAGCCCTCGACGCGGAGGCGGTCAACGTGCCGCTCATCGGCCGGATGCCCGAACGAGGAACCGAACGAGGACCTGATGGCCCAGCCCAGCCCGTCCCAGCCGGCACGGTCGTCACGCCGCGCTTCGCGCGGGACGTCAGCCACTTCGCCGTCACCACCGGAACCGACGAGCAAGAGGAGGCGGCCGGATGAGCACCACCCCGACCGTCACTCCCGAGCTGAAGGCCCTGCTGCGACGGGTGAAGCTCGGCCGCTGCCTCGACACCCTCCCCGAACGCTTGGCTCTCGCATCGACCGGCGGCATGGGACATGCCGAGTTCCTCGAACTCGTCCTGGCCGACGAGGTCACCAGACGGGAGAACACCTCGGCCGACCGGCGCGCCCGCACCGCCGGCCTGGACCCGACCATGACCCTCGACCGCTGGGACGACACCACCAAGATCACCTACGACCGAGCCGTCTGGAACGAACTGTGCTCGCTGCGCTTCGTCGACGCCGGACACAACGCCGTCATCATGGGACCCGTCGGAGTCGGCAAGACCTTCCTCGCCACCGCCCTCGGCCACGCTGCCGTCCGACGACGGTTCAGCGTTCACTTCGAACGCTGCGACCGGCTCCTCAAGCGGTTCCGCGCGTCGCGGCTAGACAACAGCCACGACAACGAGATCCGCAAGCTGCTCCGCGTCGACCTACTGCTGATCGACGACTTCGCGCTCCAACCCATGGACTCGATCGACACCGCCGACATCTACGAGCTCATCGTCGAGAGGCATCGGGCCGCGGCGACCGTCGTGACCAGCAACCGTGAGCCGGTCGAGTGGCTGGGCCTGATGGCCGACCCCCTCCTCGCCCAATCCGCGATCGACCGACTCCAGTCCGCCGCCCACGAACTCGTCCTCGACGGCGAGTCCTACCGGCAACGCCAAAAGCCGATTGTCGCCGACGCTCTTGACGAGCCACCAGCGCCCCGACGATCATCCCGTCGCCGGACCTGACCGAACCCCAGAAGTGGCCCCATGCCACTGGCGAACAGGTGGTCCCATCAAGCTGGCGAGCGACAGCAAACTGGGCCGTCCCGCGGCCGGGCCGGCTTCACCGCGCCCCAAACAAGCGCTGGGTCGAGCAATCGAGGAGCGTCGAACGGAGGGGTCCAGAACTGCGGGCCTTGTCCGACGAGGCCGCCGCGCGGGTGACAAACGGGCGAGCGGGTGACAAGCAATGTCACCCGTTCGGGGGTGGTGCGGCTCCGGTCCACATCGGTACCCTCAGCCATGAGGGGCGAGTGCACGCTCCCGAGACTGACGGAGGGTCGGAGCGTGAGCGACGACATCGTGGGGGTGCCCGGTTCCGGTGCAGGGGATGCCCCCCGCCAGCCGGCCGCCGAGGCGTTCTGCGCCGAGCTGGCGGCTCGCGTCTTGGTGGGCCGCGCCGAGCTCGTGGCCGCCATGCTGCGCGCCGTGCGGGCGAGCGTGCCCGCCTACGCCGACCTGTCGGCGGGCGAGGTCCACGACGTGCAGCGGAGCGCCGTCGCCGCCGCGGGGCTCTTCCTTCGCACCCTCGGAGAGGGGCGCCCGCTCTCGGCGGAGGAACGCGCGTCGATCGAGGCGATCGGTGAGCAGCGGGCGACCCAGGGCGTGCCGCTCGAAGCCATCGACGCCGCGGTCGGCGCGGGCATCGCCGCCGGACATCGGCACCTACGATCCATGGCGGGGGCCATGGCCACCGAGGTGGGATCGAAAGCGGATCGTGACCGCATCTGGGTCCACCTCGCCACGCACGTGCAGCTCTTCCACGCCGGGCTGTGGGCGGCGTTCCGGGTCGGCTACGACCGGATCGGCCGGCCCGCTGTGCCGGACAACGATCGCCTCGTCGAGCGGGCGCTCCACGGCGATCCCGTGGCGAGCGCCGAGAGCCTCACGGGTCCGCTCGCCATCCTCGCCGTGGCGGGCGAGTCGGAGGAGCGCCGGCTCGTGCACGCTGGGGCGCACGGGATCCGCTCGGCCCTCACCGGCTCGCGTGCCGGCGCCGTCCAGGCCGAGCCATGGCCGCATGCCGTGGTGCTGGCGCCGTACCGGACCTCGGACCTGGCCAGCATCCTGATGGTCGCGCATTCTGCTGCTCGGGCGGCCGGCGTCATCGTCGTCGCGGAGCCCTCGCCGGCGCTCGCCCAGGTGGCGTCCCGCTACGCGGTGATCCGCCGCCGGCTGCCGGCGATCCCCACCAGCGGCCTGCCACCCGGCGTCACGCGGGCGGTCGACCTCGCGCTGGCCGCCGCTGCCGTCCGCGTCGGTCCGGAAGAGCGGTTCGTCGACGTCAAGGGCGCCCTCGGCGAGGTGCTCAAGCGCCGCCGCGACTACGCCACCAAGACCATCGACGCACTCGCCGCCTTCTGGGACGCAGGCGGTGAGGTGAAGCAGGCGGCCCGGCGCCTGGCGATAACCGAGCGCCAGCTCCGCGAGCGACTCCACACCGTCGAGGCGTACTCGCGCCGTCGGCTCGCCGATCCCAGGCAGCTCGCCCACCTGGGATGGGCGCTGCACCTCTACCGGACCGGTCGCGCCGAGCTCCCTCCCGCGGGCTCCCCCGCCTGGGGCTGCCGGACAGCGATCACGCCGGCAGCCAGCTCTGCCGAATCGGAGGACCTACGGGCGCCAGATCCTCCGGATTGACCCCTTCCGTCTCCGGGTGTCCATCCGTACCGTTCCGTCCAGGTTCATCAGGTCGCCGCACTGGTGGCGGTGCGAAGGGATACTGGATTGGCACGTATGCACGTCTCTCGGGCGAAGCGTGTGGTGGCCGCCATGCTCGCCATCGCCGTCCTCACCACCACCGCAGCGCTCCACTCGGGCGCCGCCGCCGACCTCACGGAACCCGATCCGGACGAGGTTGTGGAGGGGCTGCCCACCACCGTGGACGGCCTCCTCGACCTCGACGATCTCCTGCCACCGGAGCCCGAGGAGTACAAGGACTTCGACCAGCTCCTCGTCGAGGTGGCCGACGAGGTGCCCCAGTTCGGCGGCTTCTTCCTCGAGGACGAAAACACGGTCAACATCTGGCTGACCGGACCAGCGAGCGCGGCGAACGACGACAGGCGGGGTCAGCGTTCGCTTCGCGAACTGGCTGGCCGCCTCCACGACCAGGTTTCGGAGGGGATGCGCATCCGCGTGCTCCGAGCCCAGTACAGCTGGCACGAACTTCACCAGTGGTTCATGGAGCTCTACCTCCACCTTGAGGCCGAGGGCGTGAACTCCTTCGACATCGATGACGCGCGGAACCGCCTCGCCATCGGGGTCACCGACTCCGAGCAGCACGAGGCCGCCGTGCGAACGCAAGCAGCCGAGCTGGGCATACCGGCGGCCGCACTCGAGGTCGTGGAGGAGACTGCCTCTCTCTTCGACCACCATGCCGCAGACTTGCGGTCGCGACATCGTCCAGTGGTCGGCGGCCTGCAGGTCGGCACCACTTGGGGATCGACCTGTACCGCGGGCCTAGCAGCAGACCGAGGCGGTGTGCGTGGCTTCATCACCGCGAGCCACTGCACAACGCTCATTGGCGGCCCCAACGATGGAGACGTGATTGGCCAGCCTACAATCGCCATCGGGAACGAACTCGGTCGCGAACGGCGCGACGGCCAATGGTGGACGACTGACTGCCCAACCGGCCGTCTGCGCCGGTACGCTGACACAACGTTCTTCGACAACGCGTTCAACCAGGGCAGCACGCGTGGCCGCATCGCCTGGCCGCCGGCCAACGGGTCGATCCAGTGGGATGGGACCACTACGCGAAGCATCACTGCGGTGCTGGCAGGCGAGCCCGCCGTCAACGCAAACGTGGCCAAGGTAGGAAGAACTACTGGCCGCAGCTTTGGTGCCGTGAAATACACGTGTAGAGCTTTCAACCACACGTGGCCGGCAGCGCGAGTGCCCGGATCCGTGACGGGCGACGTCCGGTACCGGTGCATCTCCTACGCCGAGTACGCTCGCGGGTCGGGCGACAGCGGAGCGCCCGTCTTCCGCTAGATGTCCGGCGACTCCTTAACTGCGACCCTTCAGGGATTTCACATGGGTTCCGGGTCCGTGGACGGCGTCAGTTACGCGAGGTTCGCTCCCATGAAGAATGTGCGACACGCAACGGAGCTTGGCGGAACGCTGCTGGTCTGCACAGGTGGCTTCAGTTGCTAGCCGCGACGTCTCAGCTCGCGGCCCGCCTTCGCCGCGGACTGCAGAACCGCCCTCTAGCGAGGAACACCCTCGATGCCTAGACGATGGCTCGTAGTAGTACTGGTGATAGTGCCGGTTGCTGTCGTCGCTATCTACGTCTCCGTTGTGGACGAGGGCTCACAACCTGTTCGCACCGACAGCGAAGGCGAAATGGGAAATGGTGGCCCAACCGCTGGCCCGTGGGACAGGACCGCCGAGGTACGACCCGATCTCATGCGGGTCGAGCCCAGTCAAGCCGCACCCGGCGACGCGGTCGAGCTGCACTTCCCTGAAGGGTCCCTGCGGGGGGTCATCTTCGTCCTCGAAAGGAGCGCGGAGCAAGGTTCGTGGGACCCTCTGTACTTCCTCAACGCGAACGTGGAGGCGGGCGACCATACAAGCTTCAAAGGTCGTAGTTGGGTAGCCATTGAAGATGTGGATGATCAGTTCTGGCCTGACGTAGCCGAGGGAGGACCGGGACCCGAACGCGTGCAAATACCTGACACCGCGCCGGTGGGGCATTACCGAATCTGCACCGTCGAGGGAGTACATCCCGAACCACCGTTCTGCGCAGAACTGACCGTCGTCGATCGCTGAGCTGACCTTCGGCCTGGAGAGGATGCCGCTTGGAACGAGCGAGCACCGGCAATGCTGGGTGCAACTTCCGCGAGGAGCTCACGATCATCGGGGCTTGAGGACCGAATGGCCTTGCCGCACCAAGCCTCGAGGACGGGATTGTCCCGGCGCGCGGCTGGTGGTCGCCGCCATCGGGGTCCTGGAAGGCGTGGAAGGTGTTCGCCGGGTTCTGCAAGGCCGTGATCCTGATCGGCGTCGTCGTACTCGCCCTCGACGCCAGCGCCGGCCTCCAGCGGACCGGCGTCTCCGCCGGGCTGGTCGCCGTGCTGGTGGCGGCTGTCGGGGTCGTTTCGGTCCTCGACACCCGCGTGGCCGTGCCGAAGCTCGACGCGAGCGACCCCGCTCGCCTGGCAGGGTCGTACAGGACCCCGGCTGTTCGCCCGCATCGCGTGGTGCGAGGTACCGGTCCTCGTGTCCTTCGGCGGGTTCCTCCTCCTCGGTGGCGAAGCATGGGTCTCCGGCATCGGCCTCGCCGCATCGCTCGCCGGCTCCGCCGTGTCCGCTCCGACCCGGCAGTCACTCGAGCGTGACCAGCGCCGCCTCGGCGCCACCGGAGCGACGACGAACCTGACGGCCGCGCTCGGAGCCGATCAACATCCGGGCGGGTGGTGAGCGACGCTCTCGTGCGCGCCGCTCGGGAGGGCTGGCCCGTACACCTGTGTCCGTGGCCATGTGAAAGTCCTCGCTGGTGGCCAGGAGAGGTCCTCGCGGTGGTGAGGGGTAGATCCACCAGGTAGCCGCTCCGGGCGGTGAGCGTGATCGACGCCAAGTCAGATCCCGCTCGAACCACCCGGAGGGCTGCGGTCAATGTTGACAGCGAGGAAGACGATGGATGTTGTTGCCGCGTACAGAGACGTGGGGACGTATCGGGGTGCCGCCGAGATCTGCGGTGTGGACCCCAAGACGGTGAAGCGCAGGGTGCTCGCGCATGAGGCCGGCGGGCTCGATGAGCACCGCGCGAGCCGGGCGCCGGTGCCGAAGAACACCGACGTTGCTCGAGCGTTGGTGGCGCAGCGGGTCGACGCGACGAAGGCGAAGGTCACCGCGAAGCGGCTGCTGGTCGAAGCCCGCGCCGACGGCTACGCCGGCTCGACCCGGAACTTCAGACGCTTGGTCGCTGAGGAGAAGAAGAAGTGGCGCGCGAAGAACGGCCGGCAGCGCCGTCCGGCGGTGTGGACCCCGGGCGACACGCTGGTCATCGACTGGGGCGTGCTGCCGGGCACCGGGGTCCACGTGTTCTGCGCCGTGTTGGCGTGGTCACGCATCCGGTTCGTGCGTTACGCCCGGGACGAGACCGCGGCAACGACGTTCACGATGTTGGCCGAGTGCTTCGAGGCCCTCGGCGGCGTGCCGGCTAAGGTGCTCGCCGACCGGATGGGTTGTCTCAAGGCGGGCACGGTGGCTGGGGTGGTGATCCCGACGCCGGACTACGTGCGCTTCGCCACTCACTACGGGTTCGCACCGGACTTCTGCCACGCGGGTGATCCGGCGTCGAAGGGCATCGTCGAGAACCTGGTCGGCTACGCCAAGCGCGACGTCCCCGCCCCCGACGCCGACAGCGACCTGACGTCCTGGAACGAGGCTGCGGTCGAGTGGTGCGCGGAACGCAACGGCGTCGAGCACTCCGAGATCTGCGCCGTCCCCGCCGATCGCCTCGCGGTCGAGATCGATCTGTTGCGGCCGCTGCCCATGTTGCGGCCGCGGATCGGGCGGGCCGAGATCTGCAAGGTCGACAAGCTCGCCACGATCCGGGTCGCATCAGCCCGCTACTCCGTGCCCTCGCTCCTCGTTGGCACACGGGTCGAGGCGGTCACCTACGACGGGGTGGTGCGCATCTACCGGATCGACACCGGCGAGCTCGTCGCCACCCATGACCAACTCGGGCCGGGTGAGTCGTCGATCCTCGATGAGCACTACCCCACGCCCCGAAAGCCGCCGTCCCGTGGCCCCCGACCTCGGACCGAGACCGAGCGCACCTTCCTCGCGCTCGGCGAGCACGCCGATGCGTTCATCCGCGCCGGTGCAGCGGCTGGGATGACGATGCTGCCCAAGGAGATCGAGATCATCGTCAACGAGCTCCTCCCCGCCCACGGCGACGAGGCGGTGACCCGAGCGTTGGAGCGGGCGGTCCGGTTCTCACGCTTCCGGGCCGACGATGTCCGCTCGATCCTGGCCATCGGTCCCGCCGCCCCCGAACCCGTCGACGCCGGCGAACCAGTCGTCATCGACCTCCCCGCCGTCGCACAACGCGGTCTCGGCGCCTACCGGATCGAGGGCCTCGTATGACCCCGCCACCCGTCACGCCGACGTTGCCGGCCGATCTCGAAGCCGGGCTGAAGCGACTCAAGCTCGCCGCCATCCGCCACGCCGCCCCCGAGATCCTGCTCACCGCCCGCACCCAACGCTGGGCGCCCGAAGAGACCCTGCGCGTGCTCGTCGACCTCGAGATCGCCGCCCGCGACGCATCCAACACCCGCAACCGGATGACCGCCGCCCGGTTCCCCGTGACCAAGACCCTCGACGAGTTCAACCTCGAGGAGTCCTCGATCCCCCGGGCGAGCCACGACTACCTGGTCACCCTCGACTGGATCGACCGGGCCGACAACCTCTGCCTCGTCGGCCCCGCCGGCACCGGCAAAACCCACTACCTCATCGCCCTCGGCCACGCCGCCGTCGAAGCCGGCCACCGAGTCCGCTACTTCACCGCCGCCGAACTCGTCGAACACCTCTGGCGGGCCACCGCCGACAACACCGTGGGCAAGACCATCGAACAGCTCTGCCGGAACCAACTGCTCATCATCGACGAGATCGGCTTCGCCCCACTCGACCACACCGGCTGCCAGCTCCTGTTCCAGCTTGTCGCCGCCGCCTACGAGAAGCGCTCGTTGGCGATCGGATCACACTCGCCGTTCGAGAACTGGGGACGGTTCCTGCCCGACCAACCCACCGCCGTCTCACTGCTCGACCGGCTCTGCCACCACGCCCACATCATCACCACCACCGGCGACAGCTACCGGCTCACCCACCGCACCACCGGAGGTGACACCACGACCTGACCGCGAGGACTTTCGTTGGCCACCAGCGAGGACCACCCATGGCCACCAGCGAGGACATCAAGATGGCCGTTGACAGGGGCGGAACGGTGAGCGTACCAAGGCCTAGTCCGCTACCCCGCACGAGGTTGGTCGGCGTGCCTGTCGGTCGGGCGCGCCGTCCGGGGTCAGCGCCGGCCCAGCCTGTTCACCGCCCGGTAGCCGGCGTGCCCTGAACGCGGTCGCAGTCGACGATCGACGTCAGCACCGACGCGCCCGAACCGTGGGGGATGACGATGGCTGCCCCGCACAGTGGCCCACGCAGCTGGAGCACCGCGGTGGCGTCGTCCTCCTGCTGGGTCTCGTACGACCACCCGGCACCGTCGAGCTCTGCCCGGTAGCGGGCCACCGTCTCGGCCACCGTGCGGTCCGAGCGCACGGACACCACACAGGTGCGATCGCCGCCGTCGTCTCGACCCAGCGCGGTCTCGACCACGGCCATCTCCCCGGGCACCGGCCAGCCGCCGGCGCACTCGTGCACCGTGCCCGGATGGACCTCCTCGGGGCCGGCTCCCGCGCCGGGGCGCTCAGGCTGGACCGCCACCCGGTCGCCGCCGTTGCCGGCACCGCATGCGGCGACGGCGAGCGCCATGGTGACGGCGACGGCCGTCGATGCTCGGGCGCTCGTGGCGGTGAGCCGCAGCGGGGGTCGCCGCCGCGATGGTGGATGGGGTCGCACGGGTGCTCCTACACGTCAGGCACGCACCGTACCGCTTGGTCCGAGATGGCAGGGTTGCTCCCCGCTGCTGCATGCTGGACGCCGGGAGCCACCGGGAGGGGACACGATGAGCGAAGTGGGCTACGAGACGATCCTCGTCGACGACGACGGCGGGGTCACGACGATCACGCTGAACCGACCCGAGCGCATGAACGCGCTCAACTGGCGGCTGGGCCTCGAGCTTCGTCACGCCATCGTGCACGCGGACGCCCGCGACGACGTGCGGGCCATCGTCGTGACGGGCGCCGGGAAGGCGTTCTGCGCCGGGCAGGACCTGAGCAGCGGCGCCGACGCGTTCCGCGGCGGCGACGTCGAGGACCGCGACGAGCGCAAGCGGGTCACCGAGGCGCTCACGGTCGACGACGGCAAGGACTACTGGGAGATGAACACGCCGATCATCGGCGCCATCAACGGCGCCGCGGTCGGGGCCGGCATCACGATCCCGCTCCAGTGGGACATGCGGATCGTCGCCGAGGACGCCAAGCTCGGCTTCGTCTTCAACCGCCGGGGCGTGCTCCCCGAGCTCAACGCGCCCTACATCCTGCCCCGCATCGTCGGGCTGCCCCGGGCGTTCGAGCTGCTCTACACCGGGCGGATCTTCAGCGGCCGGGACGCGGCGGCTTGGGGGCTGGTGAACGAGGCCGTGCCCGCCGACCAGGTGCTCCCCCGGGCTCTGGAGATCGCCCGGGACATCGCCGTGAACGTGGCGCCGGTCTCCGGCGCGATCGTGAAGCGCATGCTGTACGAGGGGCTCGAGCAGACCGACGCGGCGCGCTACCAGCGCTTCAACCACAAGGTGTTCGGCTGGGTGATCCGTCAGCCCGACGCCATGGAGGGCCCCACCGCCTTCATGGAGAAGCGCGCCCCCCACTGGAAGCTCGCCAAGAACCGCGACTTCCCTGAGGACCTCTTCCAGCGGTAGCGACGGGCGAGGCGGGAGGGACGGCACCGTGAAGATCGACCTCGGACCGCGCGCCGAAGCGTTCCGTGCCGAGCTGCGGGCGTGGCTGGCCGAGACCGTGCCCAAAGACCGCGACGAGCGACGGGCGCTCATGGGCAGCCCCCGCTGGGAGGAGCTGCTGGTCGAGCAGCGCCTCATCTGCGTGGCCTGGCCCGAGGAGTACGGCGGCCGCGGCCTCAGCGGCGTCGAGGTGGCCGTGCTCAACGAGGAGTTCGCCCGGGCCCGCGCCCGGCGGCTCACCCGGGGGATGGGGGAGTCCCTCGTCGGTCCGTCGATCATCGTGCACGGCACCGACGAGCAGAAGGCCCGCTTCCTGCCGCGCATCATCGACGGCACCGACCGCTACTGCCAGGGGTTCTCCGAGCCCGACGCCGGCTCGGACCTCGCCAGCCTGACGACCCGGGGCATCATCGACGGTGACGAGCTCGTGATCGACGGCCAGAAGGTGTGGACCTCGTGGTACACCGACGCCACGATCATCTTCACCCTGTGCCGCACCGACCCCGACGCCCCCAAGCACCGGGGCATCTCCTACGTGCTGGTGCCGGTCGACCAGCCCGGCGTCGAGTTCCGCCCGATCAAGCAGATCACCGGCGAACGGCACTTCGCCGAGACGTGGTTCAACGCGGCGCGTGCTCCACTCGACAACGTGATCGGCGGGCTCAACAACGGCTGGGCCGTGTCGATGACCACGCTCGGCAACGAACGGGGCGGCGGTGCCACCACCCAGCACCTCCAGCACGAGCGCATGTTCTGGGACCTGGTCGACGAGGTCCGCCGCCTGGGCCGCGCCCGTGACCCGCTCGTACGGGACCGGCTCGCCTGGTTCTGGAGCCACGTGGCGATCATGCGGTTCCAGGGCCTGCGGCTGCTCTCGGCCCTGGCCAACGACAACGACCCCGGCCCCTCGGCGTCGATCAGCAAAATGTTCTGGTCCGAGCACCAGCAGCGCCTCACCAACTACGCCGTGGACATCCTCGGCCCGAGCGGTGCGCTCCGCGGTCCGTGGACCAGCCTGTTCCTGGGCAGCCGCGCCCACACGATCTGGGGCGGCACCGCCGAGATCCAGCGCAACATCGTGGGGGAGCGGGTGCTGGGCCTGCCCAAGGAACCGCCGGCCGCCGGAGACGGTCCCTGAACGGGGGCAAGGCTCCGCGACAGCTCGATTCGCGGACCGTGGGGTCACCGCGACTTCTTCCTGACGGTATCGTAAATCTTAATTCAGTGGGAGGAGGGCGGCGGGCTGCGTCGAATTCCTCTTGCAGGGCCCTGCTCGTGCACGGCCTGTTCGGGGGAGGAGCCCATGGCCAGTCCGGCACAGTTGACCACCCGTTACCTGCCTTTTCTCGTCGTGGCGGCCGTCCTCTGCCTGCTCGTGGTCCTCACGCCATCCCAGGGACGCCAGCCCGGCGACCAGGTGACCGCCGGCGACGACGGCTTCACGCTGGGTGACGGGAGCCTGGCTCGCCCGGGGTTCGAGGGCGGCGAGCTCGGGCTCGGCGGCGACGCGACAGGAGCGGGCGCGTCGGCCAGCGGGCGAGCGGGTGCCGGCGGTCGGGGAGCGGGAGTCGCTGGCGACGGTGGCCGTGCGGTCGCCTCCGGTGGCGGGGGCTCCGCTGAGGAGGACCTGTCGAACTGCGACGAGAACGGCATGCAGAAGGGCCCCGTGTACGGCCTCGGGGTGCGCTGTCGGCCGGTCTTCTCGGGAGACAACGGAGGCGCCACCATGCAGGGCGTCACCCGCGAGGAGATCCGGTACGTCTGGTACAACATGCCGTCCAACGCCGTCATCGACGGCCTGCTCGCCGGCGCCGGGTTCGCCCGTGAGCCTGGCCCGTTCTGCGAGACGATGCGGGCATACGAGAACTCGGCGCAGAAGTACTTCGAGATGTCGGGCCGCACCCTCGTGGCCCTCGACGGGCCCGGCAACCAGGCCGGCTCAAGGACCTGCAATGGCCGCTACCAGTTCTTTCAGAGCCAGTGTCCGACCGGTACCTACGACCCGGCCTGTTTCCGGGCTGACGGCCGGGTGATCGCCGAGCAGCTCAAGCCTGCCTTCGTGCTCGCGCCGCGAGGTGCGCCGCCGTTCTACCAGGAGCTCGGACGACGCCAGACGATCGTCGTCGGAGCGGGCGGGACCCGTGAGGTCTTTGACCGGTTCGCCCCGTTCCTGTGGGGAACAGGCCTATCAGCGGAACGTCTGGCTCACCTGCACGCCGAGTACTACTGCAAGCGCCTCCACGGCGACCAGCCCCGATACGCGGGCGCGGGCGTGCGCGATGTGCCGCAGCGGCGCCTGGGGTTGATCTACCCAGATGACGGGGAAGGCGGCCTCGAGCCCGCCATCGCTCTGTGGCGCCAGATCCTCACCGAATGCGGCGCCGGGAACGCCATGACCTTCACCTACGAACCCGACGTGGCGCGAGCTCAGCAGCAGGCGATGAGCATCGTCGCTCAGATGCGCGCGAACAACATCACCACCGTCGGGTTCTGCTGCGACCCGGTCTCGAACGTGTTCATCCTGCAGGCCCTCAACCAGAACCGCTACTACCCCGAGCACTACGTCTTCCCAGCGTCCAGCATCGCGAGCGACGCTGCCGGGCGCGCCTACATGGACCTCGGCATGGGCGACCAGTGGCAACACGCGTTCGGGATCAGCAACTTCCCCGTCAACCAGCCCGACCGCACGCTCGAGTACCGCAAGGCCTACGCCGACGGCGGGGGACCGGGCGGCATGGAGGGCGCCGCGCCCATCGAGATCGAAAGCTGGGGCGTCTTCAAACCGATGATGCAGATGATCCACAGCGCGGGACCGCACCTCACGCCGCAGCATGTGTTCCGGGGCATGGTCGAGCTGCCACCGGTGCTCCCGAGCAAGTGGACCGCCGGCTTCCGCTACGCGCCACCGGACCAGTTCGTCCCCCAGCGAGACGTCGCCGAGGTCTGGTGGAGCCCGACGCTGCGCTCCTACTACAACGACCGTGCCGGAGCCATGTGCTACGTCAACGACGCCCGCCGCTACGAGCCTGGTCAGGTCCCCTCCGGCCGGCCCGACCTGTTCACCGGGGACGACGCGTGCGCCCGTCTCGACTAGCGGACTCCGACCTGCGTACCACGCTGCTCGCGGCGCCCGTCGTGCGCAGCGTCGCGTCGGTGCTCGGTGTCGTCCTCGCGGTGCGCCTGGTCTTCTTCGGCGACCCCGCCCCCGCAGGGGTGCTGGTCTTCGGAGCCGTCATCGGACTGCTGTACGCCCTCATTGCCTTCGGGCTCATCCTCGTGTACCGGGCGAACCGCATCGTCAACTTCGCCCAAGCTGAGATCGGGGCGGCGGCGGCGATCCTGGCTGTGTTGCTCGTCCGCGTCCACGGCGTGCCCTATCTGGTGGCGTTGCCGCTGGCGCTCGTCGTCGGCGGCCTTTCGGGCTGGCTCGTCGACCTGCTCGTGATCCGCCGGTTCTCGAAGGCGCCTCGGCTGGTGCTGTCGGTAGCGACGATCGGCCTGGCACTGGTGTTCGGTTCGTTCCAGCTGATCCTGCCAGTGGTGTTCGGTGCCACCACGGCCCTCGGCATCGACTCCACGCCGATCGCCACGCCGCTGTCGGGGTTCGAGATCACGATCCATCCGCTGGTGTTCGACGGCAACAGCTTCCTCATCGTCATCGGCACCGCTGCCGTGCTGGTCGGCCTGACCGCCTTCTTCAAGTTCACCGATATCGGCTATGCGGTCCGGGGCGCCGCCGAGAACCTGGAGCGGGCACTGTTGCTCGGCATCCCCGTCGCTCGGGTGACGAGCGTGGTCTGGCTGCTGGCCGGTTCCCTGTCCGCCCTCGGCCTGTTCCTGCGGGTCCCGCTGACGGGGCTGCCCATCGGCGGTTCGGTCGGTCCTTTCGTGTTGCTCTACGCACTCGCTGCCGCGGTCATCGCCCGCATGGAACGTTTTCGCACTGCTCTCGTCGCAGCCGTGTGCCTCGGCATCACGGAGCAGGCGGTGTACTTCTCCACGCGGGACGCACTCGTGCCCGTTGCACTTACCCTTCCGGTCCTCCTCGTCGCCATGCTGCTGCAGCGGGCCCGGCAGAGCCGGGGGCAAGACACCGGTCTGTCCACCTGGTCGCTCAACCGCGACCACAAGCTCACGCCGCCCGAGCTGCGGGGACTGCCCGAGGTCCGTTACGGCGCCAAGGCCTTCTTCCTGTTGATCTTGGCGGCCGTCGTCGTGCTACCGCACCTGATGGGACCGAGCCAGCAGATCCTGGCGTCGGTGGTCGTGATCTACGGGATCGTCGCCGTCTCCCTCGTGATCCTCACCGGCTGGTCCGGACAGATCAGCCTCGGGCACTGGGGGTTCGCCGGCCTGGGGGCGGCAGTAGCGGGTAGCGTCGCCACGCGGCTGTCTGGTGACTTCTTCGTCGCGCTGGTCGTCGCCGGGCTTGCCGGCGCGGCCGTGGCCGTCGTGATCGGGCTCCCCGCTCTCCGCATCCAAGGTCTCTACCTGGCCGTGACGACCCTGGCGTTCGCCCTCGCCGTGCAGGTGTTCGTGCTGAACCCGCGGTACTTCAACTGGCTCGACCGGCAGTTCATCGAGCGCCCTGTGATCTTCCAGCGCTACGACACCGAGGGCCCGGTCGCCTTCTTGTACGTGTGCATGGTGTTCCTCGCCCTCTGCCTGAGTTCGGCCCGCGCGCTCCGCCAGAGCCGGCCCGGGCGCCTTCTCCTTGCCGTGCGCGACAACCCGCGCGGCGCCCAGGCCTACGGCGTCAGCGTGCGGTCGGTGAAGCTGTGGGCCTTCGCCATATCGGGCTTCTGGGCCGCGGTGGCCGGCGGGCTGTACGCCTTCCACCAAGGGGCGGTGGACAACTCCGCCTTCGCCCCCGACGTGTCGCTGATGCTGCTGGTCATCGTCGTGATCGGCGGATCGGCGGCGCTGCCTGGAGCGATGCTGGGCACTGCCTACATGGGGGGCCTCCGGTACTCCGGGCTTTCGGCTGAGTGGCAGCTCCTTAGCACGGGCATCGGCGCGCTGCTGCTGCTCATGTTCCTCCCCGGCGGCCTTGCCCAGCTCTACTACGGCGCCCGCGACCGCCTGCTGCGGTTCATCGCCGACCGGCGGGGCATCCTCGTGCCCAGCCTCGTGGCCGACAAGCGCGCCAACGAACCGGAGAGCGACGAGCCCGTCAACCTCGAGCTCGACGCCGACCGGGACCTCGGCTCGATCCGACTGGGCTCGACGGTGGAGGCATGACCCGGGCAACCGACACGGAGCTGCCCCTCCCGCCGGCACCCGAGCCGCCCCTCGTCCCCACCGGGCGGCTGCACCGCCTGGCCGACCGGCTGGGGGTCGGCTCCCTTGCCACCGCCGGCTCGCTCTACCCCCTCGGCGTGCTGTTCGGGTTCAACGCCGTCGACGAGCTCGACATCAGCGCTTTCGCCATCCTCGCGCCCGACATCCGCGACGCCTTCGGGCTGTCGAACAGCGGCTTCGGCGCCATCGTGGCGCTGGTCACCGCCGTGAACCTGTTGCTGGTGCTGCCCGCCGGCGTCATTGCCGACCGGGTCGACCGAGTGAAGCTGGCTCGCTACGGGGCCATTGCCTGGGCGGGCTTCTCCGTGCTCACCGGCATCTCCCCACTGCTCGGGCTGCTCGTCTTGGCTCGGATCGGTGCGGGCTTGGGCAAAGCGGTGAACGCCCCCGCGCACCGAAGCCTGCTCGCCGACTACTACCGGCCGATCCACCGGGCTGCCGCCTACTCCGCGTACGAACTTGCCAACCCCCTGGGACGGCTCTTCGCGCCATTGATCATCGTCGCGGTCACAGCCCTCGGTCTCGGGTGGCGCGTCCCCTTCATCGTGCTGGCCATCCCGACCCTGGTGGTGGTCCTCCTCAGCATGCGCCTCCACCACCCGGTGCGCGGGCGCTTCGAGCGCGAGGCCGCCGGCGCCACTGGCGACGCCCTGGACACCGAGGAGACCGCACCCGCCTTCGGCGAGGCGCTACGCATCCTGAAGGGCATCGCCACCCTGCGGCGGCTCTGGCTGTCCCTGCCGTTCATCGCAGGCGGCGCCGGCGCCGTTGGCTTCATCGCCGCGCTGTACTACGAGGAGGTCTTCGGCTTCGGCGCCGGCCAGCGCGCCAGCGTCGCCTTCGCCGCCGAGATCTTCGGGGCGATGGGCTTGATCGTGGGTGTCCCCATCGCCACCCGGCTGCTGATGGAGTCGCCCCGGCGCCTCTTTCACCTGATCACCTTCTGCGCCTTGGCCATCTCGGCGGCGTTCCTGGCGCTCGCCGTCGCCCCGGTCCTGGGCGTCGCCCTGGCCGGCTCGATGGCGGTGTCGCTGCTGCTCGCTGTGGCGGTGCCCGCCCTCTATACCCTCCTGTCGATGCTGCTGCCGCCTCGCACGCGCAGCCTCGGCTTCTCCGTCGGCGCCCTGTTCTTCATCCCGGGGTTGCTCGCCATTCCCATCGCCGGCGCGATCGCCGACGTCCACGGCTTTCGTGCCGGCATCGGCGTCATGACACCGGTCTTCCTCCTCGGCGGTCTCATCCTCGCCTCCGGCGTCCGAACCGTCGAGCGGGACATCGCGGACGTGCAGAAGCAGGCCGTCGCCGAAGCCGACCGCGTCAAGCGGATGGCGGCAGGAGAGGCGGCCGCTCTGCTGAGCTGCCGGAGCCTCGATGTCGCCTACGGCCAGGTCCAGGTGCTCTTCGACGTCGACCTCGACGTGTACGAGGGTGAGATCCTCGCCCTGCTCGGCACGAACGGGGCGGGGAAGAGCACCGTGCTGAAGGCAGTGTCCGGTCTGCTCGAGCCCATTGGCGGACACGTTGTCTTCGACGGGCATGAGATCACCGGTGCCAGCCCTCGCGAGGCCGCCGAGCGCGGCATCGTGCAGATGCCGGGCGGGCGCAGCATCTTCCCAACCCTGACCGTCGGCGAGTCGCTCCGCTTGGCGGGCTGGATGTACAAGCGGTCAGATCCCGACCACGTCACCCGGGCCACCGAGCAGGTCCTCGAGTACTTCCCAATCCTGCGCGAGCGGCGGGACCAGCTCGCCGGCGACCTCTCCGGTGGAGAGCAGCAGATGCTCGGCTTGGCCATGGCGTTCATCGCCAAGCCCAGGCTGCTCATGATCGACGAGCTCAGCCTCGGTCTGGCCCCGATCATCGTCGGCCAGCTCGTCGACATCGTGCGGCGGATCAACGCCCAGGGCACCACCATTGTGCTCGTCGAGCAGTCCGTCAACGTCGCTCTCACCCTCGCCGACCGGGCGGTGTTCATGGAGAAGGGTGAGGTGCGGTTCACGGGCCCCACGGCCGAGCTGCTCGAGCGCGGCGACCTACTGCGTTCGGTCTTTCTCGAGGGGGCGAGCACCGCGGCGGAGCCCGCCGGCCCCCGGTCGCGGGCCCGGCCTGGCCATCGCCGGGCCGCCGAGCACGGCAGCATCCCCGTGCTCCGCGTGGAGGGGCTTGTGAAGCGGTTTGGGGGGATCACCGCCGTGAACGGCGTCAGCTTCGAGCTGTACGAGGGTGAGATCCTCGGACTCATCGGTCCCAACGGGGCCGGGAAGACCACCGTGTTCGACCTCGTGTCCGGCTACCTGCCGCTCGACCAGGGTCGGGTGTGGCTCAAAGGCGAGGACGTGACGCGGTGGTCTCCCGACCGGCGGGCGTACGCCGGGCTCGGGCGGTCGTTCCAGGACGCCCGCCTGTTCCCGTCTCTCACCGTGGCCGAGAACCTGGCCCTCGCCTTCGAGCGCCACGTCGAGACCCGGGACGTGCTCGCCGCCGCCCTCGGCATGCCGGCGGTTGGCGCGAGCGAGAACCGGTTGGCGATCGCCGTGTACGAGCTGATCGATCTGCTTGGCCTCGGCGCCTTCACCCACAAGTTCGTGAGCGAGCTCTCCACGGGCAGCCGGCGCATCGTCGACATCGGAATGGCCCTCGCCCACCGTCCTGACGTCCTCATCCTCGACGAGCCCAGCTCGGGTATCGCCCAGCGCGAGGCCGAGGCTCTTGGACCGCTGCTGGAGCGGATCCAGCAGGAGCTGGGCTGCAGCCTCCTCATCATCGAGCACGACATGCCGTTGCTGCTCGGAGTCAGCAACCGGGTCCTCGCCCTCGAGACGGGGCGGCTCATCGCCGAGGGCGGTCCCGACGAGGTCGTCCACGACCCCCGGGTCATCGCCTCGTATCTCGATGCCGACGTCGCGGTCATCCAGCGATCCGGTCAGCGCGACGGAAGCAGCGCGGCTCGCGGGCGGCGGCGCCGGCGGTCCCGTCCGCTCGTCGCGGACCGCAAGACGGAGGTGACGGCGTGAAGCGACTGCTCGCGGCGGTGCTGCTGACCGCGCTCGTGATGGCCGGGCCAGCAGCCGTGCACGCCCAGGCCCCGGACCGCGACGAGCCCATGACGGGGGTGTGGTGGCAGCTTCCCGCTCCCGCGCCCGTCGGCTCGCTCGTCGCTCCGATGCCCGAGGGCGGGCTGTGGCTGAACAGCTGGCCCGTGGGCGACCAGGCCGTCTCGGCCGTTCGGTTCGAGGTGCCGAGCTCTGCGGTGGCGGAGCGCCTCGTCCTGCGGATCGAGCGCGACGCCAGCGCACCCGCGCTGGCGCTAGCCGCTTGCCCGCCGGTGGAGCCGTGGTTCGCCCCCGAGGAGCAGCCCGGCTCGTGGGATGCGCGACCCGAGCCGGATTGCGGCAAGCGCCAAGCCAGTGGCCTGCTGGTCGACGGAGAGCGGGTGGAGTTCGTACTGCACGGCTACCGGCCCGGCGAGGCCGTCGACCTCGTACTCACCCGGCTGCCCGGCGACGACCAGACCTTCATCGACGTGTCCTTCGAGGCGCCCCAACCCGTGGATCTCCAGACCCGCAGCGTGGTGAGCCCGGGTGGCGTCGTGCCCAACCCTACCGAGACCCCAAGCCCGACCCCGGCACCTGATGCCACGCCGACCGGCGGGGCGGTCGTGCCCGCGCCGGCGCGTGATTGGCCTGGGTCCGCTCCACCCTTGCTCCCAGGACTCCTTCAGGGGCGGGAAGGCGAAGCTGCCGCCGTGACCGGTTCCCGGATGGGGACGGCAGGTGACAACCACAGGGCGTTGACCGTCAGGGTGACCCCGAGGGACGCCGCGCACTGGACGGCTTTGGTGGTGTTCGGTGTGCTTGCCCTCTGGATCGCCGCGATCGTGAGCCGGCGCCTGTCGGGTCTCGACGACGGGGGACCCCGGTTCACGCTGTACCGCGGCGCGCCTCCAGTCTTGAACTAAGACTGACGTAACCGTATACTCTGGGAACCGACGAGCGAGAGGGGTTCCGATGATCAACGACGAGTTCGCCACGCTGCTGGTGGCCACGTTCAACGATCCGAGCAAGCACCCTGTCCACTTGCTGTTCAACCAGTTCTGGCAGTACGCCAGTGACGAGGTGAAGGACGCCTACGTGAAGGCGTTCGAGGACGATCCGAAGCTGACCCGCCTGGCCAGCGGCGCCGACTACGCCGACCCCCTCGAGCTCGACGAGCTTGCCGCCCTACCCGCAGGGACGCTTGGCCGAACGTTCCACGACTGGATCGTCGACAACAACCTCACGGCGACGATTGCCACCGACTACCGTCGATTCCACGAGGCGCTCGAGGCGGCCGGCATGCTCGATGGGATGCCCGAGGCCATGAAGTTCGCCGTGCTGCGGGGTTTCCAGACCCACGACTTCCAGCACGTGGTCACCGGTTACGACTCTTCCGGTCGGGGCGAGATCGCCCTCCAGGCGTTCTGCCTCGCCCAGTTGCAGTTCCCGTACTTCGGGATGTGGATGTCGGTGGTCACAAGCCGCATGACGTACTGCGACCCGTCCATGATCGTGCCGATGATGGACGCCATCACCGACGGTTGGCAGCTCGGCCGCAGCGTCGAGAACATCCAGGTCGAGCAGTGGGAGACCATGCTCGACCAGCCCCTCGCTGAGGTGCGCGCTCGCTACGGCATCACCCCAACGGGGTTTGCCGCCTCTGCCCAGTCCGGCGTCGTCGCAGCTTGACGACGCGGGGGAGCACTTGCCACCGCGAACCAGGAGTGAGACGTGTACGTGTGCCACTGCTACGCGGTGACCCGCCGCCAGGTGTCGGACGCGGTGCGGGGTGGCGCCTTCACGGTCGAGGCCCTCGCCGCCGCCCGTGCAGCGGGAAGCGGTTGCAGCCGCTGCCAGCCGAGCCTCGAGGCGCTTCTCGCCTGCGCCGCCCCGAACTGCAGAGCGTGTGGCCCGGCGCCTAGTCTGCTGTCGTGCGACCACCGGCCGCATCCCGCTCCGGCCTGACCCGACTGGGACGGCTACTTCTCGGCGCCCCGGTGGCCATGTCCCGGCTGCTCGCAATTGCTGTCGGCGGTGTCCTCGGTGTGGCCGGCCACGTCCTGCTCAGCGGGCTGGGCTGGTTGTACGGGGGCGGCGGTTGCGCGGGCGCCCATCAAGAGGCGCACCACGGGGCACACCACGGCCTCGTACCGCCGACGCCGACCGGGTCCGGGCTTGCGGCTGTCCTGCATGTTGCTGCTCCGGTGCTGTTGGCGGCTGCCATGGGCGCGCTGCTGCTGCTGCTGGCCGGCGGGCGCCCGCGGCGAGCGGGCGGCGCCGGCGGTGCCCGGTGGGGACTTGCTGTCACGGCTGGTGCCATGCAGTTCCTCATGTGCGCGGCGATGACCCTTGGCGACGCTGCAACCGGTGCCATGGCGTGGACCGCGTCGCCGCTCGCTCTCGTCCTGCTGGTTGCAGTGCAGGTGCCGCTCGCCCTGCTGCTCTTCGGTGCCGTCGTACACGGCGAGCGACTGGTCCAGGGTCTGGTCGCGTGCGCTGCCTCGCTGTCCGTGCTCGCGGATCGGTGTGCAGCGCCGGCGTATCGGTTCCTCACGCCGCGGCCCGTCGCGGTGCTGCGAGTGCCCGTGCGCGGTCCTCCTGTGCGAGCGGGGACGTTCGACGTCCGCCCTCGCTGAGACCAGAGACCACCTGCACGAAGGAGGAACCATGATTACCGCGACCGCGCGTCGCGGCGGGCGCGCCGCTGCCTTGGTCGCGCTCGTCGCTGTGCTGCTCGCGCCCGCGCCGGCGGCGTGGGCCCACGTGACCATCGAGCCGTCCGAGGCGATCGCTGATGCCCGAGTGACGTTGGCGTTCCGGGTGCTCCACGGCTGCGACGGCTCACCGACCGTCGCAGTACGCGTGCAGGTGCCTGATGAGGTGCTCGCGGTGACGCCCGAGGCCGTGCCTGGCTGGGAGGTCGAGCTCGTCCGCGACGACCCCGTCGGTCCCGTTACCGAGGTTGTCTGGCGAGGAGGTGAGCTCGCGAGCGAGGCCTTTGGCGACTTCGGCATGCTCGTGCTGTTCGACGACGCGCCGGACGGTCACGTCGTGTACTTCCCGACGATTCAGGAGTGCGTCGAGGGGTCCTACGCGTGGACGGAGACCGCGGAGGACGGCCACCACCACGGTGGCCACGATCATGGTCAACCCGGTGACCAACCCGCTCCGGCGGTGGTGCTGCGCACCGGACGCGCGGCCGGCAACGACCATGGGGCCGAGCACCGGGCCGGCGAGCGTCAGCGTCAAGCCGCGGAGGCCGGCCAAGTACCCTCGCCCGGGGACGGCGCTCGGGAGGCTCAGACGGCGCACGCCGCCACCGGTGACGGCGGCGTGGACACCCTGGTCGCCGTCGCCCTCGCGGGCGCTCTGCTGGGGATGATGCTGGGGGGCGCCGCCCTCTGGCGGTCACGGAGCGCCTAATGCACCCGGCGGGGGAAATGGCCCGCCCATGAACCAGCAGCGCCTCGCTGCGGCCGTCGTACTCGGATGTGGGCTCGTCGCGTGCTGGTTCCTCCTGGGCCCGCCGCCGGCCGGCGCCCACGCCGTGCTCGTTGCCACGGAGCCCGCCGACGGCGAGCAACTTGACCGCGCTCCAGAGGAGGTGGTGGTCGAGTTCAACGAGGAGGTGCAGCCGCCGCCCGAAGCGGTGCGGGTGTTCGACGCCGCTGGTCGGCGGGTCGACCTCGGCGACGCCGGACGGGGTCGATCGGCGAACATGCTGCGCGTCGGGTTGCCCCCCGACCTGCCCGATGGGGTGTACACCGTGTCGTGGCGGGCGATCTCGGCTGACACCCACCCGGTGCGGGGCGGGTTCCTGTTCGTGATCGGCGACGCCGATTCCGGCCCGCTCGATGCCGTGGCGGTCGAGGAGCTCGACGCGGACCATCGGGGGCTGAAGACAGCGGCGGCGGTGGTCCGATGGTTGATGTACCTCGGCGCGTCGCTCGCGGCCGGCCTCGCGGCCTTCTTGGTGATGATCCACGATCGGCGTGCCGACGAACGCCGGGTGCTCGTGCGCGCCACGCGCGTGGCAGCCCTGGTTGGGGCGGTAGCGACGGTGCTGAGCCTTCCCGTGCAGGCTGCGCTCACCGGCGGCACGGGCGTTGCGGGTTTGGTCGATGCCGAGCTGTTGTCCTCGACCGCCACCTCGGGCCTCGGCGCGTCCGCAGCCGTCCGCCTTGCCGGTCTGGGACTCGTCGCGGTGGCGATCGTGCGTCCGCCCTCACGCGCCGCGACTGCGGCCACGCTGCTAGGCGCAACCGCGGCGGTCGCTGCCAACCTGCTCGCAGGGCACACTGCGACAAGTGAGCCCCGAGGGCTGGTGCTGGCGTCGAACCTCGCGCACAGCGCCGCCGCTGCTGTGTGGTTCGGCGGGCTGGTCGCCCTCGCCGTCGTGCTGCGCCGGCGCCGGTCGGCCGCTGCCAGCGTCGCCGCCGCCGGGATCGTCAGCCGGTTCTCGGTGGTGGCGCTCGTGTCGGTGGCGGCCCTGGTGGCCTCGGGCACCTCGCTCGGCTGGGTCGAGGTCCGCGAGCTCGGGGCGCTGACCACATCCGCGTACGGGCAGTTGCTGCTGGCCAAGGTCGCGGTGGTTGCCGTGGTCGTCGCTGTCGCGGCTTACAACAACCGCTGGCTGGTCCCCGCCGTTCGGCGTCATGCCGACCACGCCGCGCATCGCCTACGGCGGACCGTCCAGATCGAAGCGGGCCTGGTCGCCACCGTCCTCGCCCTGACGGCCGTGCTCGTCGCCACCGCCCCGCCACGAGCCATGGCCGAGCCCAGGGAGGCCGGCATGGTCACGGCCGCCCTGGGGGACCGGTACGAGTTGCGAGCGACGGTCGAACCCGCACGTGCGGGTGTCAACGAGCTCTCGTTCGCCGTCGTGGACGCCGAGGGCCGGCCCATCGACGCCGGCATCGAGGCGAGCATCCGCTTCACGCATCCCGAGCGTGACATCGCGCCGGTCGAACGGATGCTCGAGCGGACCGGTGCGGGCCGCTACCGGCACACCGGACCGGAGCTGGCCGTGCCCGGTCGCTGGACGATCGAGTTCCGGATGCTCATCACCGAGTTTCAGCGGGTGACGGCGAGCTTCGACGTCGACATTGACCTGCCCCCCAACCACGTCCACAACCACCACCACCACGAAAGACAGCCACAACGACAACTGAGCGATCGCTCGATCCAAAGGAGGAGACCATGAACCGCAACCACAGGGCATCGACGGCCAAGGGCCGGTGGACCAAGAGGTGGACGCGCTCCCTGGTAGCGCTCGTCACCGTCGCGGGCCTCACCCTGGCGGCGGCGCCCGCCCACGCGCACGTCACCGCCAACCCCCGCGAGGCGCACTCGCCCTTCTTCAAGACGAGCTTCCGTGTGCCTCACGGCTGCGAGGGATCCGCCACCACCGCCCTGCGCATCCAGATTCCAGAGGGGGTCGCCAACGTGAAGCCCGAGGTGGTTCCTGGCTGGGAGATCGAGATCACCCGGACTGCCCTTGACGAGCCTCTCGAGGGCCCCCACGGCGAGACGGTGACCGAGCGCATCGTCGAGGTTGCCTGGACCGGCGGTGAGCTCGCCGACGAGCATCACCAGGAGTTTGGGCTGAGCATGCGCATCGAGGACGACGCGCCTGAGGTGATCTACTTCCCCACCGTTCAGGAGTGCGTCGAGGGCGTCCACCGCTGGATCGAGATCCCCGACACCGTCGAGCAGTGGGGCGACCTCGACGAGCCCGCCCCGTACATCCTTGTCGTGCGAGGGAACGCCAGCGCCGGTCACACGGGCGCCGGGAACGGGGAGGAGGCCGTCGGCGAGCCAGACGGCGATGCTGGTCAAGGGGATCTCGACGACCGGGGCGACGGCGTCGCTCTCGCCGCGGGATCTGGGGACGGACCAAGCGCCGTGGCGTTGGTCGCCTTGGTTCTGGCCCTGCTCGCCCTCGCCCTGAGCGGCTTCAGCGTGGCCGGCCGGCGAAGGGCGTCGTAAGCCGCTGCTGACCACCAGGCAGGCGTGCCCGCGCGGTGGGCATCGGGCCGCAGCGCTCCCCGGTCTCGTGGCCGGGTGCTGCGGCCCGGTGGGCTCCGTCGGTCCTTCAGTCGGCCGCTGCGTCAGTCGGGCGGCTCCGCCGGGGTCGGTCGGATCCATGGGCGCGGCCGCGCCGGCCGATCGCCCAGGCGCCACCGGCGGCGCTCACGGCACCTGCGGACGCCAGCACGGCGATCAGTCCCCACGCAACGCCGTCAGCCTCGGTGCCGACAGCAGCCTCCTCGGTGCCCTCGGGGTCGAGGTCCGCGGCGTCAAACGGCGGCTCGCCCGCTCCCTCCGCGTTCGCCTGGCCTGGACCGCCCCCGGCCTGCTGCTTGGGTGTAGCCCCCTCCGGCGGCGTGGCGCCGGGGGGTGTCGCCGTGCCGGCGATCTCGAAGGTGTGGGCGCCGTCGACGACGTGGGTGTCGGCGGAGACCACCGACCAGCTCACCGTGTAGGTGCCGGGTGACAGGTCCGGGACGAGCGAGACGCGCAGCACGTCGGGTCCGGTGCCGTGGGCGACATCGCCCCGGTCGACGCGCCCACCCGGGCCCTCCACCACGATCCCGTCTCCGGCAGGCTGGACGGGCTCGTTGAACAGCAGGGCGACCTCGGCCGGCGGTGCGTCGAGCACTTCGCCGGGTGCCGGGGCTGCGTCGAGGACCTGCGCGTGGGCGCTCGCTGCTGGCGAGGGCCCGACTGCGAGTGTGAGCAGCACGCTGGCGAACAGGAGGTCACGGAGCTGGCGCCGGTCAGCGCGGAGCGGCACTCAGATGCACCCCCCATCCTTGTTGCAGAGGGCCGGTAGGTAGTTGTAGGGGCGGAACCAAGCGTGCGGCTCGGCTCCGTCCCCGTACTCGCCGAAGGGGTACGGTCCTTCGTACGTGCGGAGCTGGCCGTCCGGGCCGAGGTACTCCCAGGTGGCGCCCCTGCGGGGCCACGTCCACACATGGGTCATGTAATCGCGGCCGTCGAGGTTCCCGGTCGCCGGGCCCTCGATCTCGTTGTTGTGGCCGTGCCACTCGACCATGCACCCGTAGGGGCGGGGGAGCATCTCATCCCAGCGCTCCTGCTGTCCGTCGGGGAACTCCTCCTCGGTGCCGGCGAACACGTACACGATGTTCACGACCATGAGGCCCTCATCGGTCATGCCGTAGGTGAACATCGCCGGGCGCTCGGGGTTGTAGAGGTCCGGGCTACCGTCATCGTGGCGGGCGTCCCAATGGTCCCAGCTGAACATGTGGAAGGTCTTGCTCGCTGCCACCGGATACGGCTTGTAGCCGTCGGCGAGGGCCTGCCAGGGGTTGTTGTCGTAGGTGGCGCTGAGGACGTCCCGGGAGCGTTGGGCCATGTCGAAGGCGCCGTCGTAGCGCTCGATCTCGACCCGGCACGGGCCATGATCGCCGTGGCCCTGGAAGTACTCCTCGGGATTGCCCTCGCGAAAGCTCGGGCTGTGGGTCATCGTGCAGTCCTTCGTGGGGTCGAGCTCCCACACCCCGATGCCACCGATGTCGGTCCCGCAATCGTCCTCGGCGTACTCGGGCGCCTCGTAGTTGATCTCCCAGGGGCTGATCTGGCCGGTCACGTCCCAGAAGACGCGGGTGCGCTCACGCTCCGCCTGGTGGAACATGGGCACGTCGACCATCCCGTCGGAACCGGGCACGGGCCGCGGGTGGTGACCGGTCCACGCCGACCCGTGGTCATGGTCATCGTGACCATGACCGTCATGACCGTGCGACGCGCCGTGTCCGTCGTGACCGTCGCCGCCGCCCCCGTTCTCGCCGTGGCCGTGGGCGCCGTCGCCGTGGGCGGGGCCCCCGGCTGCGGTGTGCCCACCGTCGCGGTGCGAGTGGGTGTGGCTGTGGTCCGACCCTGACCCCGATCCGGCGGCGCGGCGGAGCGCAGCGACGCCGTCGGAGGCCGAGCCGGCCGGGGCTGATGGGCGCGGTGGCGCTGCGAACGGCACCAGCGCGCCCTCCGGAGGCGCGGCGATGGCATGCGGGCCGAGCACGCCGTTCGCCTCCTCCCACGTGAGGGCCGGTCGCTGGCTGGCGAGCGAACCCCCGGTGCCGTTGCCGCCGGCGCCCACGGTGGCTGCGGAGATCAGTGCGACCCCGCAGAAGGCGGCGGCGGCGATGAGGAGCATGTCCGTTCGGCTAGCGCGGGGCATGGCGGTACTCCTTGGGGTTGCTCGGGTCGGTCGCTGATGTGGACCTCGAGATCGAGGTGGAGGTGGAGGCGGTCAGGGTGGTCGGCCCGGCACCGGCAGTCGCACTAGTCGACCCGTCAGGTTGATGACGGTGCGCGCTCAGTCCGGCGAGGGCGACGGTGCCGGCCGCGGCGAGCAGTCCGAGCACCAGTGGTGTGAACCAGTCGACCCTCGTTCGGCCGCCGTCTGCCTGAGGTGCTGTTGCCGCTGGCGGAGCCGCGAGCGATCCGCCGGCGGTCGGCGGCGAGGCCCCTGCCTCGGACGGCTGGGTGATGCTCTCGGACGCCGCAACGCTGCGCTCGTCCTCTGCGGTCGAGACGGGCGCCGCCGGCGCCAAACGGAAGTCGAAGGTGCCGCTGATCGGATGGTCGTCCGTCGAGGACACCCGCCACGTGACCTGGTGATCGCCGGGCCGCAGAGCCTCGGCGGGAACGGCCAGGATGGTATGGCCACCGTCGGCCCTGCGGACATCGACCGGGACCGGGCCGCCCGGGCCCCGCACCTCGATCCCGCCCGCGAGCGTGATCACCGGCTCGCTGAAGACCAGCGCGATCTCCTCGACCCGCTCGACGGTGCTGCCCGCCTCGGGGTAGCTGCCGACGAGGTCGGCATGGGCACCGGCCGGCGGGACGCCCCCGACCACGCTGAGCACGGTGGTTGTGGCGACGAGCAGCCAGCAGAGCGCCACGCGGGTCACGTTCACGCTCCCGGGTTCATGTCAACGAGCGTGGCGGTGACCGTGACGACCGACACCAGACCGACGAGCTCGGCCCGGATGGTGCGGCTGAGACGAGTCCAGCTGTGCTGGTCGCCGTCGTGAACGGCCGGCACGAGGCGGCGGTGGTTGTACCCCGCCACCGTGACGATGCCCGAGACGAGAGCGATCTTGACGAGCAGCACCCGGCCGTAGGCCGTGGTGAGCAACTGGCCGGGCGAATCCAGGATGAAGGCGGCGAGGGCGAGGCCGGCCACGACGAGCGCGGTGAGGCCGACGGTCATCACCTGTGAGAACCGCCCAACCTGGCGGGCCGCCTCCTCGAGCCGTCCCGCCATCCGCCGAGCCCGCACGGCGACGGCCAGGCAGGCGAGACCGCCGACCCACAGCGCCGCGGTGGCGACGTGGAGGATGTCCGCGCTGACGGTCAGGAACCGGGGGCCCCGTGTCGCGCTGTGTCCGACGAACGAGAATGCCCCCACCGCCAGCACGACGCCGAGCACCGCTGCGACCGGGGCTGCGGGCATCCCCCACCGCTGCAACACCGCCCAGACCAGCAGCATCAAGCCGATGCTGGCGACCACGGCCGTGACGTGCGCCCGCCCGCCGAGCACCATCTCTACGTTCGGCCGGTCAATGCCGCTCGCGAGCGTTCCCCCACCGATGGCCGCCGCGCGGACGACGAGATCGGCGAGTACCAGGGCCATGCCGGCCACGGCCCCCCAGGCGACCAGCGAGCGGGAACGGTCCTGCTCCGTGAGGTCGCCGCCGCCGTCGTCGACGAACACGAGGTACAGGGCAGCACCGGCGGCGAGCAAGACAGCGAGGTACATCGCGGCCCGCACGAGCGGACCCAGCACGGCGACGGGCACGGCCAGCACCGCCAGCGCCCCCCCGAGGGCCCCTGCGCCGGCCAGTGCCACCGCCCGCGGACCGGCGCCGGGTGCAGCGTGCATGCCGTGTTCAGCGCTGATCGCCACCTGGCGCCCCCCAGCCGGTCGAGCCCCATCACCCTGCCGAGTGCTCATCGAACTCGACAAGCATTCATGTCCGATCGACAATCGAGTATGATGCTTCCCATGGCCACGGTCAAGAGGCCACAGCCCATTGCCGGGCGCCGTGAGCGCCGCCGTGTCGAGGTGCGGCGGCGCCTCCTGGAGGTGGGGGAGCGGGTGTTCCTCCACAAGGGCGTGGCCGGTACCACGATCAACGAGATCACCGAAGCCGCCGACATCGGGTTCGGGACCTTCTACAGCTACTTCGAGTCCAAGGAGCAGCTCGCAACCGAGGTGGCGGAGATGGTGGCCCGCCGCGAGGTCGAGATGCTCTCCACGGTGCGATCGGCGGATCCGGCCGAGGCGATGGCGAGCACGCTCGCCACCATCGTGCGTCGCGACCGGGCGTCGCCACAGAGGACGCGCTTTCTGATCGAGGCGGGAACCGACAGCGGCGTGCTCGAGCGCGAGTACGGGCTGCTCATCATGCGGCTCGTGCGCGACGGGGTGATCGCGGGCCGGTTCGATCGGGAGTACGCCGAGCACGCCCCGTGGTCGGTGGCAGCCCTCGTGCTCGGGACGCTCTTCTACGGCGCGACTGCGCCCGACCCCGCGGCCTTCGAGCGCGGCTTGGTGTACCACACCCTGCGGATGCTCGGTGTGTCGGCTGAGGACTGCCGGGAGCTTGCCGGCCGAGCAGCCAGCGACCGGATGTGACGGTCAGCGGCGCCGGTGGCGTCCCATCGACGGTGTAAAAGCGGCCAGGGCGTAGGTTCCTTCTGGAGCTTCCCAACTCACGAAGGAGACCTACACCCGTGCCAGCACGAGTATCGCCCACTGACGCCATCCGCGC
>ML178737.1:0-72569 GCA_004366205.1 Actinomycetota bacterium | reverse complement strand
AACTCCACCAGCCCGACACCACCGAGACACCCACCACCGAAGCTGAAGCTGTCACAGCAGCTGCGTAACATGACCACCAGAGCCTGCGCCCCACCCGCTGTTACACCAGACCTGGGACGCCACCGCGGCGCCGGACCGGTGGCCGGATCGCGGCACCACCGTTCGCGGCGGCGCGGACTATGGCGAGCACAGCCACGCTGGCCACCTCCTCCACGACGGTGCGGCTGGCGTCGCCGTGAACCAGGCTGGTGACCCCGCCGAGAAGCGTTGCCTGGATCATCTCCGCCGCGAGCCGGGCGCGCTTGCGGCGCAGCCCGAAGAGCCGCTGTACCAGCTCGGCGACGAACTCCGTGCTCGCACGTGGCGCACCGGTGTCCTGGCTCGGCTCGAGAGCGGTGAGGTGCCGCAACACGTGACCGCGCTCGGTGACGACGTCGAAGTAGGCATGGACTGCCGATCGGATAGCGTCGTTGGGGTCGTCCACACCCTCGACAGCGACCAGGATGTGTTCGGCGAACGCCGCCAGTTCACGCGCGCGCAGGGCTGCGACGACGCCTTCGGCGTTGTCGAAGTGCGAGTACGGGAGCGCCTTGCTGACGCCTGCCCGAGCGGCGAGCCCCTCCATCGTCAGGCCCGACGGGCCCGACTGCACAAGCATCGCCGCTGCGACATCGAGCAACTGCTCGCGCCGCTCGCTGCGGGTCATCCTCGGTCGCGCCACGCTTCCTCCGGCAGTGCGTCGCCTGACGTAACCGTAATCGAGCCCTTCGCGGCCCCGGAGCGAGGACTCGGGGCCGCTTCTCACGAACACCGTCCCGAACACGTCAGCCTCAGGCCGTTCAGTTGCCCGGACCGGGCTCGGCCCCGCAGCTTCCGGCGGCGGTGCACTCGGGCCGGAACACCATTGTGGGCGTAGCCGGCCACCCGCCCGGCACATAACGGCGGCCGTTGTTGACGGTCATGTAGGTGCCTCGCTGGCCGTCGGGACCGGTGGCGTTCGGGCTCCACCACACCTCGTAGGCGTCGTCGATGCCCCCGAAGTCGTCAGGGCCCCAAGACACCTGTGGCACGAACTTGCTGGTGTGCTCGATACGGATGCTGAACATGGCGTCACGGAACGTGCCGGGGTCAAGCGCCGGACCGGCGAGCTCGAGGGCGGTGAACACGGTGAGGATCGGCGCCCAGGCAGCGCTCATCGTCAAGGGCACCCGGCCTTCGCCCTTCTCCTGGCGCCACAGCCTGTAGGGGCTCGAGTTCTCCGGGTCGTCAGACGGTGGGATGACCGCCGGGCCGAAGCTCCGGCTCCACTGCTCCTGGTTGTAGAAGCGGGCGACCGCATCGAGGTCCTGACCGAAGTACCCGGTCTGGATCCACTCGGGGTGGTACTGCTGGCTCTGGGCGGCCTCGGTGAGGAACAACGGCGCAACGGGGTCGCACACGCAGAGCAGCGAGGTGACTCCGGCCGCTCGCATCTGTTGGATGGCGTTGACCGCCTGCTGGGCCGCAGTGTTGATGTCCGAGACGTAGCCCACCATCCGGGTGACGGGGATGCCCGCGGCCTCCATGCGCTCCCGCAGGTCTTGGGCGTTGCCGGCGTAGACCTCCTGGGGGAAGAAGATGCCGTACCGGCGGGGCTGGCCCCGGATGCCGAGCCCGGCGAAGTCGGCGGTGCTCTCCCTCCCGAGCTTCTTGACGATGTACTCGGCGATTCCCGCGTTGGTCGTCTCCGCGTCGCCGAGCAGGCTGTAGATGAACGGCGCCCGCTCGGAGTAGAAGGTGCCGAGCTGCTGGATCCCGCATCCGAGGCAGATCACCTGCTGGCGGGCGAGCTCGTCCATGAAGTCGCGGTTGTTGGCGACGGTGGCGGCGATGGCGAACGCCTCGTGCTCCTGGGCGTAGCGCACGGCGTCGGCCCGCTGGGCCGCGGCGTCGGTGTACTCGGCCCGCCCCTGGACGAACTCGAGCGTGACGTGGCGGCCGTAGGTCTCGAAGTTCTCGTTGAACCAACGGCGGAGGAGCTCCTGGGCCTCCCGAGCCTCTTGCTCGCTGTCGCTCAATCCCGCCCCGCGCAGCGCCGTGTCGACGAACTCGATGGATGCCTCCGAGTAGAACAGGACGTTGATCTGCTCGCCGCTCACGCCTCTGAAGGTCGCACCGCCGTTGTCGCCCTCCCAGATCGGCCGACACGGCATGTCGGGGCCGAGGATCTCCCGCCGCGAGCAGTCCTCACCCAGGATGCGGCCCTGGACCGCGCTGGCGCCGGGTCCAAGCCCGCCGGGCCTGGGCCCCGCCGAGCCGGCATCACCACCGCCGGTGCCGGTACCGGCGCCACCACCGGCCGCGCCGCCCCCACCGGCACCGCCCTGGTCCGTGTCGCCGCCGTCGCCGCCAGCGCCGTCGACGCCCACGCCACCGGCCCCGCCTCCCAGCACCGCTCCCCCGCCGACCGCGAACTCGTCGGCGGGGGCCTGGCGTTGGGAGGGCGCCACGGCGAGCACGAGGACGGCGAGCGCCGCGATGGCGACGTAGGTGCCGTAGCGGTCGATGAAGCGGGACAGCACGGGGTTCACGGGGTGCTCCTTCGTTCGTGGGCAAGCGCGGTGCGAGCAGCCACCAGGGGTGCCCGCCGCCGCCGTGCCGGCCGGCCAGGGACTGCTCGCGCGGCGTTCGATGATCGAGCGCGTGGTGACGGCCGTGCGGGGGCCTTCGTGCCGGACCGGGCGATCGCGCGCTCGTCTGTGCCCAGGTACGACGCGACGACCCTCGGGTTCTCGAGCACGTCGCTCGGAGCACCGGTGGCGATGGGTGCGCCCGCCTCCAGCGCGACGAGGCGATCGGAGATCGAGCTGATGAGGGGCATGTCGTGCTCGATGACCAGCAGGCTGCAGCCGGTGTCGCTCTGGACGCGCAACAGCAGCGGCCCGAGGGCCTCGGTCTCCTTCTGGGCAATCCCTGAGGACGGCTCGTCGAGCAAGAGCACCTTGGGCTCGTGGGCCAGGCAGCAGGCCAGGTCGACGATGCGCCGGCTGCCGGTCGACAGCTCGGCGACGAACTTGTTGCGGAAGGCGTTGAGCCCCATGAGGTCGATCAGCTCGTCGACCCGCTCAGCGACGACCCGCTCGGCCTGCTTGGCCGAGTACGCGAAGAGGGCGGTGGCGAGCGCGTCGTCGCCTTCGATGTGGCGCTCCAGCGCGGTGGCGATCGTCTCGGCCACGGTGAGCGAGGGGAAGAGGCGGGCGTCCTGGAAGGAGCGGCCGAGGCGGGCCCGGGCCCGCAGATCGGGCGACTGCGACGTGACATCGACACCGTCGAGCAGCACGGCGCCCCGGTCAGGTGCGAAGAAGCCGGAGATCAGGTCGAGTATCGTGGTCTTGCCGGCGCCGTTCGAACCGATGAGACCGATGATCTCGCCTTGGTGGACGGCGAAGCTGACACCGTCGACGGCCGTGATGCCGCCGAAGCGCTTTGTGAGGTCGCGTACCTCGAGCACCTTCGGCAGGCGGACGCCCAGATCGGAGACAGCCTCGACGTCGAGGCGCCGCCGGAGCACCGGCGTCGAAGCCGGGCGGGTGGCCTCCGGTGCCCTCTTCGTCCCCGCTCCCTTGAGGAACACCGACCGCAGCACGTCGGGGCGGTCGAGGAGATCGGCGGTGGCCCCCTCGAAGCGGACCTCCCCCTTCTCGAGGAACACGGCACGCTGGCACAGGCTGAGGGCGACGTTGACCGACTGCTCCACGAGCACGACGCTCACACCTTGGCCGTGGATCGCCTCGACGGTCTCGAGCAATTGGGTGACGATGGTGGGGGCGAGCCCCAGCGACAGCTCGTCGATGCACAACAGGCGGGGCCGGGCGAGGAAGGCCTGGGCCAGTGTGAGCATCTGCTGCTCGCCGCCGGAGAGGTTGCCGGCCGGCTGGCGGAACCGGCGCCGAAGGATGGGGAACAGGTCGAGCACCCGGTCGAGACCTGCCTCGAGGAACTCGGCCTCCTTGCGGTACAACCACGAGGCGGCGCGGAGGTTCTCGCCGACGGTCAGGGTCGGGAACACGCCTTTGCCGCCGGGCACCTGGACCACCCCGGCGGCTGCCACCTCCTGAGGCGACGCCCCGATGAGGTCCTGCCCGGCGAAGGTGATGGTTCCCGCCCGCGGGGGCAGGATGCCGCTGATGGCCTTGAGCAGCGTCGACTTGCCGGCGCCGTTGGTGCCCAGGAGCGCCACCATCTCCCCGTCGTGGACCTGCAGGTCGACGCCGAAGAGCACTTGGACCTGCCCGTAGGCGACGTCGACGCCCCGGCAGTCGAGGAGGATCTCGCCGGTCATGGTCGCGCCTCATCGTGCTCTTCGACCACCTCGAGCACCTCGGTGATGTCGAGCTCGCCCGCCTGGGCCGCGTCGCCCTCGGTCCCGACGTCCTCAGCGCGCACGTCCTCGGTGCGGACATCGGCGACGAGGCTTGGGACGTGGATGCCGTGGGCGTTGGCGAGCCGGCGGAGGAAGCGGTCCCGCAACCCGTAGAGCGCTCGCACGAGCCCGCCGGGCAGCAGGTATAGGACGAGCAGGAGACCCACGCCGGTCGCCAGCACAGCGAACTGTGCCGGCAGGACGTTGGCTGTGACGCGGACGAAGATTGCCCCCAGGACACCGCCGAGGATCGACCCGACGCCGCCGATGACGGCCATCGAGAAGACCCGCAGGCTCTCCTGTACCGAGTACGCGCTGGCGGTGACCGAGTGCTGGTGCACAGCCAGCATGGCCCCGGCCATGCCGGCGATGAACCCGGAGGTGGCGAAGGCGGTGAGCTTGGCCCGTGCCTGGCTGACGCCGTAGGACTGGGCCCCCCGCTCGTTGTCGCGCACGGCGTTGAGGATGCGACCGGTGCGCGAGCGTCGCAGGCGGAGGAGGACCAGCGCCACCAGCAGGGCTATGACGACGGCGAACCAGTAGAAGGCCGTCTCGTCGGCGAGGTCGAACCGGTCGAACAGGTAAGGTCGCAGGGGCCGGTTCGTGGGTATCAGCAGGTCGAAGAAGCGGGGGTTGAGGAAGAAGGTCTGCACGCTGACTGCGAAGGCCAGGCTGGTGACGGCGAAGTAGAACCCGGTGACCTTCAGCGCCACGAGGCCCAGGACCATGGCAACGAGCGCGGCGACGACGCCACCCGCGACCATGCCGAGCAGGAAGTCGGTGTTGGCGTCGGCCACCAGCCGGCCCGCCACACCTGCGCCGAACCCGACCAGGCCGAACTGGCCGAGGCTGAGCTGGCCGGCCCAGCCCATCAGCACGACGAGCGACATGGCGACGATCGCGTAGATGGCGATGACGGCGCCGATGTTCGCCTGGCTCGGCGATGCCAGCACCCCGTAGAGCACCACGACGAGGCCTCCGAGTGCCGCCACGGCGATCTTGGCGAGCACCACCAGGGGCACCCCCCGCAGCTCGGGTGGGAGCGGCCGCATGACCTCGGCTGCCGCCCAGGTGCTGCTGGCTTCATCTCCGGCCCGGCTCGTGCTGCGCCGCTGGACGAGGAGGCCGACGATGATGATGGCCACGAAGATCGGATCGGAGATGCTTGAGCCCGAGTAGGCCCAGTAGAGGGCCTGCTCGGTGACGCCGAGGAAGATGGCGGCGACGACGGCGACCCGGAGGTTGTCCATCCGGGCGAGGACTGCGGCGGCCAGCGCCCGCAGCAGGAGGCCCTGGCCCTGCACGGTGCTGCCCGACACGAGCCCGACCACCGGCGAGCGCAGGATCGTCGCCATTGCTGTCATGGCGGCGGCCACGATCCACATGATCGTGGAGACCTTCATGACGGGAATGCCGAGCAGCGACGCCCGCTCGGACGACTCCGCCGACGCCCGGACGGCGATGCCGAAGTCGGTGCGCCTGAGGAACCGGTTCAGCAGCAGGATGATCACCGGCACCGTGACGAGCAGCAGGATGGCGTCGCCATCCATGACGTAGCTGGGCAGCGAGATCGTGAAGCCCGTGAACGGTGTCTCGAAGCTGGTGTTGGTGACCGGCATCCCGTCGAAGAGCCGGGCCAGTAAGTACGTCAGGACGACGACGATCTGCGCCAGCCCGATCGTGGCGACGGTGAGGATGAGGCGGGGGCTGGCGAAGAAGCGGCGCACGGCCACCCGTTCGACCAGCGCCCCGAGTGCGGCGGATGCGAACAGGCCGCAGGCGATGGCAAACAGGTAGGGGACGCCGGTCGCCCGGTAGAGGTTCTCGAACAGGATGGCGCCGAACACGCCGATCTCGGCCTGGGCGAAGTTGATGATCCGGTTTGCACGGTAGATGAGGATGATCGCCACGGCGATGAGCGCGTTGATGCAGCCCGTGACGATGCCGAAGATCAGGATCCCGGAGGGCACCGGGATCGGCAGAACGATCCTGTACAGCACGACGAGGCCGAGGAAGGCCGTCGCGGTCCAGGCCACCGAGCGCAACCACGGCCACTCCGGGACCGGTCGGCCCCGCCAGGTCGCCTCCTGTTCCTCGCCGGCCACGCGGTCCCACTGCACCCGGCTGCTCACTGGTCCGCCGTCCCCGCGAAGGTCACCTGCCAGGTGCCCGTCCCGGCGCCGGGCACGATCACGAAGCCGTCGGGCCGGTCCGGTGCGTCGAAGGTGTCGAGGGGGAACCGCCACAGGGTAAAGGCATCGTCGGGTGTGCCCGGCACGCAGGCGTCGGCGTCGTACGCGGGGGCCTCGTCAAAGCGGTAGCTCCCGGGCGTCCATCCCCTGGTGGTGACGGGGCAGATCTCGAGCACGGCCTGGCTTGCCATCGACGTGCCGCTCTCGTCCACCCTCAGCGCCAGGATGTCCCTCTGCCCGGCGAGACGCAGGTACCCACGCTCTATGTCCTGCCCCACGATCGCCGTGATCCGGATCTGGCCGAACTCGGGCTCGGTCAGCCCCGTCGCCCCCGCACGCGACGCGTAGGCCGTCTCGCTGATGCGCAACGGTTCGTCCGGCTCGTCTCGCTGGGGCAGGGCGGGCTCCTCGGTGCCACGGCCCGATCGGGGGGCGGACGCCAGCGCAGGCCCCGGTGCCGGACCGGCCGGTCGGTCGACGGCGGGTCGGGGCGGGGTCGAAGGCAGGTCGGGGGCCCTGGAGTCGCTGCCAACCAGCGGTTCCGGACCGTCCTGGGGCGGCCGGGGAAAGGTTGTGTGCTCCGGGGTGCCACCCCGTGGGCCCGCCAGGTCGAGATCGGCGCCGCCGGTTCCCCGAGCGGGGATGACCACCGCCAGAACGAGCATCCCCGCAAGCGCGAGGAAGGGCCCGAATCGCTGGACCCAGGGGTGCTGGTCCAGGAGCTCGCCCAGGGTCAGGGTCGCCGAGGTCTCCTGGGCGCGCACCCGAGGCTGGTGCGAGTGCTGGCTCGCCGCCCTGGTCACCGGTCGGGCCATTGCCCCCCACTCGTCCGGTTACGGTGACGTAAACCCTAGATAGAGGGGAGGGTGCTGTCAAATCGCCGCCCCCGGACCTCAGACGTCTGATGTCCGGAGTAGGGTCTCTCCATGCACACCACCGCCGACGCCGCCGACCACGGGGCATGGTCGTGAGCTCACGAGCGACGAGACCCAGCTTGCCGGCCCAGCTGGCGGTCGACCTGCTGCGCCGCATCGCCGACGGCGAGTGGGCACCCGGCGAGGCGATCCCGGCCGAGGCCGAGCTCGCCGCGGAGGCCAGCGTCGGCCGCTCCACCGTCCGCGAAGCCGTCAAGGAGCTGCTCAGCAGCGGCGTTCTCGAGATCCGCCGCGGGCGTGGCACCTACGTACGCTCCCCAGACGACTGGTCGCCGTTTAGCCCGCTCGTGCTCCAAGCCGGCGCCGGTGGGCGGCCCGACACCACCCAGCAGGTGCTCGAGGCCCGCCGCCTGGTCGAGGCCGGCGTTGCCGAGCTTGCTGCCCAACGCGCCACCCTCGCCCACCTGACCGCCGTCGATGACGCCATCGCCGCCATGGAGCAGGCAAGCGACGTGGACGCCTTCGTGGAAGCCGACTTGGCCTTTCACCAGGCGCTGATGGACGCAGCTGGCAACCCCTTCGTCGCCGCCTTGTTCCAACCCATCGGGGCGCTCCTGTACGACGAGCGGCGCCGGACCAGCGAGCGAGCCTCGCTGCGACCGCGGGCGATCGCCGCGCACAAGCGCATCGCCGACGCGGTCCGCCGGCGCGACCCGGCTGCCGCCCGGAGTGCCATGGTCGATCACATCGAGGAGACCGCCTCCCTGATGAGGCGCAGCGCTGCGTCGGGCCGGCGGGGAAGGCGCCGGCGGTGAAGATCACCGGGTTTCGCACGATCGTCGTTGGTGCACCCTGGCGTGAGCTCACATTCGTCGAGATCGACACCGACGAGGGCATCGTCGGCACCGGCGAGGTCCGGATCGTCAACAAGACCTCGACGCTCGTCGCTGCCATCCGCGAGCTCGGTGACCGCTACGTCGTCGGCAGCGACCCGTTCGACACGAGCCGCATGATGTGGAACATCCAGCGGGCCGAGTACGGCCGGCCGGGCGAGGTTGCGCAGTCCGCCCTCGCAGCGTTCGAGGTGGCTTGCCACGACGTGGTGGGCCAGGCGCTCGGTGTCCCCGTCTGGAAGCTCCTGGGTGGCCGCTTCCGCGACCGGGTGCCCGCCTACGCCAACGGGTGGTACCAGGTCGAGCGCGACCCGTCGGCTTACCGGGACGCGGCGTCCGCCGTCATCGAGCGTGGCTACCGGGCAGTGAAGGTTGACCCCTTCGGGGCCGCCAGCGCCGAGCTGGCGCCCGACGAGCGCCGCCGGGCTGTCGCCCTCCTCGAGTCCGTGCGGGAGACCGTCGGCGATGACGTCGAGATCTACGTGGAGATGCACGGCCGCTTCACCGGTGCCGAGTCCGTCAGGGTGGCCCGCGCCATCGAGCACGTGGAACCCGGCTGGATCGAGGAGCCCGTGCCGCCGGAGAACGCCGCCGCGCTGCGTCAGGTGCGCCTCGGCACCCACCTGCCCATCGCAACCGGCGAGCGCCACCACCTCCTCCACGATGTCCGCGAGCTGCTCGAGCTTGGTGTCGTCGACGTGTTGCAGTGCGACCTCACCCACTTCGGCGGTCTCACCCCCATGCGCACCCTCGCCGGGTGGGCCGACGTTCACTACGTGCAACTCGCCCCGCACAACGTGTGCGGGCCCGTCGGGACGATGGCGGCTTTGCACCTCGCCGTCGCCACGCCCAACGTGAAGGTGATCGAGCACTTCAACGACTTCGCTGACCCGTGGGTGCAGGAGCTCGTCGACCACGCCCCCACCGTCGGCGACGACGGTTGCTTCGCCGTGCCCGAGCGACCCGGCCTTGGGCTCCGGCTCGACCACGACGCCTGCGCCGCCCGGCCCGCCACCGGCGGGACGATCCGCCTGTTCACCCCGGGCTGGGAGCGCCGGCAGGGAACCGGGTGAGCGTCGAGGTCGTGCACCGCGCCCGCGCCCTGGTCGGCGAGGGGCCGTTCTGGGACGGCCACCTCCTGCACTGGGTCGACATCGAGGCCGGCGAGATCCACCGCCTCGACCCCGCCACAGGCCACGACACGGCCCTCACGGTGGCCGGCCGCGTCGGCTGCGCCGTGCCCGCGGGCGACGGCTGGATCGCTGGGCTGCGTGACCGCGTCGCCCTTGTCGCAGCCGATGGCACCGTGCGGTCGAGCACGCTCGTCCCGATGCCGGGGGCGACGTACCGGTTCAACGACGGCGCCTGCGACGAGCGGGGCCGATACTGGACCGGGACGATGGACGAGGCGGGCGCCCTCGGCGCCTGCTCGCTCTACCGGGTCGACGCCGACCTGACGGTCACCGAGGTGCTCGACGGGGTGTCGTTGAGCAACGGCATCGCCTGGAGCCCCGACGGCCGGCTCATGTATTACGCCGACTCCGACGCCGGGTCGGTGGACGTCTTCGACTTCGACGCCGACGCAGGGACGATCGGCAACCGGCGCTCCTTCCACTCCTCCCAGACCGGGAAGCCCGACGGGCTCTGCGTCGACGCCGACGGGTGCGTGTGGCTGGCGCTGTGGGGTGGCGGGGCCGTCGTGCGCCTCACGCCCAAGGGCGACGTCGACCGTCGCGTCGACCTGCCCGTCACCCAGGTCACCTCCTGCGCCTTCGGTCCCGCTACCACGTTGTTCGTGACCACGGCCGCTACCGGCGGCGCCCGCGAGGAGCTGGCGGGGTCGATCTTTGCCTCCAACGTGAGGGTCGAGGGCGCAGCCGTGCACCGCTTCGCGGGCGGAGTATCGTGACGGCGGTGTCCGAGGCCGTGTCATAGACCGCCGCTGGAGCGTGGGAGGCCGTCACGCTCTGGGGTGGGCTCCTGGCGGCGGTGCGAACAGCTCGTAGGCCTGGGCCAGAGCGTCCTCGGCCGAGCCCCGGGGGATCAGCTCGTGGCCGACCCAGCCCTCGTAGCCGAGGTGCCGGAGCAGCCCGGCGATGCCGCGCCAGTTGACCTCCTGGCGGTCGTCGAGGTCCCGCCGGCCGGGCACGCCGCCGGTGTGGACGTGCCCCACGAGCTCCAGGTTCGCCGTCAGGGTGCGCGACAGGTCACCCTCCATGAGCTGCATGTGGTAGCAGTCGAACAGCACCCGCAACCCGGGGGCGGACACCCGCCGCACCACGTCGAAGCCGAAGGCGCTGTGGTCGCACTGGTAGCCGGGGTGGTCGACCTTGCTGTTCAGCAGCTCGAGCAGGAGGGTGACACCGGCACCGGCCGCCGCCTCGGCCAGCGGGGCGAGGCCGTCGGCGCAGTGCGCTTTGGCATCTTCGTCGCCGTAGGCGCCGCGGTTGCCGGCGAACACGATGACGAACGGGATGCCGGCGGCTGCGGCCTGCTCGATCGACCGGCGGACCTCGTCACCGACGGCCCGGTGGTTGGCGGGATCGTTGAACCCCACCTCGATCTCGTGGCCGGTGAGCGTCACCAGCTCGAGGCCGGCGGCGCGGGCGGCCGGCCACAGCTCCTCGGGGAGCATCTCGACCCCCTCGAAGCCGATGGCCGCCGCACGTTCGAGCAGGAGCGGACCACCGGCGGGCTCCAGCCCGACGCTGAACGACCACCAGGCGAAGGACTGCCTCATGACGCCGCCAGGTGCTCGGCGCACCGGTAGGCCAGCGCGTAGATGGTCAGCACGGGGTTGACGCCGCCGTTGGTGACGTGGAGCGAGCCGTCGATGACGTACAGCTCGTCGTGGCCGTGCACGCGGCCGAAGGGATCGGTGACCGAGCCCGCGGGGTCGGTGCCCATCCGGCACGTGCCGGCGGCGTGCTGCCCGGCGGTCAGGGCGTCGGAGTACCCGCTGCGCCACACCTCGCGGGCGCCGGCCGCCTCCATCCACTCCACGGCCCGGTCCTGGAGGACGGCGGCCTGGGCCATGTTGGCGGGGTGCAGCCGGCCGGACAGGCGGGCCACGGGCACCCCGTCGCGGTCGCGCACGTCCTCGGCGAGCGTGACCCGCACCTCGGGGTGGGGCACCTCCTGGATGGGTCCCATCACGTGCGAGGTGCGGGTGTAGAGCTGGCGCATGGCCCGCTTCCCTTCGGCACCCCAGCGGCGCCGGTCCGGCGGTAGCGCCCAGTACCAGTGCAGGACGGGCATCTTGGTGACCTCGTTGGCGAGGACGCCGCCGCCGATCACCCCGCCGGGAAGCCGGTGGATGTGGTCGCAGGTGGCGATGCGCACACCCGGCCCGGCCGAGTCGATGACCGGCTCGTCGAACGTGCCGAAGGCGCCGACGTAGAGGTGGCCCTGGAGGTGGCGGCCGACCTGGTCGGTGGCGTTCCCGATGCCGGAGGGGTGGGCGTCGCTGCGACTGGCCAGGAGCAGCCGGGCCGACTCGATGGCGCCGCAGCTCACCACGACCCGTCCGGCCCGGATCTCCCGCCGGGCGCCGGTGGCGCCGTCGATGAGCTCCACGCCCGTCACCCGGCCGCGCTCGTCCGTCGTGATGCGGGTGGCCCTCGCCCCGGTCGCCAGGTGGCACCGGCCCGTGGCGACGGCGCGGGGGAGCGAGACGTTGTGCGCGCCGTTCTTGGCGTCGGTCGGGCACGCCATCCCCACGCACTCGCCGCACTGCACGCAGCGGGCCCGGCCGTCGCGCGGCTCGGTGTTGATCAGCAACGGCACCGGTCCCGTGGTCCACCCGAGCCGCTCGGCACCTCGCTGGAGGATCTCGGCCTCCGGGTTCCAGGGGGGCGGCGGGAGCGGATAGCCCTTCGACCGGTGCCCCTGGTTGCGGTGGGCGGTGCTGTCGCCGGCCACGCCCAGGTCCCACTCGGCGCGCGTGTAGTACGGCTCGAGGTCGTCGTAGGTGAGCGGCCAGTCGGCGAGCGAGCTGCCCTCGGGCACGCCGTGACGGGTCGCGAGCCGGAAGTCCTCAGGGAGCAGCCGCCAGGCCATGCCCTGGTACACCCGACTGCCGCCCCCGGCGGTCTGGGGCTGCGCGCTCCAGCCGGGGTCCCACGGCCGGGTCAGCACGCGCTCGCGCCCGTCGGGACGCACGAGCACCCGGGGCCCGCCCGAAGCGGCGTCGGGCGGGGTGTTCAGGCCGTAGACGGGCAGGCGGTGGTTGCGCAGGTGGTCGTTGCCGACCTCGGGAGCTGTGAGGAACGGGCCCCGCTCGGCGACCAGGACCATGGCTCCCGCCTCGGCGAGCACCATCGCCGCGGTGGCGCCCCCCGGCCCCGACCCGACGACCACGACGTCGTAGGCGCCGGCGGCGGCGCCCAGCGCGAGCGTCGGCACGCGCCGGTGCTCGACCTGGGCGCCCGGGTCGCGCTTGGGTCCCGGCCGGTACCCGACCATCGACCACGACGGGGCGTCGCGCGGGCCGTAGTACGCCTCGCTCGCCACGCGGACGGCGGCGGCCAGGACGCTGTCGGGGGGTACCGGCCAGGGCGTCTGCACCGCGGCGGCCTCCATAGCCTCCAACAGCGCGTCCTGGCGGGCGGCGTCGAGGGCGACGAAACCGGCGCCGTGCCGGGCTCGCGCCTCTGCGTCGAGCGCCGCCAGGCCGGGCCCGAGCCACCGGTCCCAAAGGTGGGCGTGGTCGCCGTCGGCGTGGGCGAGCAGGTGCTCGACGACGCCGGCGCCGCTGGCGGGTGGGTGGTCGTCGGCCGGGATGATGCGGTCGATGAGCGCGCCCAGCAGACGATGATCGACCGACCGTGCCGGCACGGCGCCCCATCCTAGAGAGCGATACCGGCAGGCGGATCGAGGGTTTCCGCAGTAACGGCACCGTGACTACGCTCGCGTGCGGGTGCGCGCAGGATCCGCACCACTCGTGGAGAACGGAGTCGACCCATGCCTTTCCGGTACGCCACGGTCCGCTACCTGACCGAGCCCGAACGGGTCGAGCGCATGCTGCCACCCGGGCTCGTGCCCGGCGAGCGGCCGGAGGTCTTCGTCGACTTCTTGGTCATCGACTTCGGTGAGGCCAGAAGCGTCTTCTTCCCGACCCCGTACCACGAGTGCGCCGTCTGGGTCCGCTGTCGGCTCGAGACCGCCGCCTCCGACCAGCAGGACGGTTACTTCCTGCTCGCCATGCCCCTCAGCGGCGACTGGGGTCGCTCAACCGGCCGCGAGTTCCTGGCGCTGTCGAAGAAGGACGCTAGCGTCGAGCTCGGTGCAGAAGACGGGCGGGTCACCGCGGTGCTGCGCCGCCGAAACCGCGAGCTCCTCCGGCTCGAGGGAGAGGTGGCCGGCGAGCCGACCGCACCCGCGAACTGGCTCCGCGAGGTTCGCGATGGCGGGTACGGCTTGCGCTTCCGGCTCGAGCCCGACTGGCGCAAGGGGCTGGTTCGCGGTGGCGGCGAGCTGGTGCGGATCACATCCGGCGCCGTCATCCCACCGCCCGAGGAGCCCGACGCCGGTGAGCCACGCGACCTTCGCGACCTCCGGGTGACCCTGCCTCAGGCCAGCCCCCTCGACCCAGTTGCCGAGTTGCCGGTCGTGGAGGTGCTGGGTGGGGCGTGGTTCGCCAACGAGGGCTTCGAGTACTCCTTCGGGTCGGGCCGGCCGACCGAGCGCACCACCGAGCGCGAGGTACTGCGCACGTACTCCCCGGCGGAGATCGAGCCGTGGGCTCTGTGGGGGTACGACCGACCCGTCACCGCCGGATCGGTGTGGACGCCGCCGGGCTGGCCCGAGCGCACCACTGCGGTTCGACTCACGCGTGACGAGGTGGCGCGCTACCGGGCCCGTGAGGCGCTCGAGATCCCCGCCACCGCCGCGTCGGTGACGCTCGCGCCGCCGCCGGACGTCGCTAGGGCCGTCCTGCCGCCGGGCGTCCTCCCGGCGCAGAGCATGGCTGCGCGCATCCTCGCCGTCCGGTCGCCCGGCGGCGACGTGTCGTCCTGCGCCTTCGATGAGGTGTGGCTGCTCGCCGCCTGCAGGATCGAGGGCCGCGACGCCTGGTACGCCCTGTCGCACGTGGTGAGCGACGGCGGCGACGTGATGTACGGCCGAGAGGTGCTCGGGTACCCTTCCCGCCACGGCGAGGTGGCGATCACCGACGAGGGCGGCTTGCTGCGCGTTACGGGCGACCGAGTGTTGCGGCGCTTCCTCGATCTGACCGTCGACGGCGGTGGCGAGCCGGGGGAGGAGCGAGTCGAGGACCTCGTCGTGATCGGCGTCCAAGCGGACTCGTTCAACGCGGGTGGGCTGTCGGGACGCCTCGTCGCGCAGACCTGGTTGGTCGTCGGGAGATGGGCGGACGTCACGCCTGACGCGGTGAGCTTGGTGCTGCCCGACGGGCCCGGTCCTGCCAACGTCGGCCGGCCCGACCCGTGGTTCGAGCTCGCGGGACCCGTCACTGCCGCCGGGCGGGGCAACGTGGTTGTCCGGCGCGGGCCCGGAGAGGTGCTCACCGATCTCGATGACGTGTGGTCGCTGTACCGGGAGCGATTCGACGGCAGCGCCTCGATTGCTCGCATCACCCAGAAGCCGGCCCGCCCGAGCTTCCGCCTGGACCTCGACGGCGGCAGCTGACCGTGGAGGGAAGGGTTGTCGTCGTCACGGGCGGCGCCAGCGGCATCGGCCGGGCGACGGCCCTGGCGTGCGCGCGCCGCGGCGCCGACGTCATGGTCGCCGACGTCGACGACGAAGGTCTCGACGAGACCGTTGCCGAGCTCCAGGCCGTGGGGGTGCGGGCCGAGGCCCTGCACACCGACGTCGCCGACGACGATGCCGTCGCTCGCCTCGCACGGGTCACGCTGGAGCGGCTCGGCCGGGCAGACGTGGTCATGGCCAACGCCGGTGTGAACGCCACCCCCGACGACACCATGCGGGGCTGGCAGTGGCTGGCCGACATCAACCTCTACGGCGTGGTGCGCACCATCGACGCCTTCCTCCCGCACCTGCTCGAGCGGGGGACCGGCTACGTGATCGCCACGTCCTCGGCGCACGGGCTGTTCGGTGGCGGCGGCGCCTACACCCTCGCCAAGTGGGGCGTGGTCGGCTACGCGGAGTCCGTCGCGCTGGCCCACCGCCGGGCTGGTGTGGGCGCGTCGGTGTTCTGCCCGGGGTTCGTGTCCACCGGTCTCATCCGCTCGACGGCGCGGATCCTCGGGCGTACCGCCCCGCCGTCACCGCCCCCCGAGGCGCTCGCCCGCCTGCCGGGCATGATTACGCCGGAGGACGCTGCCGAGCAGCTGCTGGCGGGCCTGGATGCGGGGCGGTTCCTCATCACCACCTCGCTCCCGGAGCGCATCGCCGGCGAGCTGCGGGCCCGGGCGGACGCCCTCGAGTCCACGCACTGGACGCTGCCGCCGTACTTCAAAGGTGATCGGGCGAGCCTGTGGCGCCGCGCCATCGGCGCCGAGCCGCCTCCCGACGGCGCCTGACGGCGCCCGCCCCACCCGCCCGGTTCTGGTAGGCGCTGGTTGCACCCACGCGAAACCGGACGCACCCAGAACCGGTGGGGGTGCTGCCCGTCAGCCGACGCGGACCAGGCGCAGCTCGGCGAGAAGCTCGTTCGTAGCTGCCGGGCCGTGCAGCTCGACCGGGCCGATGACGCCTCGGCGGTCGGTCCCTTCCTCGGCGAGGGTGATGGCGCCGAACGCCAGCGCCTCGGCCGTGATGTCGTAGGCGTCGGGGCCCTGTAGCGCCACCCGTGTGAGTTGCAGGCCCTGTCCGTCGACCGCACGGGCGACGACCATCGTCATCGATCGGCTCCGCTGCTCGGCATCCGGACCCTTCCCCGTCGTGGTTGCCGCCCGCCGGGCCAGCGACCGGAGGCGCCCGCCCAGCACGGGTGCGCGCAGCGCGACCGGCGCGACGTACGACGCCGCCTTGGCGGCGAACGCCGCCGCCCCGAGCTCCAGCCACACCGAGACGTTCTCGAGATGCGGGTGGGCCGCGGGGAGGAGGAGGGGCTCGGTGCCGCCCGCCAGCAGTGCCCGCCAGCTCTTGCCGTCATGGGCGAACGATCGGATCTCGCGGCCCGCGGGGATCTCCCGCAGGCGGCGCCGGGACAGGCGGTGCGTCGGGTGCTCGGCCATCAGGAGCGCCGAGGCGCGTGTCCCGCTGCTCACGTGCTGACCGAGTCCGGCGTAGACGACCTCGATCCCCCGGGCTGCCGGTCCGGCTTCGTCGGCTGCGAGGGCGGCGGCGATGTTCCCGGGAACGAAGTCGTAGCCGTAGGCCGGTAGTAGGGCGCAGCCAGCCTGCGCGGCGCGGTCGGACTCGGCGACAACGCGGCGGATGAAGGCAGCCTCGCCCGTGGAGTCCAGGTAGTGCGCGCCAGCGGCGATGGTGGCCTCGAGCGCGACCGCGCCGTGGAGCACGAAGGGACCGACCGTGGTCACCAGCACGTCGCCGGGACCAATCAGGTCGCGGACGGACTCGGGCCGGCCGACGTCGGCCACCGCGGTCTCCAGGCCGCCGTGCTCGTCGCCGAGGGCAGCGAGGCTCGCCGCCCGGCGCCCGGCGAGGACGGGGCGCTGCCCCCGCCGGACCAGCGCCCCGACGACCAGCCGGCCGGTGTAGCCGGTGGCACCGAAGACCACGATGCGAGCCATGCGGCTACTGCCCGTCGCTGCCGCGGACCACGGTCGACTGCGTGAAGAGGATGCCCTGCTCGAGTCGCCAGGCGACGCCGGGGACGACCGTGTCGACGTCGACGATGTCGGCGAGCGTGTACCGGGTACCGGCCAGCAGGTTCGGGAGCGGCTGCTCCGATGCGTGGTCGTAGAGGTCGAGGTTCGGTTCGAGCTGGACGTGCACCCAGCCCGGTCGCATCGGTTCGAAGCCGGTGGCGGGCGGGACCTCCGCTGCATCGGGCAGGGCGCCGCCGGCCAGCCACTGGGCCGGCACCGCCGGCATGAAGGGGCGGAGGAGCCGGTGGGTCTCGGGACCCTGGTGCACGGGTTTCAGGAAGAACTCGGCGTCGGCGCCGCGTCCCGCCCAGATGTCGCGCTCGTGCGAGGCCACCGGGGCGGGCGCTCGCTCGTCGGCGCGCCAATCGAGGGCCATGGTCGTCGTCCACGTGTCCGGGTCGGCGTGGGGGTACGTTCCGTCACCGAGCACCGTCGCGCTGGCCCGCCACCGGTCGGGCCACTGGTCGAACGTGGTGTGGGCCCGATACTTGGCGTAGCCGAGGTCGATGCCACCGTAGGCGATGTTCCCGTCGGTGCCGATGGCGATGTAGTACCAGCCCTCCTCGCCGGTACCGGAGAACTTGACCCGCATCTGCAGGCCGAGCTCCATCCAGTGCGTGCCCCAACCGGCCCCGCCACGCGGGTCGAGCATGCCGGGCACGTCCTCGGCGACCGGCACCCGGGCCCCGGCGTGGTACTCGAACGCCAGGAGGTTGAACACCGGCTTGGCGGGCAACTCGAAGCCCGGAGGCAGCAGCGCCTGGTAGGCGCGCCGGGCCTTGGGGTGGTTGCGGACGGGCAGGTAGGCGGCGATCAGGTTCGCCCCGCCGGGGATCGGCAGGAAGCCCTGCTGTTGCTCGACGCAGTCGCGGGCAGCGTCGTCACAGCCGTGGCGCTGCGGCTCGGCACTCTCCCCGGCCTGGGCGGGCGGCACCACCGCCAACCCGGCGGCCAACACGGCGACCATGCTGAGCATGCAGAGCGTGCGTCGTGCGGTGCCCATCGGTTCTCCTCTCGCAGTGGCTGCTTCGGACGCGCCGGCCTCAGCCCCGGCGGCCTGGTGGGTCGGACCGGCCGGGCTGGTCGGGCCGCCCGGGCGGTGTGCGCGGGTCGTCGTCCGGCGGCCCCTCACCGGGTGGAGCCGTCGCCTCGTCGCGGTAGGTGCCGCCCTCGCAGTTGGCGCGTTCGGCGCACGGCCCGTCGTTCGTGACGTTCGACCCCTCGGCGAGGAGGATCCCGTGGGAGGGGCCGTACTGCACGCCGGGGACCTCCTGGTCGAGGTCGACGAGGACGCCCAAGTGCTCGCCGTCGGCGAACATCGCCGGTAGGGGCTTCGGATCGAACCACGACCGGCGCTCGGCCGGGGGATCGTCGAACTGGTTCCAGTCCGCGGTGAGGCGAACCCGCACCCGGACGGCGGTCGCGGGATAGGTCGCGGCGGTGGGGTTGGCGACCGGCAGGTCGACCCCGGTGATCCACTCCACGGGCACGCCCGGAAGGGTGCTGAACCCTCCGTGGCCGACCCGGCCGTTCCAGCTGTCGCCGTCCTCGGTGTTGTCGCTCATGCGGAAGTTGGTGGGCTCGACGTAGTCGACGTCGAGCTCGAGGTCGGGGGCGATCTCCCAGTCGGCCCGCATCACGAACGCCCCGTCGACCCGTGCCGTGGCGTAGCCGGCGATCTCGCGGGGGTCCTGTTCGTAGACCATGTCGGCCAGGAACTTCGGGGTCGCGCCGGCGCGACCGAGCTCGAAGCCCGCCCGGTCGTTCAGCACCAGGCGCACGTCACGCCAGCCGATGTGGGGCCCGTACCGTACGAGCAGCTGCAGCCCGAACTCGAGGTAGCGGCTGTCGTACCTCGTGGGACCCATGTCCTGCACGACGGGGACGGCGTGCCCGAGGCGGATGTCGTTGAAGATGACCCGCACCATCGGGGTGTCGGGCATCTCGAACCGGGGACCGATCAGCTTGTAGTACAGGCTGCGGGCCTCCAGCGTGTCCCGCAGCGGGAGGATGGCGTGCACGCCCTCCACCTGGGCGGGTGTGCCGTAGCCCGGCAGGTTCTCGCAGTCGGCCAGCGTCCGCTCGCCGCAGTACGGGTACTCGGGCTGCTCCTGGCCCGCCTGCGCGCTGGGGCTGAGCACCAGTGCCGAGCCGGCGAGGGCGAGCGTGGCGAACAGCCAGACGATTCGCTTGATCCGGGTCATTCGCTTCCCTCCAGGTGCGCGGGTTGTCGGGCAGGTCAGTTGGTCTGGCCGGCCCACACGGCGCCGGCCCCGTCGGACGAGACGGTGAGCCGGTAGGTGCAGCCGTCCTCGAACACGAGGGTCCCGATGCCTGCACCCGAGGCCCGGAACACGTCACCGCTGGGCTCCTGGTACACCAGGCCGAAGCTGCCGGTGGCTGCCCGGTCGTAGGCCCAGATGCGACAGCCCGCCTCGGTGGCGGCGATCTCGAACGATCCGGTGGTCGCCGAGACGAACCCTGACAGGTAGGCGCCGCCGGGCGTCCGAGCGGTGAACTCGCAGCTGCCGTCGCCGGCTGGGGTCGAACCGGTCTGGCAGGCGACTCCGTCGAGGAAGCCGACCGGCGAGTTCGACCACGCCGGCGCCTGGTCCTCGGGCGCGGGGCGGTACTGCAGCGGCTCCCGGCAGCTGCCGTCCCAGGCGCAGCCGCCGGGTCCCACCCGCCGGTCCTCGAGGGCGTGGAGCATGAGCTGGCCGTCGATCCGGGCGCCCGGCTGGGTCTGGACGACGTCGACGATGCGCCGCAGGTCGATGTTGTGCCACAGCTCGTCGGGGATGGGCTCGGGCGACTGCTCGTCGTAGCGGTGCAGGCGTGGGTCGAGCGAGATGTCGACGAGGCCTGGCACCCACTGGGGTTGGCCGGTGAGCCCGGGGATCTCCGCCGCGCCCAGGTTGCGGCCTCCGATCCAGGCGAGCGGGGTCGCGCCCTGGTAGGTCACCCGCAGTTGGAGCACGTCGGGCCCCTGATGGGTGCCGCCGCCGTCACGGTTGTTCGGGGCCAGTCTCCAGTCGGGTCCGAGGCCTTCGGTCACCCACCACGGCAGCGCCACGTCGGCAGGGGTGAAGGTGCCCGCGCTGGTGGGCTCGGCTCTCCCGTTCGTCGTCGGGCCGTGCACCAGCGCGGCCGAGTGCCACACGCTGTCGGGCCCGGAGAGGCGGGCGGGCAGACCGTTCTCGTTGGTCTCGAACGTCACGTCCGCGTAGTACTTGGGGTAGCTGGGCCGGCCGAGGTAGCCGACGAGCCCGTCGGTGGCGAAGGCCAGCTCGAAGATCCCGTCGGCGGTGACACCCTGCTCGGTGGTGTACCGGGCGATCATGTGGAGCCCCGCCTCCCGCCAGGCGGTGCCGGCCGGAGCCTGCCCGAGCTGCTCGGCCAGCTGGGGGACGGCGCGGCTGCCCGGCCCGACGTCGGCGCCGACGTGGTAGTCGGCGAACGAGACGAAGAACCCCGGCCGCTCGGGCATCGAGAAGCCCGGTGGCAGCAGCCGCCGGTAGTGGGCGCGGGCCTGCTGGGTGGGGCGGATCGGCAGGAACGTGGCGAACAGCCGGATGTGGCCCGGGATGAGCACCGGGAACCCGCAGTCGGCCAGGTTCTGCTCACAGCCCGACCGCGGGTCGAGGAACTCCTCGTCCGAGCCGTTGCTATCGTCCTCGGTGGCCTGGGCCGTGGGGACCAGTGCCACGAGCGAGAGCGCGAGCAGCGCCGCGGTGATGGCTCCGAGAAGGCGTCGGTGCATGGTGGTCTCCTTGGCGGTCACGAGCTGGGCAGGGTGAGGGCCACGAGGGTGTTCCCCGCGGCCACGTAGAGGGTGTTGCGGGCGATGGCGATGCCGCTCGAGCTGATGCCGAGGGCGCCGGCGATGGCGGGGTGGTCGAACGAGCGCGGCGGGCGCACCGACGTGGTGTCGATCGTCAGGAGCTGGCGCAGCACCGGGATGCCCGTGGCGGCGTCGACACCATGGATGGTATTGCCGTCGAAGGTGTAGACGACGCCGTTGGCGACCGACACCGACTGGTAGTGCAGGCCCGATGCCACCGGGTAGACCCACAGCGGGCTGCCGCCGGCGGCGTCGAGCGCCACCAGCTGCCCGGGCGGTGTGCCCACGGCGAAGATCCGGCCGTCGGCCACGGCGCTGGTCGAGGCGTTGCACGGGAAGCAGGGAGGGGCGATCGGCGTGGACCAGACCCCTTCCATCGTCTCGGCATCGGCCACGTGGTAGACGCCGGACTTCTGCAGCTCCCCGACCCGCAGCCGCCCGTCGACCTCGAAGAGGTTGGGGCTCGCACCGAAATCGAGGTCGAGGTGGGCGCACGGCAGGGCGTTGGCCGGGTAGAAGGTCGGTGGCGCGTTGCGGCACACGGGCTGCTCGTCCAGCCCCTCCACGTAGGTGTCGGGCGTGCCCTTGTAGTGACCGACGATCCGCCCGAATGTCGGGCGCCGATGGTCCAGGTCGATCTTGATGATCGAGTTGGCCAGCTCGTGCTCCCGGCCGCCTGGAGCGGGGTTGGCCGTGCCCACGTAGGCGTGGCGGGTGGCGGGGTCGAGCACGGGAGTGGCCCAGATCGACGCGCCGGCGTACCCGGCGGCGTGGTCGAGCTCGTCGAAGAGCCGGTGGTGGGCGATGACCGCTCCGTCGGAGGCCCGCTTGATCGTCCAACCGCCGCTGCTCTCGCTGCTGGCCTGGTCACCGCCGAAGGGCGTGAACACGAAGTTGTGTAGGAGCAGGGGCTGGGCGTAGGCGTATGCGCCGGGACCAGTGTCGAGCACGGTTGTCCACAACACCTCGCCGCTGCGCCGGTCGAGCGCAGCGACGTACGGGGCTTCGAAGCGGTTGATCGTGACGTAGACCCGGTGCCGGTCCACAGCCGGGGAGCCGACGGCGCCACCGCCGTAGGCGGCCGGTGCGTAGTCGAGCCGGGTGGTCCACAGGACGTCGCCGCTGTCGGCGTTGAGCGCCACGACCCATCCCTGATCGGTCAGGAGGTAGGCGCAGCCGTCGGCGATGATCGGCGTGTTCTGCAAGGTCCCGGCCACACCGTGCTCGGGCAGCTCGAGGCGCCAACCGACGGTGAGGTCCCGGGCGTTGCCCGGCCCGATGCGGTCCTCGCTGGGCTGGTGCCGGGTGCCGGACCGGTCGTGGCTGTACCAGCGCCAGTCCCCGCCCGGGTGGTTTGCCTCGGCACATCCCCGCAGGGATGGACCCGGGCGGGCGAGCGCCGCCGGTGCGGCGCACAGTCCTGCCACCAGCATCACCACCGTCGGCACGATCCAGCTCCGTCGACGTCGCATCGCTCCTCCCCAGCTCGTAAGTCACGGTAGCGTTACATATATTGGACGCCGACCTCCCCGATTCCTCCTGACCGCGCGCGGTTCCGAAGCTGCCAGCCGCTCGGGCGGCGTCGGAGGCCGCCGAAGGCCGGCACCGTCCCCTACGCTCGTGCCGTGCCTGCGACCGGCCCCAGTGCTGACGCCGCGGCGCCCCGCCGCTTGCCCGCTGCGGCCCGCCGCGAGCAGCTGCTCGAGGCCGCTATGGCGTTGCTGGCCGAGCGAGGGCCATCTGGGTTCAGCATGGAGGGTGTGGCCGCCCGGGCCGGCGTCAACAAGGCGCTGCCCTACCGTCACTTCGGCAACGCCGACGCAGTACTGGGCGAGCTCTTCCTGCGTTTCAACCAGGAACTGGGCACCCGGATAGTCGAGGCCGTGGCCGAGCTCGCCGCACCCGACGATCGCGTTGCTGCCACCGTCGGAGCGTTTCTCGACGTGGCCTGGGAGCACCGGGCGTTGCTGAGCGTCATGAACAGCCCTCCGGCCGACGTCGCCGACCGCATGGAGAGCGAGCTGGGGGCCTGGCAGTTCATCCATGCGTTGCTCACCGAGTCGTTTGAGGTGCCCGAGGCGGCGACGCCTGCGGTTGCCCAGCTGCTGCTCGGAATCCTGATCAGCTCGGCCTCCGCGTGGCACCGCGGCGACGCCCCCCGGGACGAGCTCGAGCGCCTCGCGGTCGCCGCCTGCCTCGGCGTGGTCCACGCCTCCCGCGGCTGACCTTGAGGGCTACCGCCCCGACGGGTCCCGCCGCGCCTCAGCGCCGGGCGGCGGCGAAGCGGGCGACCGCGAGGCCTGGGCCGGGCACGTCCAGGCGGGCGGTGCCGTCGCTCACGGCTACGCCGATGCGGGTGGGGCGGACTGCATCCGGTCGATCCCACCCGTTCGTCGCCGCCGGGTCGCCGGTGAGGACCTCGGCGCTGACGCACCGTTCGAGCAGGACACCCTCCACCGCCACCTCGACGGCGAGCGGTTCGAACGAACGGTTCAGCAGCGAGGCCGTGACGGTGCCCGCGTCGAGGTCCGCCGTGAGGGCGGCGTCGAGCACCGGTACCTCGCCCCGCCGGCCGGCTTCGTAGGTGGGCCCGTCCACGACCGGCACCAGTGAAGCTCCCCGCGCCGCACTCGACAACATGGCGAAAGGGTGGTAGATCGTCTGGAGCAGCAGGCCGCCGGGGCGCGTCACGACCGGGGCGATCACGTTGACGATCTGAGCCAGGCAGGCGATGCGCACGAGGTTCGCTCGGCGGATGAAGGCGTGCAGGTACTGGGCGCACACGAGCGCGTCCTCGAGGTTGTAGCGCTCCTCCAGCATCGCCGGTGCCTCTTGCCAGCCCCCGTGCTCACGCTCGCCACCCCGCTCCCGATACCACACGTTCCACTCGTCGAAGCAGACGTGCACGTGCTTGTGGCTGCGCCGCCGGCCGCGCACGTAGCCGAGCAGTCCCGCGTAGTCGTCGAGCACCCGGTCGACGGCCACACCCTCCGCCAGGAAGGCGGCCACATCCCCCTCGACGTTGCCGCTGTAGCGGTGGACCGAGATGTAGTCGACCTCGTCCCAGCACTCCTCGAGCACGACGCGGTCCCACTCGAGGTAGGTGGGCAGCGCTCGGTGCGAGGAGCCGCAGGCGACGAGCGCGATCGACGGGTCGATGCCTCGCATGAGAGCCGCCGCCTGGCGCGCCCGCCGGGCGTAGTCAGCAGCGGTGGTGTGCCCTGCCTGCCAGGGGCCGTCCATCTCGTTGCCCAGGCACCACAGCGTCACGCCGTAGGGGTCGGCGGCGCCGTTGGCCCGACGCCGGTCCGACCAGTACGTTCCCCCGGGCAGGTTGCAGTACTCGACGAGCTCGGCGGCCTCGCGAGCGCTGGCGGTGCCCAGGTTGACCGCCAGCATCGGGCTGGTGCCGAGCGCCCGGCACCAGCGCATGAACTCGTCGATGCCGAAGCGGTTCGACTCGATCGACCGCCAGGCGAAGTCGGGCCGGCGGGGCCGCTGCGCGGCCGGGCCGATCCCGTCCCGCCAGTCGTAGTTGCTGACGAAGTTTCCACCGGGATAGCGCACGACCGGCATCTGCAGCGGGCGCAGCGCGTCGAGCACGTCGGTGCGGAAGCCGTCGCTGTCGGTGAGGCCATGCGCGTTCCCCGGGTCGTACACGCCGCCGTACACGGCGCGCCCGAGGTGCTCGAGGAAGCCTCCGAAGATCCTGCGGTCGACGGTGCCGGCGGAGTGGTCGATCCAGGAGGTCACTCGGGCGGCCATGGGGTGCTCCTTCGTGGGCGGGGATGGGGCTCAGGGCTCGACCGGCATTGCGGCGAGCACGCCGCCGTCGACGGCGACGGCTTGGCCGGTCACGTAACGGGCGGCGTCGCTGACGAGGAAGGCGACGACGGCTGCCACCTCCTCGGGGATGCCGACGCGGCGCAGGGGGATCTGGGCGGCGAGGGCCTCGCGCCGGTAGCCGGGCGTGGCGTGGTAGCGGGGCACTTCGATGAAGCCCGGCACGACGGCGTTCACTCGGATGCCGGCCGGGCCGAGCTCGACTGCCTGCTGGCGGGTGAGCGCGAGCAGGGCCCCCTTGGTGGCGGCATAGGCGCTGTGGCCTGACATGCCCCGTGCACCGTGGATCGAGCCGACGTGCACGATGCTCGGCGCCGCCGCCTTGCGGAGCGCCGGGATCGCGGCCCGGCTGGCGTCCATGGCGGCGAGCAGGTTCACGCGCAACAGATCCTCGACCTCGCCTGCATCGGTGTGCTCGGCTCGCGCCGTGGCCGTGATGCCGGCGTTGTTCACGAGGACGTCCAGGCGGCCGGCGCGCCCGGCCGCCGCCCGCACGAGGCGCTCACCGGCCAAGGGCTCCGCGAGGTCGACGGTGAGCACGTGCGCGTCCACGCCGGCCTCCCGGACGGTTGCCGCCGTGTCCTCCGGTGCCACCTCGGCGGTCAGGACGAGGTCGAATCCGTCGAGCGCGAGCGCGGCGGCGATGGCGGCACCGATCCCGTAGGCCGCCCCGGTCACCAGCGCGAGCGGTCGCGCGGCCGCAGCTCCCGCACCCGTCATCTCATCCGGCCAGCAGGACATCAGACATCAGATGACCAATGGTAATGTGACCGGCCGGTGGCCGTACGAAGGGAGCACCATGGCACGGATCGACCGCAAGCCCGACCCGTTGGATGGCGACCGCGACTTGCAGTTCCATCCCGCGGATCCTGCCCGGGCCAAGACGCTGTCGCCCGAGCAGGTCGAGCACTACAACAAGCAGGGCTTCGTCGCCCCGCTCGAGGTGTTCACGGCCGAGGAAGCCGGCCGCATCCGCAGGTACATCGATGATCTCCTCGACACCGTCCTGTCGGCCGGCGACCACCGCAACTCCTACTCGATCAACACGTACCACCTGGTGTGCCAGGGGATGTACGACCTGACGGTTGAGCCGCGCATCCTCGACTACGTGGAGGACATCCTCGGGCCCAACTTCGTCTGCTGGGGCTCGCACCTCTTCGCCAAGATGCCCGGCGACGGAAAGGTGGTGCCGTTCCATCAGGACGCCGTGTACTGGCCCCTCACCCCCTCGAAGACCGTAACGGCCTGGCTGGCCATCGACGACGCCGACGCCGAGAACGCGGCGATGCAGTTCGTCCCGGGCAGCCACCTGCAAGGCGCCATCGAGCACGAGCAGCTCGGCCTCGACGGTACCCGGGTGCTGGGGCGCCAGGCCAAGGACCCCGAGCGCTTCGGTGAGCCGGTGCTGGACGAGCTCCGAGCCGGGCAGATCTCGCTGCACTCCGACCTGCTGTTGCACGGCTCCGCGGCCAACGCCTCGAACCGCCGGCGGGCGGGTCTCACCCTGCGCTATGCCGCCGCCGACGTGCGCCTCATCGAGGGCTACGAGGACTGGCGCAAGACCGCCGTGCACTGCCGGGCCGGCGACCCCGACGACTTCTGGTACAACCGCCGTCGTCCTGACGGCGAGCGCCCCGAGCTCATGGCCGACGTCTGGGGCGAGTTCGACGGCACCCCGGTCGACGCCAGCTGATCGGACCGGCGGAGAGGCCCGCCCGCCGATGCGAGCGTCACTCGGTGCGGCGAGGCGAGCCTGAGGACCGGCAGCCGCTCGCTTTCAGGAAGGTCGGGCCCGGCCTTCATCGCTCGCAGTGGCCCCGGGGGCCATGGGGGTCTTTCCGGTCCCTCGACGTTCACACGGCACATCGAGCGCCCGGAAAGTTAAGCGACAGTCGGCGCGGCCACCACTTTCCGGACGTTCCAGATCGACATGCGACGTCGAGCGTCCGGAAAGCGGGGTGCCGGCCGGCGGGCCGGCTGCGGGCTGGCCGGCTGGCGCCTGGCGCCAAAGGTGCGGCCTCGACGCCGGCGGGAGCAGTCCGGCACCGGCGGCGTCGACCTTGACCGGCGCCGCCACGGGCTCCTACTGTAGCGATCGTTACAGAACCGGCAGGGGAGGAGCCGTGGTCCGCAACCTCAGCTACATCGGGTTCACGTCACCGGCCGCGGAGGAGTGGCGCACCTTCGGGCCCGAGGTGCTCGGCTGCCAGCTGGCCGACGACGGGCCCGACGGCGCGGTCCGTCTGCGCGTGGACGAGGCCGTCGCCCGCATCACCGTGCACCCGGGCCAGGCGAACGACGTCGCCTACCTGGGCTGGGACGTCGGCGACGACGCCGGCCTCGACGAGGCCGCCGGGCGGGTCGAGGCGGAGGGCATCGAGGTCCACCGCGACGACGACCTCGCCAAGGAACGCCACGTCGCCGCCGTTGTCTGGTTCACCGACCCGTTCGGGTTCCGCCACGAGCTCAGCCACGGCTTGGAGCAGGGCGGACCGTTCGAGCCCGGCCGGCCGCTCTCGGGCTTCCTCACCGGCGAGCAGGGCCTGGGCCACGCTGTGCTGATCGTGCCCGACCTCGACGAGGGTGCCCGCTTCTACGGTGACGTGCTCGGCTTCCGGCTGTCCGACACGATCGAGGCCGGCTTCACCCTCCGGTTCTTCCACTGCCCGGGGCGTGCCGCCCGGCACCACGCGCTCGCGATCGCCTCGGTTCCCGGCATGGTCGGCATGCACCACCTCATGCTCGAGGTCGGCTCGATCGACGACGTGGGCACGGCCCTCGACATCATCAACGCGCGTGAGATCCCGCTGGCCATGAGCCTGGGCCGGCACACCAACGACCTGATGACCTCGTTCTACGTGCGCACACCGTCGGGCTTCGAGGTCGAGTACGGCACGGGTGGCGCCCTCGTCGACGACGAGACGTGGGAGGTCGGTGCCCACGACGCCATGAGCATCTGGGGTCACAAGCCCCCGGCCAGCGGACCGCTGCTGCCCGGCGTGCTGCGGCCCCACCAGCCCGCGGGCGCATGAGCCTGGTCGAGGAGGCCCAGCGGCTGGGCCCGGCCCTGGCCGCGGCGGTGGAGGAGGGCGACTCGCTCCGTCGTCTGCCCGACGACACGTGGAAGCAGCTGCTCGAGAGCGGCTTCCTGCGGGCCCTGCAGCCGGCGCGGTGGGGCGGCGGCGAGGTGCATTACCTCGAGTTCTTCGACGCCGTGGTCGAGCTGGCCCGCCACAACGCCTCGGCCGGCTGGGTGGCCGGTGTGATCGGTGTCCACCCCTGGCAGCTGGCGCTGTTCGACGAGCGGGCCCAGGACGAGATGTGGTCCGAGGACCCGGCCACCATGCACTCGTCCTCCTACAACCCCACCGGCACCGCCACGCGGGTCGACGGCGGGTTCCAGCTCAGCGGGCGCTGGTCGTTCTCGTCGGGCTGCGACCACTGCCGCGGCGTGAACCTCGGCGCGATCGTGTCCGACCCCGACGACGGCACCAGCGGCGGGGGAGGAAGCGGTATCCGCGACTACCGGTCGTTCCTGCTGCACCCCGGGCAGTACCGCATCGAGGACAACTGGCACGTGGCGGGCCTGCGGGCCACGGGCAGCAAGGACATCGTGGTCGACGACGTGTTCGTGCCCGAGCACCGCACGCAGTCCCACGTCGACTACGCCCTGGGTGTCCCCCTCCCCGGCCAGCAGCGCAACGACGGCGTGCTCTACCGGCTGCCGTGGTCGGTCGTGTTCAACATGGCGCTGGTCGCCCCCGTCCTCGGCGCGGCCCGGGCCTTCATCGAGACCTGGATCGGCGAGACCCGCACCCGTGCCGTGGCCGGCGCCGGGAAGCTGGCCGACGACCCGTTGACCCAGCGGCGGCTCGCGGACGCCCAATGGGACCTCGACGCCGCCCTTGCCGTGGTGCGGGGCGACATCCTCACGCTGTGGGACATGGCCGCCGAGGGCCACACCCCTTCGATGGTCGAGCGGGCCGGCATGCGCTGGCACATGAACCGGGCCTGCGAGCGCATCGGCCAGGCGGTCGCCGAGCTGTTCCGAGCCGCCTCGGGTCGTAGCGTGTTCCTCGACCACCCGCTGCAGCGACCGTTCCAGGACATCCAGGCCGCGCTCGGGCACGCCTTCCTCGTGCCCGACCCCCTGGCCCGGGCCGTGGGCGGCGAGGCCCTCGGTACCACCAAGCCCGAGCTGGTGCTCTGACGTGCGCGTGGCGTTGAACGGCGGCGGCCACCACCACGGCGTCGAGACGATCCGCGCCGAGGTGCGCCAGGCCGCCGAGGACGGGCTCGCCGGCTACTGGCTGTCGCAGATGTTCGGGCCCGACTCGCTCACCGCGCTCGCCGCCGTCGCCGCCGACAGCGGCGAGCTCGAGCTCGGTGTCTCGGTCGTTCCCGTCTACGGCCGGCATCCCCTCGTGCTGGCTGCGCAGGCCCTCACCGTGCAGGCCGCCACCGGCGGGCGGCTGGCGCTGGGCATCGGCCCCTCGCACCAGCTCGTGGTCGAGATGCTCTACGGGGACTCCTACGCGCGGCCCTACACTCGCACCGCCGAGTTCCTCCACGCTCTGCGCCCGCTGCTCGCCGGCGAGGGCGCCGACGTGCAGGGCGAGGAGGTCCGCGCCCGGGGACGGCTCGAAGTCGAGGCGCCCCCGCCGCCGGTGCTGGTGGCCGCCCTCGGTCCGCGCATGCTCCGCCTCGCGGGCCGCGAGGCCGACGGCACCGCGCTGTGGATGGTGGGACGCCGCACGGTCGCCGAGCACATCGTCCCCACGATCATCGCCGCCGCTGAGGAGGCCGGCCGGCCCGCGCCCCGCGTGCTGGCCGGGGTCAGCGCCTGCGTCACCGACGACCCCGGCGCCGCGCGCGAGCGGGCCGCCACCGAGCAGGCCGTGTACGCCACGCTCCCCGCCTACCGGGCCATGTTCGAGGCCGAGGGCGTCGACGGCCCCGCCGACCTGCTGATCGCCGGTGACGAGGACCATGTCGCTGCAGGGCTCCGCGCCTACAGCGAGGCCGGCGCCACCGAGCTGCGGGTCTCGGTCCTCGCCGGGGACGAGGTCGAGCGCGACCGCACCCGCGCCGTCCTGCGCTCGCTCACCTGACCGCTCGCCCCACACGAAGGAGCCGCTCGTGCAGCTGCCCACCCTGCCCCGCCTGCCCGTTCGACCCCACCGGGCCGCCCGGTACCTCGCCCAGTGGTTGGTCAACCCCGTCAGCGCCCGCGGCGTGGCCTACATCCACTGGGCCCAGTACGAGATGCTCGAGCCCCGGCTGCGACGCCAGCTCGACGAGATGCGCGACCACCCCGACGGCCGGCGCATCCTCGAGCGTCGCACCGACCTGGGCCTGGCGCTCGACGACCCCGAGCTGGGCGAGCTGCCCGAGGGCACGCTCGGCCGCACCTACCGCGACTTCGTCTCCGCGCCCGAGGCGATCCCCAGCTTCATGCTCACGTCGGTCATCCACCTCGATCGCCACCTCGAGCGCCTGGGCTGGGACGACGACATGGTCTTCCTCGCCGAGCGTCTCGCGAACACCCACGACCTCGTCCACGTGCTGTCCGGTTACGGCACCCACCTGGCCGCCGAGGCGCTGAACATCAACTTCATCATCGGGATCATGGAGCTCGGGCCGCGACCGGTGTCCGAGGGGTGGAGCGCCGTGTCCGCAGCCGTGCTGCTGCCGTCGGTCGGCGTGCTCGACTGGCGCCGACAGGGCAACGCCGCGTACGAGCGGGGCCGCCGGGCGGCAGCGACCAAGCCGTTCCACTGCATCCCGTGGGAGGACCTGTTCGCCACGCCGCTCGACGAGGTGCGCCGCCAGCTCGGCGTCGAACCGCTCGCCGAGCCCGTCGACACCAGCGACTGGATCCGCAGCCCGCTGGGCCGGGCCATGGCCACCGGCTTCGGTGGCGCCACCGCCGAGCCCCGCGAGCACAAGGAGCGCCGCATCCGGCTGACGAAGGCGCTCGTCGCCGCGGGCGTGCCCATGCGCGAGATCGTCAACCTCGAGCCCGGGGCGGTCGAGGACCTGCTGGCGCTGGTTGAGCGTGGCGACGATCCCGCCGCCCTGCGGCGCGCCGCGAGCGACCGCGGCGCCCGGGTCGCCGCCTGAGGCCCCGGGGCCCGGTCAGGGGTCAGACCTCGAGTCCCTGGAGGAACTCGAGCAGCGCGGCGTTCACCTCGTGCGGCATCTCGTGGTGCACCCAGCGGCCGGCGGCGGTGACGACCTTGGTGGTGAGGTTCGGGACCCACTTGTCCATCCCCTCGCTGTCGGCCGGCGGGCAGATGGGGTCACGTTCGCCGGTGATCAGCAGTGCGGGGGCGTCGATCGTGCGCTCGTGGTTCGCCTCGGTCGCCTCGAAGTTCCGGCGGATGTTGCGGAAGTAGTTGATCGGCCCGGTCAGCCCGCCCTTGGCGAGCGAGTCGGCGTAGAACCACACGAGGTTGCGGGTCGGGAACCGGCCGGCGGGCGGCTGGGCGGCGGCGAGCCGGCGGAACTGGATCATCTCCAGCCACCGCGCCAGGTCGGCGCCGATGACGTGCTCGGCCCGGCCGGGTTGGTCGACGTCGAGGCGGTAGGCGCCCCACCGGTCGGGCAGGTAGTGCGTGTCGGCCAGGGCCCGCTCGCGGGGGAAGCCGCCGGGCCAGTAGGGCGTGCCCAGCGACACGACCCGCTCCACGCGGTCGGGGTGGGCGAGGGCGGTCTGCCAGGCGATGAGCCCGCCCCAGTCGTGCCCGGCGATCACCGCCCGCTCGATCCCGAGGGCGTCGAGCAGGCCCACCACGTCGCCGACGAGGTGGTCGATGCCGTAGGCCTCGACGTCGGTGGGCTTGTCGGTCTCGCCGTAGCCCCGCAGATCGGGAGCGATCACGTGGTAGCCGGCGTTGCCGAGCGCCGGCAGCTGGCGGATCCACGCATGCCAGTTCTCGGGGAAGCCGTGGAGCAGCACCACCGGGAACCCGACGCCCTGCTCGACGTAGTGGACCGTGATCCCGTTGGCCTGGGTGGTCTTGTGCTCGAGGTTGAGCCGTGTCATCTCCGTCGTCCCTTCGTGTCCTCGTGCGGGTGCTGGTCAGCGCGTCGCGGGCGCCAGGTCGGCGAGGAACTCGAGCAGGTGGCGGTTGAACTCCTCGGGCTGCTCGTTCTGCACCCAGTGGCCCGACCCCTTGATCCAGCGGAGGGTGAGGTTCGGGATGCTGTCCTTGGTGGAGGCGAGGAGCTTCTCGTCCGAGCCACAGGGTGGCGCCCACGGGTCGTCCTCACCGGCGAGCAGCATGGCGGGGCACTCGATCCTGTTGGCCGCCGACATGCCCATCTCCTCGAAGTTCAGGCCAAAGTTGCGGTAGTGGTCGATGCTGCCCTTCATGCCCTCGACGGTGCCGTACAGGGCGACCAGCTCGTCGACGTACTCGCGGTCGGGGAACCCGCCCCGGGTGGGGGCGGCCGCCGCCCGGCTGATCGCCTCCAGCCAGTCGGGGTCCTGGCACAGCTCGTGCTCGGCGTAGCCGGGCGTGCGCACGTCGAGCCACGAGACGGGCCGCAGCCAGCGGTCCCAGATGCAGAACGGCCCGAACAGCGCCTCCATGGGCCCGCGCTCGAGCGACCGGTCGGGGTCGGCCGGCCAGGACGGCACGCCGTGGTCGCGCATCACGTTCCAGAAGCGGATGCCGCCCACGCCGAGCGTGCCCACCACCCGCTCGACCCGGTCGGGGTACGTGCGCGCCGCGTGCCACACCCAGGCGGCGCCCCAGTCGTGTCCGACGAACACGGCCTTCTCGATGTCGAGCACGTCGAGCAGGTCGATGAGCTCGCCCACCTTCTTGCCGGCGGTGTACTCGTGCAGGCCGTCGGGCCGCTCGGTCTGCCCGTAGCCACGCGAGTCGGGGGCGATCGCCCGGAACCCGGCCTCGGCCAGCGCGGGGATCTGATGGCGGTAGAAGTACCAGAGCTCGGGGAAGCCGTGCACCAGCAGCACGGGGAAGCCCTCGCCCTGCTCCACGTAGTGCAACCGGATCCCGCCGACGTCGGCGAACCGGTGCTGCCAGTCACCCTCCACCGGTGAGCGCACCGGCTGGTCGGGCTGCTCCTTGACGTCCATGCTCCCCCCAGGCGACTCTTGGGATTGTGTCTGGAACGATCATTCCAGAAGACGACAGCGGAGGCAAGCGGCGCGGAGACGCGTGCCGGCGGCCCGCGGGCGGCGCCCGCGGTCACCAGCCGCACCGGGGGCCACCGGTAGGGTGGCCGGTGTGAGCGCCGAACCCGTCACCGGCGACCCCGGGGCGGCGCCCCGCACCGAGCGGCAGCAGCTCGGGGACCAGTCCCGCCGGCGGATCCTCGACGCCGCCGGCCAGCTCATGGCCGAGCGCGGCTACGCCGGCACCAGCATCTCGGCGGTCAGCGCCCGCTCCGGGCTGCCGGCCAGCTCGATCTACTGGCATTTCCGCAGCAAGGAGGGCCTGCTCGCCGCCGTCATCGAGGACGGTGCGCTGCAGTGGTTCGCCGGGCTCCCGAACCCCGCCGAGCTCGACGCCCCGCCCACCGAGCGACTGGCCCAGATGCTCGTGCACGTGGGCGAGGCGCTGGAGGACCGCCCCGAGTTCCTTCGGCTGCTGCTGCTGATCTCCCTCGAACGTCCCGACGAGAGCGCGGCATCGCTCGAGACGGTCCGCCGCGTGCGGGGGTACGCCCGGGCCGGGCTGCGTGCCGCCATCGAGGCGGAGCTCGCGGCGCGTCGCATCCCGGCCGACGACGCCACCCTCGACACGCTGGCGCGCTTCTCGCTCGCCGTCGCCGACGCCGTGTTCATCGCCGCTGAGATCGAACCCGGCGACACCGACATCCCCGCCCTGTTCCGGGTGCTCGCCGCCACCTTGCCCGCTGCCGCCGAGGCCGCCACCCGCCGCCGGGCGTGATGTCACAGGAGCACGGCGCGACCGTCCTCCGGTCCGATGGAACGCTACTGCCGGTCGATGGGCCGTGCACTGCAAATCGCTGTGAGTGCAGCTAGTCTGCATGCATGCCCGCCATCACCATCCGGGACGTCCCCGACGAGACCCGGGACGAGTTGGCCGCCCGGGCCGCCCGGACCGGCCGCTCGCTGCAGGAGTACCTGCGTCAGGAGCTGATCGACCTCGCCTCCCGGCCCGACCCCGAGGCGCTCGCCGCCCGTATCGGCGAGCGAAAGGCCCGCACGGGAACGAGCCTGCCTGCAGGCACGATCCTCGGGCATCGCGACGCCGGGCGCCGGTGACGGTCGTCGTCGACGCATCGGCGCTCGTCGCCGCACTCGTCGACACCGGGCCCGACGGGAGGTGGGCGGAGCAACTCCTCACTGCGGACCTGGCGGCGCCCCACCTGCTGCCCGTCGAGGTCGCCAGCGTCCTGCGCCGGGCCGCCGCCGCCCGCGAGATCAGTGACGACGTGGCCAGCCTCGCCCACGCCGACCTGCTCGACCTTCGCGTCGAGCTCTATCCCTACGAGCCCGTGGCGGCGCGCATCTGGGAGCTGCGGGCCAACCTGACCGCATACGACGCGTGGTACGTCGCCCTGGCCGAGCGCATCGAAGCACCGCTCGCCACCCTGGACCAGCGCCTGCTCGACGCGCCAGGCCCGCGGTGCCGGTTCGCGACGCCGTCGGACATCGGCCGGCCGAGACGCCGACGGGGTCGTTAGACTCTCACACGAACCGAGCCGTCATCGCTGGAGGAACCGTGGGCACCTTCTGCCGCGCCACCCTGAACTACCTCGGTCGGACCGGCGATCCCGACGCCGGCCTGGTGCAGGCCGAGGTCGACATCCGTGACGGGCGGGTCGCCGATCTGCCCGGCTGGCAGGAGTGCGGCTTCGAGCTCGTGGGGCACGAGTCGAAGGTGCAGGACTGGAGCGACGACGCCGAGATCCACTCGGTGCACCACGCCGAGATCGAGGCGCTCGCCCGGGAGATGACCGGCGCCGAGGTCGCCCTGGTGTCGGGCCACATCAAGCGCAGCCCCGAGAAGGCCAAGGAGCACGAGCAGCTCGCACCGATCCGGTTCGTGCACTCCGACTTCGCCGCCACCCACGACCAGATCATCCGCCGCTCCTACGACGACCCCAGCCCCGGAGGCCGAGCCGCCCTCGCCCGCAACGGTGTCGACGCCTCGGCGGTGCAGGCGGCGGGGCGCGTCGTCATCCTGCAGTTCTGGCGGAACCTCGGACCGGCCAAGATGGACTACCCGCTGGCCTTCTGCGACATCCGCACCGTCACCCCCGAGCAGGGCCGGGCGCTCCACGTCACGAACTACGCCGGCACGGGCTTCGACTTCGACGCTCTTGTCATCGCCGCCCCCGCCAAGGGCGCCGCCCACGCCTGGTACGCCTTCCCGGAGCTGCGACCCAACGAGGCCGTGGCGTTCCGCACCTACGACACCGACCTGGTGCGTGCCGGCAAGGTGTTCTTCACGCCGCACTCGGCGTTCCACGACCCCGAGGTCCCACCGGGCCAGCCCGCCCGCTCCAGCATCGAGCTGCGGGCCACCTGCCTGTTCAGCTGACCGCCTCGGCCCCCTTCGCCTCGGCGGCGAGCGGGGTGCCCGCGTGCCGGTGGGCGTCGATGAGGAAGCCTTCGTAGCCGTTGGCGGCGACGGCGTCGCACTGCGCGACGTAGGGCCCGAGACCGGGGAGGGGCATGAACACGCGGGGCTTGCCCGGGATGTTGGCGCCGAGGTACCACGAGTTGCAGGTGGGGAACAGCGTGAACCCGGCGATGCCGTTCACGTGCGCCACCCACTGCTCGACGGCCGCCGGGTCGGCCTCGATCCGCTCGTGCCCGCCGGCGCGCAGGTACGTGAGGCAGTCGGTGATCCACTCCACGTGCTGCTCGATCGACGTGACCATGTTGGTCAGCACCGAAGGGCTGCCCGGGCCGGTGATCAGGAACAGGTTGGGGAGCCCGGCCACGCCGATGCCGAGGTAGGTCTTGGGTCCCTCGCTCCAGGCGTCGGCGAGGGTCCGGCCGCCGGCGCCCTCGAACCGGATGCGCGTGAGCGCCCCGGTCATGGCGTCGAAGCCGGTGGCGAACACGATGACGTCGACCTCGTGGTCGGTGCCGTTGGCCCGCACGCCGGTGGGTGTGATGGCCTCGATGCCGCTCGTGCTGATGTCGACGAGGCGCACGTTCGGTCGGTTGAACGTCTCGTAGTAGCCGGTGTCGACGCAGAGGCGCTTGCAGCCGATGACCTGCTTGGGGCACAGCAGCTCAGCCACGTCGGGGTCCTTCACGATCGAGCGGATCTTGGCCCGCACGAACTCGGCCACGACCTCGTTGGCCTCGGGGGAGAGGAGCGTGTCGGGGAAGGCGCCGAGGAAGCCGAGCCCGCCGGTCTGCCAACGCTCCTCGAGCAGTCGCTCGCGCTCGTCTTCGCCCACCTCGAGCGCGGACGTCCCGCCCGGCTGGAGGGTCGAGAGCGCCCCGAAGCCCGCCATGGCCAGCCGGTTGGCGGCGCGCACCTCCCGGTAGCGGGCCTTCACCTCGGTGACCAGCTCGGGATCGAGCGGCTCGTTGTGGGCAGGCACGGCGTAGGTGGCGGTCCGCTGGAACACGGTGAGCTCGGCCGCCTGCTCGGCGATGATCGGTATGGCCTGCACCGCCGAGGACCCAGTCCCGATCACCGCGACGCGCTGGCCGGTGAAGTCGACGCCCTCGTGCGGCCAGCGGCCGGTGTGGTACGTCGGTCCCTCGAAGCTGTCGCGGCCGGGGATGTCGGGCACGTTCGCCGATGACAAACAACCCGTGGCGGCGACGACGAACCGGCTGGTGAGCCGGTCACCCGCCTCGGTCTCGACCGTCCAGGAGTTGGTGCCCTCGTCGAAGGTGGCGGCGGTGACCAGCGTGTCGAGCTGGATGTCGCGGTGCAGGTCGAAGCGCTCGGCCACGTGCTCGAGGTAGGCGAGGATCTCGGGCTGGGTGGCGTACTTCTCGGTCCACTCCCACTCCTGCTCGAGGTCCTCGTCGAAGCCGTAGGAGTACTCCAGGCTCTGCACGTCGCACCGGGCCCCCGGGTAGCGGTTCCAGTACCAGGTGCCACCGATCCCGGATCCGGCTTCCAGCACCCGGACGGTGAAGCCCGCCTTGCGCAGGCTGTGCAGCATGTACAGCCCGGCGAACCCGGCGCCGATCACCACCACGTCGAGCTCGTTTCCCCCCTGGTCCTGCGAACCCATGGAGGTGCAGGCTACGCCAACTGGTGGGGGCCCAGCCCCAGGAGGTCTCGCACCGACTCCACAGCGCGGGCTGGTGAAGAACGTACAGAAGATGGTTGTCATTCAAACAAATGTATGCTACGATGGGCGGCACGCCATCGAGGGCCGGGCGTGACGGGCTCTCCTCTCAACGGAACGTCAATGGCACCTCGCCCGAGGGCGAGATGCGGATGAAGGAGAGGAGGTGTCCCATGTCCCACGGTGCGCTTCCCGCCGCCGAGGTGCTCCTCGGCGAGCTTCGGGCGTTCGAACCCGGCTTGTGGTCCGGTGCGGACTGCGCCGCGCTGGCTGTCCGGCTGGCGGCGGTCGAGAAGGCCTGTGCCGCCGCCCGGGTGCGGGCCGCGGCCCGGGCCGCGGCGTGCGGCGCGCTGCCTGGAGCGGGCGCTGGGGATCCGGCCGAGTGGCTGGCCCGCCAGACCGGCACGTCTGGGCCCCGGGCCCGGGAGGAGCTCGAGACCGCCGAGGCGCTCGCCGCCCTGCCCCGTACGAGGGAGGCGGTGGAGGCGGGGGAGCTCAGCTTGGAACAGGCCCGTGAGATCGCCCGCACCGAAGCCGACGCCCCTGGCTCGGAAGCCGAGCTGCTGGGCGTGGCCCGCACCCAGAGCCTGCGCGCCCTCAAGGACCGGGCCCGCAAGCGACGGATGGACGTCCTCAACATCGCCGAGCTGCACCGCCGCCGGCGAGGCGCTCGTTACGTCCGGCACTGGCGCAACGAGCTGGGCAACGTGTGCGGCCGCTTCGAGCTGCCACCCGAGGTCGGCGTGCCCTTCGTCAACCGCCTCGACGCCGAGACCGGCCGCATCCGCCGCGCCGCCCGCCGGGATCACCGAACGAGCGCTCCCGCCACCAGCGGCTCCTCCAGCGCCACCGCTGCTGTCCGGGGCGCCGGCGACGGCACCGGCGGCGAGGTCCGTGCTGGTCTGGTCGGTGCCGCGGATGCTGGGCTCGAACCCTGGGAGGCCTATGCCGCGGATGCGTTGGTCCGGATGTTCGAAGGCGGGGGCCGGGGCAAGCACGACCGGGCCGACCTGATCGTTGTGTGCGATCTGAACGCCTGGCGGCGGGGCCACACCCACCCCGGGGAGGTCTGCCACGTCATCGGCGGCGGGCCCATCCCCGTCGAGGTGGCGAAGGAGCTGGGCAAGGACGCGTTCTTGAAGGCCGTGCTCCACGACGGCGTCGCCATCCACACCGTCGCCCACCTCGGCCGGCACCGTCCCGCCGAGCTGCGCACCGCTCTCGACCTCGGACCCCCACCCGACCTCGACGGCGTCACCTGCCGCCAGGACGGCTGCGACCGTCGCTACGGCCTCGAGTGGGACCACATCGACCCCGTCGCCAACGACGGTCCCACCAGCTACCAGAACCTCCAGCCCCTCTGCTGGCAGCACCACCAGCACAAGACCCACACCGACCGCAACCGAGGGCTCCTCACCGGCCGCCACGCCGAGTGAGCTCGGACAGCTCGACCGGACCTGCCGTGCTCCCTCCCGCGCCTTGTCTCAGCCTGGGAGCCACCAGGGGCTGGTGTAGGCGATTGCCTTCCCCTGCGCTCCGTGGCCGTGGGGGCCCGGTTGCGGGTTGGGGCTGCTGGGATCGGCGATGCGCAGCACGACCCAGTCGCCGTCGTCCCGGTCGAGATCGACCGTGAAGGTGATCGGTGGCTCCTCGGTCGACGGCACCCGGGCGCGCTCCACGTGGATCACCGCTGGCACGTGGGAGCCGGGCCGCAGCACCTGGATCTCGACGAGGCGGTGCTGCCAGGAGGGGCCGCCGTCGAGGTCGAGCGCGAACTGGACGCGTCCTCGGCGATGCTCGAGCTCGCGCCCCATCTGCCGCCAGCCGGCACCGGCCTGGCCCCCCCAGGCGGGCCTGCCCCCAGCGGGCGCCGGTCGTGCGCCGGCATCGAGACGAAGGCCGCGCTCGAAGGTGGCGAACACCCGGCGCTGGGCGATCGCCTCTCGGACGCCCTCACGCGTGAGCGAGCGCACCCAGAGGCCCGCCCGTCCCTTTCCCTCGTAGTGGCCCCAGTCGGTCCCGTGCTCGTCGGTCACCCCGATGAGGCCCACCCGCCAGCCGGCGTCGAGGCACTCCACGAGCGGGGAGGGCTGCCCATCAGCGAATGATCGGAAGAGGTAGTCCTCGTCACGGTTCAGGATCTCCATGGCCGCCATCTGCTCGGCGACGCGACGGTGGTACCGGAAGTACGAGAACCGGCCGGCCTCGCGGCCGGGGTGGTTGAAGCACGCGAGGCCGTCGGCGCCGCCCCCCAGTCCTGGCGTGCCCGGGTCGGCGCGGAGCCACTCGTAGAAGGGGACCATCCCGGTGCGGAGTGGGAGGCCGCGCCCCACGCCGTCGAGCAGCGAGCCGATCGCCTCGCCCGGTGCCCCGCCTTCCCGGAAGTGCTCGCCCAGGCCGGACGCGTCCACACCGCCGGTGTGCAGGGGGTCGATCCACCGCTCGGAGAACCACACGTTCACGTGCCCGAGGAGCGGGCTCGACCACTCGAAGCCGCGCATCGCGACGAACGCGCCCGGGGTGTCGGCCGCGTCGGCGAGCGCGCCGGTGAGCCGCCAGCGGGCCTCGTCGATGCCGGCTAGCCCCCGGCAGCCGAGAGCTTCGCCGTGGCGGGGTTCGCCGTCGTACGCACTGCATGCCGCCTCGGTGACTGCGCCGGTCGGTCCCCAGCTCACGGTCGCGTGATCGGTGAGCGCGGCCACGTCGAGCCCCGCGTCGCGCATCGACGTGAACGCGAAGGTCGGGTCGCCCGCCCCGTCCGACAAGTGGCTGTGGTTGTGGAGATCAGCGTGGGCGCAGGCCAGACCACGGAACAGTCGGGAACGGCGCGACGCCCCGGAACCGGTGAGGGGCGTGGCCTCGAAAGGCGTTGGCAGAGAGCCCAGCGCGACCGAGGGCCGGGCGAGGAGCAGCGCGCCCGCCGCGGTGAGGCTGCCCTGCAGCACCCTGCGCCGGGTGAGCATCTGGCGGCGCGGGGCGGGCTCCGGGCAGCAGCCGGGCTCGGTTCGTCCCATGCCCGAGGGTTCGACGCCGGGCCGAGCGTGACCTGCCGGCAGGGGTTCGTTGCTTCGACGTCGAAACCTCGCGGTGACGCCTGTCCAGCGCCCCGTCGAAGCAACTGTGACACGACTCACCGCCGTTCTCGTCGCCGCCACCGCGCTCGCGGTCATCCCCGGCCTCACCGCCGCTGTCCGGGGTGAGGCCGCACCGGAGGCTGTCCTGATGGCCGGGGTCGGCGTCGTCGACGCCACCTGGCACGTGGGGGCCGGCGCCGGCCAGTACACGGCGAAGGAGCCCCCGATCGGTGGGAGCCGTGACGGCGTCGATCCGCACGCGCACTCCCTCGCCCAGCGGGACAGCTACGGCGTCGCCTCCCGGCTCACCATGCGCGCCATCGTCGTCCACGGCAGCAACGGTGAGCGCGTCGCGCTGGTCAAGAGCGACCTGTACCTCGCCCAGGACCTGCTGCTCCGCCGGGTCGGCCAGCTCCTGGCCGAGGCGGGGTCGCGGATCACGGCCGACCGGATCCTGCACTCGGCCAGCCACAACCACTCATCCCCCTACTACTCGACGCCATCGTGGGGCGTGTGGCTGTTCCAGGACGTGATGGACCTGCGGAACTTCGAGTACACGGCCCGGGCCATGGCCGACGCCATCCTCGCCGCCGAGGCCGACCTGCGACCCGCCCGCATGGGCGCCACCGCCGTCCACCACGACGTCTACAAGGGCAACATCGCCGGGCGGGGCGTCGCCGACGACGGCACGCCCTACGGCTACCCGCTGGACTTCGGCGACCACGAGGTCGTGGTCATGCGCTTCGACGACATCTCGGGCGACGAGCCACGGCCGCTCGCGGTCTGGGCGAACTGGGGTCAGCACCCCGAGTCGCTCCCCGCCTACGACCTCATCAGCGCCGACTTCCTCGGTCCCCTCGCGCGGTTCGTCGAGCGTGACACCGGCGCCCCGCTCGTGTTCAGCCAGGGCGACGTGGGCAGCGCCGAGGGTCCGTACCTCCGAAGCGACACGCCCCAGTTGCCGGACGGTACGTGGTGGGCCTGGGCTCATGTCGGTCACGCCCAGACCGAGCGGGGCGCGCGCCTGCTGGCTGACGCCATCGTGGAGGGCTGGCACCGCATCGCCACCGGCGAGGTCGAGGTGCCCTTCTCGACCGACGTGCCGGTCGCCGCCCTCACCTACTGGGCGCCGGGGCCCGTCTCGCACCCGTACCCGAGCGTGTCGAACTGCCGGACCGGACCTACCGCGGAAGGCAACCCGGGTGTACCGATCGTCGGTCTGCCGGACTGCCAGCGCACCGGCCAGGTCGTACCCGTCCCCCTGGCCTGGGAGAGCCTCAAGCTGCACGGGATCCCCCTGCCGGAGCACTACGACGCCCCGTCGTTCACCGGTGTGCAGGAGAACCTGCGCCTCAAGCTGCAGACCTTCAGGATCGGCGAGGTGCTGCTCGCCTCCTGTGCGTGCGAGCCCCAGGTCGACCTCATCTTGAACATCAAGACGCGGGCCGACACGGTGCAGGGCAACATCTGGAACGGCTTCCCGTGGGACCAGCACTGCGACGACAACAGCGACGGCACGTGGTCCTGCCCCCACCCCGGGGCGGGTGACCTGAGCGACCGGAGCCTCACCGTCGACGACGGCCCTTTCCAGCGCATGCGCGCGCAGATCCACAACGACGCCCGCGGCTGGGACGACGTGGACTATGCCCCGTTCGCCAACAGCGAGCCCGCTGATCCCGCTGCGATCAAGGGCAACTTCACCCACGAGGAGCTGCCCGAGCACCTCGGCTACGCCCTCCCGGTCGCCCTCGGGCACTCGGGTGACTACAACGGCTACACCGTCTCGTACCGCGAGTACATGGCGCGGGACCACTACCGCAAGGCGCTGACGTCCCACGGCCCCCACACGGCTGATTACATGGCCACCCGCCTCGTCCGCATGGCCGGCCACCTCAAGGGCGGTCCCCCCGTCCCCCTCGAACCCCTGCTTCCCCTTGCGGCGGTGGACGAGGCGCGCCAAGAGGCCACAGCTCAGGCCCTCGGGCGGGCGGCGGGTGCTGCCTACGAGCTGTGGCGCGCAACGCTGCCCGACGACGTCGGCCCAGCGGAGGCGCTCGATCAACCTTTGTCGATCACGCGGTTCGACGCGGCCACGTTTACCTGGCGGGGCGGTTCGAACGCCGTGGACAACCCCACGGTGGCCGTCGAGCGGAGGGTCGGGGAGGAGTGGGTGCCCTTCGCCGATCAGAGCGGCGAGGTGCAGACGATCCTCACCATGCCCGAGGGTGTCGCCGGTGTGGCCGACACCCACACGGGCCGGCAGGAGTGGATCTGGACCGCCAGCTTCGAGGCCTTCAACGCCTTCCCCGCCAGGCTCGGACAGGTGCCTGACGGCGAGTACCGCTTCGTGGTGAACGGTCGGATCCGCCAGGGTGGCGCCGACAGGCCCTACGAGCTCGTGTCCTCACCGTTCACGGTCCGCCCCTGGGAAGGCATCACCGTGCGTGACCTCAGGGTGGAGCCGGGTGGCCACGTCTCGTTCGTGGTGGACCCGATCGCCTACCCCCGCACCTACGACTCGCCGATCGAGATGGTGCGCGACGACGGCGACCCCCGCATCTGCCGAACGTGCTCGTTCCGCCCGTGGGCCAGCACCGCCGCGGTCGACTCGGCGACCGTGGCTGTCCTGGGCCCTGGCCGGGACGGACCCCGGACCCTCCGCCGGCTCGTCCCGGCACACCCGGTGGGCGACCGCTGGTCGGCCCCGACGCGCCTGCGGGGCCAGGAGATCGCCGTCATCTTCCGTGGCGCCGTCGTGGACGAGTGGGGCGAGCGCAACGGCGCCCAGCTCGCCGTCGCCCGCGACGGGAGCACGGTCGAGCTCGGCCCCGTGGTAGTGACGGGCGCTGCCGGAGCGGCCGGCGGCGACCCCGGGCGGGCGGCCGTCGACGCGCCCGCCGCCTCGCCGGTCTCGTGGTGGCAGCCGGGGTCCTGGGTCGCGGCGGGCCTTCTCGTGCTGGTGGTCATGGCCCTGGTCGCACACGCCGGCATCGCCGCGCAGCGGGGGCCGGCTCGAGAGAGAGGGGAGCCACGTTGACGCCCAGCTTGCGGACACTCACCCGGATCGCGGTCGCCGCATCCCTGGTCGGCGCGACGCTCCTCGGCGCCGCGTGGGCGGGGATCGGTCTGGCGCCCGTCGACCTCCCGGCTCCCGGGCCCGGCGAGCGCGCCGCGACGCCCGCGCCTGGTCAGGGAGGCGGCCCTGGCAGCGGGACGCCGGCTCGGTCTCGGCCACCCGAGCTCGTTGCCGGTGAGCGCCTACCCGACGGGTACTTCCTCGTGGGCGCCGACGTGACCAGCCTGGCGCCCGAGCCGCCCGAGGGCGCATCGTGGAAGACCGAGGGTTGCCCTCAGATCGACCAGGGTCCTGCGGGCTTCGTCGAGCACCTCCACACGCCGCTCTTCGAGCAGGGGCGGGTTGGCTGGCCCGTGGACCCCGCCTGCATCTACCTCGGTGGCTACGGCATCGGTCCGGCCCGGGCGGCGACGGGCGTGGACGACCACGCGGGCGTCAACGTGCGGTCGATCGCCATCTCGAACGGTGTCGACACCGTCGTGTGGCAGACCGTTGACATGGTGGGGCTGTTCAGCCACTACCGCCCCGAGCTCTGCGACGCCTGCGGCATCGCCGGCATGCGGGCCGCCATCGCCGAGGCGGCGGGGATCCCGGTCGCCAACGTGGCCGTTGGCTCCACCCACACGCACGGGGGTGCGGACGGCTACGGGGCCTGGGGCGGGCTGCCTCGGTGGTACCGGGAGCAGATCCGGGACCGGGTGGTGGCCTCGGGTCTGGCCGCCATCGCCGGCCGCGAGCTGGCGACGATCGAGATCGGCGCGGTGGACGCCCGGACGTTCAACAACGAACGCCGTGACCTGTACCACTCCACCCCCGACTACGGGGCGGTGTGGATGCAGGCTCGTGCCGTGTCCCGTCACCCGCGGTCTGCGGGGCGCGTCATCGCCACGTTGGTGAACTACGCGGCGCACCCGACGGTGCTCGGTGCCGGCAACACGCTGCTGCACGGCGACTGGCCGGCCACCGCGTCCAAGGCGCTCGGCGATGTCATGGGCGGGGTCGGCGTGGTGTTCGTCGGTGGGCTCGGCAACGTCTCGCCGAGCGGCGGCGGCGTCGTCGCCATGGGGGATGCGTTCGCCCGGTTCCTGGCGCAGGACATCGAGCGTGGCGGCTCGCGCCTCGCGTCGAACGACGTGACGGCGGTGTCGGCCGAGATCACCCACCCCGTCACCAACGCGGTGCTCGCCGGGCTCGGCGTGGCTGGATTGCTCGACCGCGACTTCTCGCCCGGCCCGGCCGCAGGTCTCGCCGGCGCCTACGAGTGGCGCAAGCACCCGAGCTCGCCGCGGGGGTGCGTCACCGCCAGCCCCCTCACCGTGAAGACCGAGGTCTCGGGGTTCCGAGTCGGTGAGCTCACGGTGCTGACGACACCAGGCGAGATCTTCTCGAGCATCTCGCTCGTGTTGAAGTCGAAGGCCCGACACGCCGCCGACCGAGGCGGCCAGACGATGGTGTTCGCGCAGGTCCAGGACTCCCTCGGGTACGTCATCCCGTCCTACGAGGTGGACGTGTTGGGCGGCCTGCTCGAGTACGTGCCCGAGGTGGAGCTCGCGGAGTACGAGGAGACCTTCATGGTCGACCGCTGCCTGGGTGACCACGTGCTGGACACCGCGCTGCAGGTGCGCGAGCGGCTGGGCCCCTGACGCCGGTTGAGGGCTCAGCGCTCGGAGCGGTAGAGGCGCATGGTCACCGGGGCGAACACGGCGACCAGCACGACCGACGCCACGAGGACGGCCGCGATCGCGCCGGTGTCGGGGATGCCGTGCGCCAGGCTCCGCGCCGCGGTGGTGAGGTGGGTGATGGGGTTCACGTCGACGAACGCCTGGACCCAGCCGGGCATCGTCGCCGGGTCGACGAACACGTTGCTGGCGAACGTCAAGGGGAAGAGGATCATCATGCTCACCTGCATGACGCTCTCGGGTGTCTGCATGCGCAGCCCGACCGCCGTCCAGATCCACGACAGGCTGAACGAGAACACCAGCAGGAGGCCCACGGCCAGCAGGACCCCGACGGCGCCGCCGCCGGGACGGAACCCGATGGCGATGCCCAGCGCCACCGTGATCATGGCGGCGAGCGAGTAGCGCAGGGCGTCGCCGAGCAGGGCGCCGACGAGCGCCGCCGGGCCCCAGATCGGCATCGAGCGGAACCGGTCGAAGATCCCCTTCTGGATGTCCTGGTTGAGCCCCATGCCGGTGTAGGGGGTGATCATCGCCACGGTCATGACCAGGATTCCGGGGAGCAGGTCCTGGATGTACTCACGGGGCGAGCCGGCGATGGCGCCCCCGAACAGGTAGGTGAACAGCACCGTGAACATGATCGGGAACATGGTCACGTCGAACAGCTGCATGGGGACGTGCTTGATCTTGAGGATCGCTCGCCAGGCGAAGACGAGCGACGCCGTCCAGGGGCCAGCCGGCACCGGACGCTCGGTGGGGGTGAGGACGGTCTCGAGCCGGTCGACGCGCAGCTCGGCGGTGGCGGGGCTGCCGGTGCTGGTGGTGGTGCTGTCGGTGGTCGTCATGCAGCCTCCTCGTCATGGGGTCCGCCGGCTGGTGGTGCGGTGTCGGTCTGTGCGTCGGCGGGCTCGGCGGGATGGCCGGTGAGCGCCAGGAAGACCTCGTCGAGGCTGGGCTTGCCGAGCGCGAAGTCCGCCACGGCCACCCCGGCCCGGGCGAGCTCGGCGAGTGCGTGCGCGACCCGCTCCTCGTCTCCCTCGTCGACCGTTGCTGACAGGGCCGTCGGATCACCCTCGAGGTGGATCTCGGTGGCGAGGGCGGCGGCGAGGAGCCTCTCGGCTTCCGGCCGCTGGGCCGCTTGCCGGAGCCGCACGTGCAGGGCGCCGGCCCCGACCGACGCCTTGAGCTCACCGGCAGTGCCCTCCGCGATCTTGTGGCCGCGGTCGATGATGGCGATGCGGTCGGCCAGTCGGTCGGCCTCCTCCAGGTACTGCGTCGTCAGCATCACGGTCGTGCCGCCGGCGACCAGCGCCCGCACGATGTCCCACACCTGGTTCCGGCTGCGCGGGTCGAGCCCGGTGGTCGGTTCGTCCAGGAAGACCAGGTCGGGGGTCACCACGATCGTGGCGGCGATGTCGAGCCGCCGCCGCATACCGCCGGAGTAGGTCTTCACGAGACGGGTGGCAGCATCGGCCAGCCCGAACGCCTCGAGCAGCTCGTCGGCGCGGGACCGGGCGGGACGGGGTGGCATGCCGTGCAGCCGGGCGATCATCACGAGGTTCTCGCGCCCGGTCAGCTCCTCGTCGACCGACGCGAACTGGCCGGTGAGGCTGACCCGCCGGCGGACGAGGGGAGCGTCCTGGACGAGGTCGTGCCCGAGGACCCAGGCCGTGCCCGAGTCGGGCCGCAGCAGCGTGGCCAGCATCCGCACGATGGTGGTCTTGCCGGCACCGTTGGGTCCGAGCAGCCCGAAGACGGTGCCCGAGCGGACCTCGAGATCGACTCCCGCCACGGCGCGGGTCGCCCCGAACGACTTGGCGAGCCCGATGGTCTCGACGGCGAGGTGTGGGTTCATGGCGGGCATCCTGACAGTTGAAGTGGGCTTGAGTTCAAGAGGTTTCCGTCGTGCCGTCCGTCACGTGCTGGTCCGGGTCGGCTCCAGTGTGACGGAGCGGACCGCCCTGGTTCATCGGTCGGCGTCAGCTCGCCGCTTCGTAGGCCTCGGTGAGCAGGGCGAGCAGGTCGTCGTCGAGATCGCCAGGATCAGCCACATTGGCCACGTGGTGGTACCGGCTGCCGTACGGCACGACCTTGCGGCTGATGGTGGGGTGGCGGGCCGTGCGCCGCAGCGAGAAGGACACCGCCACCCAGCGCAGCATGGGGCGGAGCTCGGCGAACTTCCTCGGGTTCTTCAGGAAGACTCCCACGGACACGAACTCGGCGTGGACAGGCCCGAGGGTGGTGACGTGCTGCATGACGGCGTCGAAGACCGGGCGCTCGTGCGGAGGTCCGGTCGCGAAGTACTCGTCGATCGTCATCGCCGGTGCGCAGTCGTGGGACTGGCGCCGGGCGAAAAGGCGCCCACACTCCGGACAGGTCCAACCGTCCACCCGCCCATCCTGCCCGCTGAGTCCGCTCTCGGGTGCTCGATCCTGCTCGACGGGCGCGCAGATCGACTCGAGACGTTTCTCGAGTCACTCGGTTGCGGATTCCGCAACAATCCACCTCGAGAAGTCCCTCGAGTCGAATTGCGCGCGGTGCGTCGCCAGCGGAAGGCGGTCAGAGGAGGTCGGTGAGGGCCCGGCGGACGCGGTCGGGGCGCAGGGGCAGGTCGCGGATGCGGGCGCCGGTGGCCTGGTGCACGGCGTTGGCGATCGCCGCGGCCGTCGGGCCGGTGCTGGCCTCGCCGGCGCCGAGCGGGCGCTCGCTCGGCCGGTCGAGCAGCCGGGTCTCCAGGAGCGGCGCCTCCGAGAACCGCAGGATGGGATAGGACTCCCAGTCGCGGTTGCGGACCCCGTCGGGACCGAGCTCGAGCTGTTCCTTCAGCGTCCAGCTGGCCGCCTGCACGACGCCACCCTCGAGTTGGTTGGCGAGGCCGTCGGGGTCGATCACCTCGCCGGCGTCGGCTGCGATCCAGGCCCGGCGCAGGCGCACCTCCCCGGTGCGCGCCACCACCTCGACCTCGGCGACCACCGCCACGTACGCCTTCACGTTCTCGTAGCGGGCGAACGCCAAGCCCCGGCCCGGGGCGTCGAGGCCGCCGGGGGCCACCAGCCCTCCTGCCAGGTCGACGGCGGCTTCGATGACCTCGCGGGCCCGGCGGTCGCCGAGATGCGCGAGCCGGAAGGCGACCGGATCGCTGCCGGCGGCGAGTGCCAGCTCGTCGACGAACGACTCGATGGCGAAGACGTTGGCGAAGGCGCCGAGGCTGCGGGTGGACGAGGTGCGGACGGGTGCGGGCACCTGGTGGTGGACGACCCGACGGACGGGGAGGTCGTAGTAGGGGTCGGCGTTGCGGTGCCCGCCGCTGTGGAAGCCACGAACGGGCCACGGCGCGGGCTGCTCGAAGGGCTGCTCGCGGTACCAGCTGGCCAGCAGGCCCGACGTCCTCGTGCCCTCGCCGTGCGGGCGGGGCCGGGCGCCGTGCGGCTGGCTGTAGACGTCGTGCTGCCAGGACGTGATGCAGCCCTGCTCGTCGAGGCCGGCCTCCAGGTCCACTGCCATCGCCGGAGCGGCCGGCTCCCAGCCGTGCTCGTCGTCCCGGCTCCACTGGACGGCGACGGGCCGGCCGGGCCGCGCCACGGCCACGAGGGCGGCGTCGAGGGCCACGTCGTCCGCGCCGTTGTGCCCGTAGCAGCCGGCACCGTCCACGTGAACGACACGCACCCGTTCAGCCGGCAGCCCGAGGACCTCGGCCAGGCTGGGTCGCAGCAGCTCGACGCCCTGGCTGTGGGTCCACACCGTCAGCTCGTCGCCGTCGAGGTGGGCGACGGCGGCCGACGGCCCGATCGACCCGTGGAGCAGCAGCGGCTTGGAGTACCGGGCCCGCACCACCTGGGCCGCGCCGGTGTGCTCGAGGGGCGGGGCGGGCCGGTCCTCGACGGCCGCCCCGTCGACGATGGCCGTGCTGCTCGTGACGCGCGCCTCGAGCGTGGCCGGGTCGGCCAGCGCCGGATCGATGCCGCCGCCCTCCCACGTGAGGCTGCGGGCGAGCGCCTCGGCCGCCACCACGGCGTCGCCCTCTCGGTCGGCGACGACGGCGACGACGCTCCCGTCCCGCACGACGTCCACTCCACCCGCCGGCTCGCCGTCCGAGCCACGAGCGCCCCGGTCGTCGACGTCGGAATCATCGACCCCCGTGCGGGCCCGCTCCGGCGGTCCGAGCGCCGCCGCGAGGTCGCGGAGCTCAGCATCGGCTGTCGTGAGCCGGGCGCCGGGGCGAGGCGGTCGCAGCACGCGGGCGTGGCGGAGGCCGGGCAGGCGCAGGTCGTGGACGAACACGGGCTCGCCCCGGATCTTGGCGGTGAGGTCGACGCGGGGAAGGCCGTGGCCGGACCAGCGGCGCGCCGAGATCGGGACCGTCTCGATCGGCTCGGTGACCCGGTGGTCGAAGGGCTCGGCGCCGAGCTCGGCGTAGGACGCCGACGCGCCGTCGGGCGCCCGCACGGTCCCGTCGTCGACGCTCAGCTCCTGCACCGGAGCGCCCAGACGCTCCGCGGCGCGGGCGAGGAGGATGTGGCGGGCGTGGGCGCAGGCCTGGCGGAGCGCCATGACGCTCTGCTCGATCGAGCCGCTGCCGGCGGTGATGAGCTCGTTCGGTGCCGTGCCGGTCGCCGGACCCTCGACGCGGATGCGAGCAGGATCGACGCCGAGCTCGTCGGCGGCGACGGCGGTCAGCGCCGTGCGGATCCCCTGGCCGAGCTCGGCCTTCCCGGTGCGCACGACGACCGTGCCGTCGGGCTCGAGCGCCACCCAGCGGTCGAGGTCCGGCTCGAGGGCGAGCGACCCCAGCCGGAGCCGGTCGCTCACTGCCGGCCCCCGCCGAGGGCCTGGCGGGCAGCCCGCAGGATGCGGGGCTGCGACCCACAGCGGCACAGGTGGGCGTCGAGGGCCCGCAACAGCTCCTCCTCGTCGGGTGGGGACGTCCGCCGCGCCAGGTGGATCAGGGTCACGGCGATGCCCGGCAGGCAGTAGGCGCACTGGCCGGCGTTGATGCCGGCCAGGGCGGTGACGACGCGCTCGCCCTCGGGCGTGTCGACGAGCGCCTCCAGGGTGCTCACCGGCGCAGTGACGTCCCCGAGCGCGACCTGGCACGACGCGACGGGCGCGTCACCGACCAGGACCCGGCAGCTGCCGCACCGGTCGGCCCCGCAGCCGTACTTGGCGGCCGTGAGCCCGAGGTCCCGGAGCGCCCAGAGCAGCGGCGTGTCGGGTCGCGCCGGGACCTCGCGGGTCGCGCCGTTCACCTCGAGCGGCAGGCCCATGCTCGCCGATGCTAGGACCTGACCGTGCACCCGAGACGGGAGGTCCCGCATGTGTCACGGAGACGATGCCCGCCCACCGCGGCCGCCCGTCCGGGGCGGTGCCGAGGACCGGGGCCGGGTGACCCTGACGTCGGCCGACGGCACCGAGCTCGGCGCGTACTACGCCCACCCCGACACGCCATCGAGCCGGGGCATGGTCGTGCTGCCGGACGTGCGGGGGCTGCACCCCTTCTACGAGGAGCTGACGGTCCGGTTCGCCGAGGCCGGCATGCACGCCATCGCCATCGACTACTTCGGTCGCACGGCCGGTGTCGTCGAGCGCGGTGACGAGCGCGGCGAGGAGTTCCCCTTCCGCGAGCACGTGGCGCAGATGCAGCCCGAGCAGGTCGAGGCCGACGTGGCCGCTGCCGTCGCCTGGCTGCGGGGCCTGGCATCCGGTGTGCGGTCGGTGTTCACCGTCGGGTTCTGCATGGGTGGCGGCCTCTCCTGGGCCCAGGCCGCGGCCGGTCACGACCTCGCCGGTTGCATCGGGTTCTACGGCGTGCCTTCACGCATCGCCCACCGGATCCCCGACATGAAGGCCCCGCTGCTCGTGCTGGCCGCCGGTCAGGACTTCACGCCCGTCGAGGAGGTCGAGCGCTTCGCCGTCGACGTCGAGGCCGCAGGCGGGAGCGTGGAGCTGCACGTCTACGCGGACGCGCCCCACAGCTTCTTCGACCGCGCCTTCGACCAGCACGCCGAGGCCTGCGACGACGCCTGGCGCCGGATCCTGAACTTCGTCGAGACCCACAGCTGACCGGCGACCCCACAGCTGACCTCGTCGAGACCCACGGGTTGGCCGTCGCCGAGGCCCACGGCGACCGGCCTCGGGACCGTTGGCCGACCATCGCCGCCAGGACCCCTGCCGCCGGACCGTCAGGCGGCTGTGCCGGGGGCGGGCGGCGTGCTGCCGGCGAGCACGGGCTTCCCGCCAGCGTTGCGCTTCGAGCGGTACATGGCCTGGTCGGCCCGGGCCACCAGCGCCTCCGCGTCGGTCGTGCCCGACTCACCGGCCCACGCCACGCCCACGCTCGCCCGGGGCTCGACGCGGTGACCGTGGAGCTCGACCGGCGCCCGCAGCGAGGCCGCGACCCGCGCCCCGAGCTCCTGCGCGGTGGCGCCGTCGCCCACCCCGCGGCAGACCAGCAGGAACTCGTCGCCGCCGAGGCGGCCCACCACGTCGCCTTCCCGCACGGCGCGACGGAGCCGCTCGCCCACGGCCACCAGCACGGCGTCCCCCACGGCGTGGCCGAGCCGGTCGTTCACGGCCTTGAAGTCGTCGAGGTCCACGAACACGGCGGCGATCTCGGCGCCCTCGGCGTCCAGGGCCTGCTCGAGCATCGCCATCACCGTCGCGCGGTTCACGCAGGAGGTCAGCGGGTCGTGGGAGGCGCGGCGCTCGAGCTCGGCCCGGAGGCGGACGTCGTCGGTCACGTCGGTCATGCAGGCCACGGCTCCGGTCACCTCCCCGCTGCTGTCGGTCAAGGCGCGCAGGGCGACCGTGCAGTGGCGCCGTCCCGAGCCGTCGGCGCGGTCGATCCGCACGTCGAGGTCGATGTCGCGGCCCGCCAGGACCTCGGTCACCGCGACGATCACGTCGGTGCCTTCGACCACGCAGCCGAACATGTCCTCCTCGGTCGCCTCCCGGCTCAGGCCGAGGATCTCGTAGAGCGCGTCGTTGGCGTACCGGATCCGCGGGGTGGTGTCGAACTGCACGACACCGACGGGAAGGGTCTCGGCGAGCCGGCGCAGCAGCTGCTCGCTGGCCCGGACGGCTTCGTGCGCCTCCATCTCCTCGGTGATGTCGAACATCTCGGCTTCGATGTAGCCCTGGTCCGGGTCGTCGAGGGCGTTGCGGTTGGCGATCTCGACCCACAGCCAGCGCCCGTCCCGGTGCTGGTGGCGCACCCGGGTCCGGCACGTGCCCCCCGGGTTCGCCAGCACCTCCATCCACGTGCCGATGGCGACCTCGTGGTCGTCGGGGTGGATGAAGTCGAGCGAGCGCCGGGTCATCAGCTCGTCCCGGGTCCAGCCGAGCATGGCCGTGGCGGCGTCGTCGACCCAGAGGACCCGGGCCAGCTCGTCCTTGCGCACCCGGCACAGGCGAGGTGGGGGCGCCGGGATGGCGGCGATCTCGTCGAGCTGGGCGCCGGAACCGTCGAGGGGGACCAGGACACCCACGTAGACGCCGTACAGCGGGCTCACGTCGAAGAAGTGGAGCTGTGCGAACCCGGCCTGGTCACCGGCGAGGCGCACCTGCACGTGGGTGCCGCCCTCGGCTCGGGCCCGCTCCCAGGCCTCGATGACCTTCATGGTCTCGCTGCGTTGCACGAGGTCGAGCGCCGATCTCGCCTGGGCCACCGGATGCCGGCCGAACGGGGCCTCGGGTGGGGCGGTGACGAACAGCCCCTCGGGGTTGATGGCGGCGACGAGGGCGTCGGGCCGCTGGTCGAGCAGCGCCCGCAGGGCGGCGTCGAGCACCCGCGCCTCGTCATCGGAGCGCACGCCGTGTTCCATCCACCGATGATCGACGGGCCGCCGTGGGGCTTGAGCGAATTGACCCGTCTGGGTACGGGTCAAACCATCGTCTGGCCCGCGCTGACGTTGACAGCCTCACCCGTGACGCCCCGGGCGTCGTCGGAGAGGAGCCAGCAGATCGCCGCCGCGATCTCGTCGGCGGTCTGGAGCCGTCCGAGCGGGATCTCGCGCTCGATCCAGGCCCGCATGTTCTCGGCGCCGCCGAGCATCGTCTCGAACATCCCGTTCGGGTTCACCAGGTCGGTGTCGACCGTCCCGGGGCACACGGCGTTCACCGAGATGCCCGCTGAGCCCAGTTCGGTGGCCATCGACTGGGTGAGCATGATGACGGCCGCTTTGGCGGCGCAGTAGGCGCCGAGCATCGGGAACGCCCGCTTGCCCGCCTGGCTCGAGACGTTGCAGATGCGGCCGGGGACACCGGCGTCGACCATGCGCTGGGCGCAGGCGCGCGACACCAGCCAGGTGCCGACGAGGTTCACGTCCAGCACCCGCCGGAACTCGCGCTCGGGCAGGCTCAGGAGGGGGCCGAGGCCGAAGCCCACCCCGCTGCCACCGGCGACGTTCGCCACCGCGGTGATCGTGCCGAGCGCCTCGGAGGCGGCGGCGACGGCGGCCTCGACCTGCTCGGCATCGGACACGTCGGCGCGCACGGCCACCGCTCGCCGGCCGAGCGCCTCGATGGCGGCGACAACGCTGTCGAGGTCGTCGGTGCTCGCTGTGGCGTGGGCCGGGGCGTCGTCGTAGGGCCGGGCGATGTCGAGGCACGCCACGTCCGCGCCGCCCTCGGCGAGACGCAGGGCCGTGGCGCGACCGATGCCCCGCGGTCGGGCGGCGCCGGTGACGAGCGCGACGACCCCGGCGAACCGCTGGCCGCCCGCCGGGTCGCCGGCGCTGGGGCTGGGGGTGGGGGTGGGGGTGCTCACGACGCCGCCCGCTGCGCCAGCTCGTGGGGGCCGTCGGGCAGGTAGCCGCCGGCCTCCCGGATGGCCGCCCCCCACGGGACGAGGATGTCGACGAGCTCGTCGAGGTCGTCGCCCAGGGCCTCGACGGCGGGGCGGCACTGGGCGTCGGTCGCCGCCTCCACGGCTTCGCGGGCCCGGCGGCCGGCGTCGCTCAACCCGTCGCCCGCGACCAGCCCCCGGTCGCGCAGCCGGGCCTCGGCGGCGTCGAGCTCGGCGTCGGACCACGCCCGGGTGCGCACGTAGCTGCGGAGCGGCAGACCCCAGAAGGCCTCGGTCACCAGGCCGATCTCGGTGGCGTCGAAGCCGGCGACCGTCCAAGCGGCGGTGTGGGCGTCGCCTCGGTACTCCCGCAACAGGTCGGTGAGCCGCCACACCTCGCCCACCGGGTCGGCCGGGAACCCCAAGGATCGCAGCCCGGCGAAGAGCGGCTTGCCCTCCGGCCGGAGCGGTCCCGTCGCACGGCGGAGCAGCGTGATGGCCCGCTCGACGCCCTCGGGCCGCTCGCCGAGGATCCGCACCAGCTGGGCGGTCGCCCCGGCGGTGCGGGCCGAGCAGATCGTGGCGGCGTCGGCGAGGCGCCAGCCCGCCGCCACCGACGGGACGACCACGGCCGGGTTGAACACGGCGAAGGCGGCCGCCACCAGCTCCCCTGGCACCTGACCCATCACCGAGCCGCGGCTGCAGAAGTAGGCCGGTCCGTCGGGCAGCGCCACGCCGTTGCCGGTGGTCGCCGGGCTGGGCCCGAAGCCGAGCGCCTCGTAGGCGGCGTGACACTCGGGCGAGAAGTACACCTGCGCGGCCACGGGCTCGACGGCGGCGGCGAGCCGTCGGGCCCGGTCCGACAGCGTGGCGGCGTCGATCACGGGACCACCAGGATCTTGCAGTGGCGCTCGGGGTTGCCGAGCTCCTCGAAGGCGCCGGGCACGCCGTCGAGGTCGACCTCGCCGGTGATCATCGGCGTCACGTCGATCTCGCCTTCGGCGATGGCCCGCAGGGTGCCCGAGAACTCCATCGGGTCGTAGCCGAGGGCGAACTGGATGCTCAGCTCCTTGCTGATCCCGAAGAACGGCGTGATCGAGTCGGTCTCCATGCACACGCCGACCACGACCACCCGGCTCTGGGCGGGGGCGGCGCGCATGATCTCGTTGATGACGCCGGGCACGCCGATGGCCTCGAAGACCACGAGCGGGCGGCCGCCGCCGGCTCGCTTCCACGCGTCGAACGCCGCCTCGCTGGCGGGGTCGACGACCTCGTGGGCGCCCATCTCGCTGGCGATGCGCCGGCGTGCCGGCGAGAAGTCGGCGGCCACGATCGGCTCGATGGCCTGCAGCTTCAGGGCGGCGATGACAGCGAGGCCCACGGGCCCGCAGCCCAGCACCAGCGCACCCTCGCCGGCGGTGATGCGCGAGCGGTTCACGGCGTGCAGGCCCACGGCCATCGGTTCGGTGAGCGCCGCGTGCCGGGGGTCGAGGCCGTTGGGGACCTCGAGCAGCATCGGGGCCGACAGCAGCATCCGCTCGCCGTAGCCCGCCTTCACCGTGTTGCTGTAGACGATCGGCGTGATGCCGTCCATGCCCAAAAGCACCGGGATCGACGTCACGATCGTGCCTGGGGGGAGGGTCTCGGTGTCGGGGCCGGCCTCGAGGATCTCGGCCGCGAACTCGTGGCCCATGTACACGTCCCGGTCGAGGTCGATGTCACCCCGCCCGTCCCCGCCGCCGCCCATCTGGGGCATGCCTTCCATCTGGCGACCCAGCTCGAGCATCTCCTTGCCGTGCTTGGCGAAGTGCAGGTCCGACCCGCAGATCCCGCAGGCCTTCACCTGGACGAGCACCTGCCCCAGGCCCGGCTCGGGCTCGGGCACGTCGTCGCGCACGAGGATCTCGCCCGAGCGCAGCACCGCGGCGCGCATCACTCGTCCTTCCCGGCGCCGGCCCGCTCGGAGCCGCTGCCGGCGGCGGCCTGGTCACCAGGCGCGCCGTTGCCCGTGGCGGACTGGTCCTGCTCGGCCACGTGGGACTGCACCGCCTGCATGATCGCCTGCCCGGCCCGGCCGAAGATCTCGGCCCGCTTGCCGGTGGCCCACTCGTGCGAGGTCCGGGGCGCCGCCAGCTGTCCCTGGAAGTGGGGCATCACCTCGCGGGCGAACAGCCGGTAGGAGCTCATCGTGGCCGCCGGGCCGGCCCAGTCGTGGCCGAGCATGAGGAACGTGCCGAACCCGCCGGACTGGTCGAGCAGGCCCTCGATGTAGGCGATGGCGTCGGCGGGCGTGCCGATCACCACGTTGCCCGACTCGGCGTACGCCTCGACGTACTCGCGGGGCGACGACGGGCCGCCGTCGACCTGGTTGGCCAGGGGCACGAACCCGGCGCCCCCGCCGAAGTAGTTGGCGAAGTCCTCGAGGCCGTGGGTGCAGTCCTCGATGGCCTGGTCCTTCGTCTCGGCCAGGTGCATGGTGCCGAGCACCCGCCACGTGTCGCGGTCGGGTTGGGGCTGGCCGTGCTTCTTGGCCATCTCCTCGACCACGCCCCACGCCTTGCCGATGGCGGCGAAGCCGTCGGCGACCGACATCGACAGCGACAGCAGCGACACGCCGTGGATGCCGGCGAGGCGGGGCCCAGACGGCGACACCATCGCCGCCACCGCCACCTCGGGATGGGGCTTGGAGTAGGGGCGCATCTGCAAACGGCCCTCGCGCAGCGTGAACCAGTCGGTCTGCCGGCTCACCGGCTCGTCGCCTCGGAACAACGCGAGGATCGCCTCGAGCGACTCCTCCATCATCCGGCGCTGCTCCACCGGGTCGATGCCCATGATGTAGGCGTCGGTGGGCAGGGCGCCGGGGCCGGTGCCGAAGATGACGCGGCCTCGGGTCAGGTGGTCGAGCAAGCAGATGCGGTCGGCCACCAGCCACGGGTGGTGGTACGGCAGCGACACGACGCCGGTGCCCAGCCTGATGTGCTTGGTGCGCTCGGCGGCCGCGGCGATGAAGATCTCGGGACAGCCGATGAGCTCGTAGCCGCCCGAGTGGTGCTCGCCGAACCAGACCTCGTCGAAGCCGAGCCGGTCGAGCTCGACCGTGCGCTCGAGGTCGTACTCGAGGGCGAGGGTGGGGTTCTGCCCCACGGGGTGGAACGGCGCGAAGAACACGCCGAAGCGCAGGCTCACGATGTGCTCCCTTCGGGGATCGAGTCGAGGAGCTCGAGGAGGGCGGTGTTCACCTCGTCGGGCTTCTCCTGCTGGACCCAGTGCCCGGCACCGTCGATCAGCACGTCGCCGCGGTGATCGGTGAGCCAGCCCTCCTGGATGGCGGGGGGGCTCATGAGCAGGACCGGGTCCTGGGCGCCGGCGACGAACAGGGACGGCGCCTCGACCTTCTTGCCGGCGATGTGCTCGGTGAGCTCCCAGTTGCGGTCGAAGTTGCGGTACCAGTTGATGCCGCCGGTGAAGCCGGTGCGGCTGAACTCGGCGACGTAGTGGTCGAGCTCCTCCTGGCTGAGCCAGTCGGGCAGGCCGTCGGGCTCGGGCAGGCGGTCGACGAACCCGCGGCCGTCGGGGGCGGCGAGCCCCGAGTCGGCGAGCCCGGTGCCGGACTGGCGGGGCGACAGGCCGGCGAGCATGCGGCGCATCGTGGTGGCCGGGTCCCGGCCGAGGTCGGCGTCGGCCACGCCGGGTTCCTGGAAGTACAGGATGTAGAAGAAGTGGTCGCCGAAGGCCTGGCGCATGAGCTGCACGGGCGGCATGGGCGCTCGGGGGATGAACGGCACGCTCATCCCGCACACGCCGGCCACCCGGTCAGGGTGCAGCAGCGACATCTGCCACACGACCATCGAGCCCCAGTCGTGACCGACGAACACCGCCCGCTCCTCGCCGAGCTCGTCGAGCAGGCCGAGCAGGTCGCCGGTGAGGTGGACGATGTCGTAGTCCTCGATGGCTTCGGGCCGGCTCGACCGGCCGTACCCCCGCTGGTCGGGGGCGATCACCCGGTAGCCGGCGGCGGCCAGGGCGGGGATCTGGTGGCGCCAGGAGTAGGCGAGCTCGGGGAACCCGTGGGCCAGCACCACGGGGAAGCCCTCGCCCGCTTCCAGCACGTGCAGCTCGACGCCGTTGGTGGCGACGGTGCGCTCTCGGATCGCGACCTCGTTCATGCGCGGAGACTCTATGGTAACGGGTGTTGCCAAATCGAGCCGATGACCGTCGCCGCCGTGGATGGGCCGGCGTTCCCCCCGACGAGCGCCGGGCCGAGCGCCGCGCCCGGCTGCTCGACGCCGCCTACGAGCTGCTCGGCAGCGAGGGCTGGGACCGCACCACCGTCCGGGCCGTCTGCCAGCGCGCCCAGCTCAACCCCCGCTACTTCTACGAGAGCTTCGCCGACCTCGACGCCCTGGTGGTGGCGGTCTACGACCGCATCGTCGAGGACATGGCGGCGTCGGTGGTGCGGGCCCAGGCCGAGGCGCCGCCCGGTGTGCGGGCGCAGACGCGGGCTGCCATCGACAGCATCGTGCGCTTCGTCGACGACGACCGGCGCCGGGGCCGGGTGCTCTACGTCGAGGCGCTGGGCAGCGAGGCGCTGAACCGCCGCCGCATCGAGACCGGCCACCGCCTCGTCGAGGCCATCGCGCGCGACGCCGCAGCCCGGGCCGAGACGCCGGCCGTCGAGCAGCTGAGCCGCGTGGGTGCCTCGATGCTGGTGGGCGGCTTCGGCGAGCTGCTGGCCGCCTGGCTCGACGGTCGCATCGAGCTCGACCGCGACGAGCTCGTCGAGGACGCCACCGCCCTGTTCCTCGCCGTGGGCGCCGCCACCGCCACCCTCGCCACGCGCCGCACCACCCCCACCAGCTGAGACCCCCCCAATCCGTTCTGGGTCGCGCTGGTCTCACCCACGCGAAAAGGGAGGTACCCAGAACGGGCGTGGTGGGAGGGCGACCCCGGCCCCCGCCTCTACCAATCCGTTCTGGGTCGCGCTGGTCTCACCCACGCGAAAAGGGAGGTACCCAGAACGGGAGGGAGGGATGGAAATTCTGGCGAGTCGCTAGGATCCTGGCATGACGAACGGGGTGCGGGCGACGCGCGAACGACGAGGCTTGACCCAGGCGCAGCTGGCCGAGCGGGCCGGCGTGAGCCGCCAGCTGGTGGGCGCCGTCGAGGCCGGTCGGCACGAGCCTGGCGTCGGCGCCGCGCTGGCGATCAGCGCCGCCCTCGGCGTCAGCGCCGAGGAGCTGTTCGGTGCCGGCCCTTCCGGCGACGCCGATGCGGTCCCGGCGCCCGACGGTCCCGTCCGGGTCGTGCGCATCGGTGACCGGCGCGTCGCCCTCCCCGTCACGCCGGCGCTGGCACCCGACGCCTGGGCGTTGGCCGACGGCACCGTGCGGTCGGGCCGGCTCGACATGCTGCCGGGCGGCGACGACCGGGGCTTGGCCGTCGCAGGGTGTGACCCCTCGCTCGGACTGGCCGCCGGCCTGCTCGCCCGGCGGCGCGGTCCCGGACTCGTGGCGGTGCACGCGACGAGCGGCGAGGCCGTCGGCCTGCTCGCGGCCGGACGGGTGCACGGTGTGCTCGTGCACGGTCCGGCGTCGCAGCTCCCGGAACCCCCCGTGGCGGTGCAGCGGTGGCGCGCGGCGGGCTGGCAGGTGGGGCTGGCGGGGCGTCCGCGCCGACCCGTTCCCGACGTGGCCTCGATCTGCGAGCGTCGCACCCGGGTCGTGCAGCGAGCACCGGGGGCGTCCGCCCAGGCGGCGTTCGAGCGAGCCGTGCGCGCGGTCGGCGCGCCGGTGCCACCGCCGGGTCCGGTCGTCGGCGGGCACCTCGACGCCGCCCGGCTCGTGGCCGCCGGCGCCCACGCCGGCGTGACCATGGAGGCGGGAGCGCACGCGTTCGGCCTCCCGTTCCGGCCCCTGGAGGAGCACACCGTCCAGCTGTGGGTCGACGTGCGCTGGCTCGACCACGCGGGCGTGGCGCCGCTGGTCGAGCTGCTGGGTGACCGCGCCTTCACCGACCGGCTGCGCCTGGTCGGCGGCTACGACCTGTCCGGCGCCGGCGATCCCGTGGCCGTGTCGTGACCGGGTCGGACCCACACGCCGAGCTGCCGACGGCGTACCGGCCAGCCCGCGGACCTGCCGGGCTGCTCCTCGGTTTCCTGTTGCTCGGCCTCGCGGCCTGTGGCGACGGCTCGGCGGCCGGCGGTGGGGGGGCGGACGACCCGTTGGAGATCGTCGTGGCTGCCGCGTCGGACCTGCGCTTCGCCTTCGAGGAGCTCGGGCGGGACTTCGAGGCCAGCACGGGCGTCCCCGTGCGGTTCAGCTTCGGGTCGTCGGGCCTGCTCGCCGCCCAGATCGTGAACGGGGCGCCGTTCGACGTGTTCGCCTCGGCCGACGTCGGCTTCGTGGACCGGGTGGTCGCCGCCGGACGGGGCGACGCCGGCACGGTCGCCACCTACGCCATCGGGCGGATCGTGCTGTGGCAGCAGGGTGACGGCGATCCCCCGGCCGGGGTGGCCGACCTCGCCGACCCCCGCTACGGGCGGATCGCCGTCGCCAACCCCGACCACGCTCCCTACGGTCGTGCCGCTGTCGAGGCGCTGCGGTCGGCGGGGATCGAGGAGGCGGTGCGCGACCGGCTCGTCTACGGCGACAACATCGCCGACACGCTGCGGCTCGCCACGTCGGGCAACGTCGACGTGGCGGTCGTGGCGCTGTCGCTCGCGATCGTGACCGACGGCGGGCGGTACACCCTGGTGCCCGAGGACGAGCACGAGCGCCTCGAGCAGGCGCTGGTGGTGACCGCGGCCGACGATCGCCGAGCCGACGCCGCCCGGCGGTTCGTGGCGTACCTGGGCAGCCCGCAGGGCCGGGAGGTGATGGTCCGGTACGGCTTCGTGCTGCCGGGCGATCCGCCATTCGAGGAGATCGGGGCTGTCCCGCAGGTCGCCCCGGAGGACTGAGCGCTGGACTGGTTCCCCCTCACCCTCTCGTTGCGGGTCGCGACCATCGCGACGGTGCTCGCCTCCGTCGCCGGCATCGGCCTCGGCTACCTGCTGGCCAAGGGTCGCTTTCCCGGGCGGGGCGTCCTCGAGGCCGTAGCCAGCCTGCCGATCGTGCTGCCGCCGACCGTCCTCGGCTACTACCTGCTCGTCACCCTGGGTGCCCGCAGCCCCCTCGGCCGGGCCTGGGAGCAGGTGGTCGGCAGCCCGCTCGTGTTCACCGCGGGCGGCGCGGTGGTGGCGGCGTCGATCTCCGCCCTGCCCTTCGTGCTGCGCACCGCCCGGGCCGCCATCGAGTCGGTGGACCCCCGGCTCGAGCAGTCGGCGCGCGCCGCGGGCCTCTCTGAGTGGCGGGTGGCCGCCCAGGTCACGCTCCCGCTCGCCCGGCGGGGCCTCGTCGCCGGCGTCGCCCTCGGGTTCGCCCGGGCGCTCGGCGACTTCGGCGCCACCGTCATGGTCGCGGGCAACATCCCGGGTCGCACCCAGACGATGCCGATCGCGGTCTACGACGCCGTGCAGGCCGGCGACGACGAACGGGCCGCCCTGCTGGCTCTCGTCCTGGGCGTCGTTGCGGTGCTCGTGCTCGTCGCGGTGAACCGGCTGTCCCGGAGCGCGGTGTGAGCACGCTGACCGTCGACGTCGTCGTGCGGGCCGGCGAGACCCAGGTCGCTGCCGCCTTCTGGGCCGCCCCGGGCATCACCGTGCTGTCGGGTCCCTCCGGCGCGGGGAAGTCCCTCACCCTGGCGGCCGTCGCCGGCCTGCTCCGCCCTGTCGCGGGCCGCATCGAGCTCGACGGGACCGTGCTCGCCGCGCCGGCGGCCGGGGTGCACGTGCCCACCCAGCAGCGGCGTGTCGGCGTGGTGTTCCAGGACGGGCTGCTGCTGCCGCACCGCTCGGTGCTCGACAACGTGGCGCTGGCGGTCCGCACCGGTTCGCGGGCCGAGCGCCGGGAGCAGGCGCGGGCCTGGCTCGCCCGGGTCGACGCCGCCGGCCTGGCCGACGCCCGGCCCACCCGGCTGTCCGGGGGTGAGCGCCAGCGGGTCGCCCTCGCCCGGGCGCTCGCCGGTGCGCCGCGGCTGCTCCTGCTCGACGAGCCGCTCTCGGCGCTCGACGCCCCGACCCGGTCGCGCCTCCGGCGCCTGGTCCGTGACCTCGTCGACGAGACCGGCGTGATCGCCCTGTTCGTCAGCCACGACGCCACCGAGGTCGACGAGCTCGCTGACCGGATCGTGCGCTACGAGCCCGGCCGGACCGTCGCCACCGAGGAGCGTCAGGCGAGGGGCTCGCGGTAGACGACAGCGGTGCCGTCGAGCACGACCACGCCGTCCTGGTTGGTGATCGTCGTCCGCAGGGTGGCGATCGGCTTGTCGGTGCGGGCGGTCAGGACCTCCACCTCGGCCGTGATGTGGTCTCCCGGCCGCACCGGCGCCAGGAACCGCCAGTCGACCTGGAGGAAGACGCTGCCCGGGCCCGGCAGATCCTCGGCCACCACGGCGTTCAGCAGGCCGCTGGTGACGCCGCCCTGCACGATGACCCCGCCGAAGCGGGTGCGGGCGGCGAGCTCCTCGTCGTAGTGCAGCGGGTTGCGGTCGCCGGTGATCTCGGTGAACCGCTCGATGTCCCCGCGCTGCACCTCCCGTGTGCGCCGGGCCCGGGCGCCGACCTCGACCACGGCGGTCACGCCGCGACCGGCTCGATCGCGGCGCCGTCGACGAACGCCTCACGCGCCCACCACCGCGAGAACGTGTCCTCGCCCACCTGGGCGGCGATCGGATCGGTCTGGCTGGCGTGCGCCCGCAGCGCGGACTGCTTCGTGTCGAGCAGCGCGCCGGTGCACACGATCTCGGTGACGAGCTCGTCCGGCGCGTGGCGGGGCGGCTGGGCGCCGTCCATCCAGACGCCGATCCGGTCGCTCAGCTCGCGCCACTCCTGGTGGAAGCCGTCGGTCAGGGTGGCGTACCAGAGGCGGGTACGCCGGCCTGAGGCGTGCCAGGCCAGCGTCGTCCAGCGCGACACGGCGATGTGGTCGGGGTGACCCGTCATGCCCTCGGGGCCGAAGGTGACGATCGTGTCGGGCCGGACCTCGTGCATGATCCGTCCGATCCGGGCCGCACCGACGGCGACGGGCACGCCGGCCAGGCTGCCGTCGGCCATGCCCAGGTGGTGGTGCTCGCTGACGCCGACAGCGTCGAGGCTGGCCAGCAGCTCGCCGTGGCGAAGCGCGGCCACGTCGACCGGCGACCAGCGGTGGGGCTGCGGGTTGCCGAGCTCGCCCCCGGTGGCGGTGACGACGGCGACCCGCTGGCCGTGGCGGCGGGCGAGGGCCATGAGGCCGGCGCTCAGGTAGGCCTCGTCGTCGGGATGGGCCCAGACACCCATCACGGTGCCGAGGCTGGGAATCGTGGGGCAGGACTGCATGACGGTCTCCTGGGTTCGGGCGGCTGGTGTGCCGCGGTGGTCGAGCGGAACGTACGGGGGCGGGCTTCCCCTGGACTTCCCCGGACGGAGCCGGCGGCGCCGGCGGCGGGAAGCGCACGGGAAGGGGTGGTTCGTACGGTCGCCGTGTCCCCACCGGGAGGCCCGCACCAATGCTGTTCACCACCGATACGCCGCAGGCACCAGACACGACGGACACCAGGTGCGGTGTCCGGCGCGAGGTGTTCGCCGGCGCGCTCGCCATGGCGCCCTTCGTCGTCGGGTATGCGCCGTTCGCCCTGATCGTCGGGTCGATCCTCGGCGAGAGCACCCACACCGGCCCGGGGCTGGCCGCCACGTGGCTCCTGTACGGGGGATCGGTGCACCTCGCCGTGCTCCGGCTCTTCGAGGAGGGGGCGGGGTTGGCCGCCATCGTGCTCACCGGCCTGCTGGTGAACCTGCGGCTCCTGCTCTACAGCGCGACGCTGGCGCCGCTGTGGCGGGACCAGCGCCCGGGCTTCCTCGCCGTTGCCGGCGCCCTGCTGGTCGAACCCAGCTGGTCCCTCGCCCAGGCTCGCCACGAGCGGCCCGGTTCCGCCCGCGACCGCCGAGTCCACTACCTGGCGGCCGCGCTGACGCTGTGGGTGTGCTGGAGCGGGCTCGTCCTGGTCGGGATGCTCGCCGGGGCACGCCTGAGCAACGTGCCGTCCGTCGACCTGGCCGTGCCCATCTGCCTGCTCGCGGTCGTCACCCCCAGCCTGCGTCAGCGTCCGGGAGCGGCGGCCGCCGCCTCGGGCGCAGCCGTCGCCGTCGTGGCCCGGGGCCTCCCGGCGGGCACGTCGGTCCTGCTCGCCGTCGGTGCCGGCCTCGTCGCCGCCCACCTCGCCGATCGGGGGACATCGTGAGGGCGTGGGTGGCCGTCGTGCTCGTCGGTGCCGGCAGCTACGCCTTCCGTGTGGTGCCGCTCCTGGCGGCCGGGCGAGTGCGGCCCATGCCCGCCGTCGAGCGGCTGCTCGGCCACGTCCCCCCGGCGGTCCTGTCGGCCCTCGCCGTGACGGCCGTGCTGCGACACGACGCCAGCGGGCGCCCCCACGACACCGTGGCCGTGGTCGTCGCCCTCGCCGTCGGCATGGCGCTGGCGCACCGCCGCCTGCCGGTTGTCGTCACGGTCGCCGGCGGGATCGCCGGCTACTGGTCGGCCGCGCTCGGAGTCGGGCTCGTCCTCGGATGAGGACGTACGCTGGCGTGATCGGGAGCTGGACGTGACGCCGGAGCAGCTCGCTGTGATCGAGTCGACGCTCGAGGCCGTCGTCGAGGACGGTGACGCTTTCGCCGCGCGCTTCTACGGGCACCTCTTCGAGCTGGCGCCGGAGACCCGCGAGCTCTTTCCTTCAGACCTGGCGGAGCAGCGCGCGAAGCTGGTCGACGAGCTCGTCTTCCTCGCCCGGGCGGCGACCGACCTCTCTGCCTTCACCACCCGCGCCCAGGAGCTGGGCGCCCGGCACCATCACTACGGAGTCCGCCCCCACCACTACGCCCGCTTCGAGGAGGCGCTGCACGCCGCCATGGTCGACACCCTCGGGTCCCGCTACACGGACGAGGCGCGCAGGGCATGGGGCACGCTGCACCGACTCGTGTCCGAGACCATGCTCGAGGGCGCGGCCGGCGAGCTCTTCACACCGCGCTGAGCGAGTCGCTCGCCGAGCTGGCGAGCTGGTGACGTACGTCGATCCTGCCGCCCGTCCACGGTCCGCGGCGCGCGGCCATGTCGTCGAGGTCGGCCCGGGCGAAGGCGGCGGGCAACCCGGCACCCAGGTCGGCGAACTGCTCGGCTGCCTGGGTCACCAGGCCCGCGTCGCCGGCGACCAGCCCGGCGGCGTGGCGCAGGCGTGCCGGGGCGAGCTCGCCCTGGGCGGTGATGCTCAAGGCTCCGAGGCGATCGAACGCGTCGAGCGCGCCGAACCGCACGGCATCGTGGAGCAGGGTCGCCTCGACGCCCCGGGCCCCCCGCTGCGCGGCATCGTCGGCGGACTCCATCAGCCGTGCGCAGGCCGCCTGGTGATCGCTCCGGGCGGCCTCGAGCCAGGCGTGGGCGCGATCGATCTCGGGGTGGAACAGGCCGCGGTGGCTGTCCTCGAGCGAGGCAACCCGCGCCAGCTCCACAGCGGCCGAGTCCACGTCACCCTCGACGAGCAACGTGCTGGCGTGGAGGGCGAGGACGTGCCGTTCGGTAGGCCCGTGGCCGCGGGCCCGGGCGTCGTTGACCACCGCTTCGAGCGATCGGCGCGCCGTGGACGGCCGCCCCGCCATGAGCTCGAGGTTCCCGCGCGCGGTCTCGAGCCAGATCATCGTTCCACTCAGGTGCTGGCGGCGGGCGTGCTCGGCGATGCGCCGTCCCTCGTCGATGGCGCCGCTCTGGGTCAGCGCCACGAGCTCAGCGAAGAGCAGCATCGTCAGGCCCGGCAGCATGGCGTCGGCGTCGAGGGACGACCGCAGCGCCCGCCCTTCGCGCGCTCGCTCGACGGCGTCGTCGCTGCGTCCGGCGGCTGTCAGCGCCAATGAGAGCGCGCGCAGGAGCTCGAGGCGCGTGCTGCCGGACGCTTCGGGGAGGATCGACTCGGCGAGCTCGACCGAGCGGGTGATCTGTCCGCCGTTGGCCCAGGTCATGGCCAGCGTCGCCTCGAGGGCGCGCCGCGCGTTCGGGTCGGAGGTCAGCGCGATCTCGTCCTGGAGCAACGCCGCCGACGGCCGGTAGTCCGTCGTCCGGTAGAACTGGGTGCTGGCGCGACGCCGCGCGATCTGGGCGCGGTGGTGGTCGTCGACGGTCAAGAGGTCGAGGCCGGCGAGCAGGGCGTCGGCACCTTCTGCGTCGCCTCGCCGGAAGTGCAGCTCGGCCAGCAGCTGCACGGCTGCGGGCGGCCGGTGGTCGACCGGGAGTCGCCGCAGGAGCCGTTCGGCGATGTCGTGCCGACCATCCAGGAGCGCCAGCCGCGCGGTCCGGATCAGCAGCTCGGGTTCGGCGTCGCCGCCACCCTCGAGGCGCCAGACCACGACGCGGAACTCGTCCCCTCGGCGGCGAGCACCTCGTGCCTCGACGGCGTCCGCCAGCTCGCGCTGGAGACGGCGCGAACGGAGCGGGCTCAACCGGGCGCGGATCGACTCGCCGTACAGCGGATGCGCCAGGTCGACCACGGTCCGGCGGTCCTCGGTGCGGACGAGCAGCAGACCCCTCCGGTCGACGTCGTCCACCGCGTCCTCCGAGGTCAGCGAGATCAGCACCTCGAGGTCGAGGTCTCCCGCCAGGCTCAGGAGCTCGACGGCATGCTCGGTCTCGCCCCTGACGCCGACGAGCCGCTCTGTGACGAGACTCTCGAGGGTGGGCGTGGACGGGAGGTCGCCGTCGAGATGCCAGATGCCGTTCGCCACCGCGAGCGCGCCGGACGCCCGGGCGGCGTCGACGAGCTCGCGGAGGATGCCCGGGTTGCCCATCGACGCCCCGACCAGCTTGCCGATCGCCGGCGCGACCATCGGCCGACCGAGGACCCGGTGCAGCAGGACCTCCGCCGCCTCGGGGTCGAGCGCGCCGAGCTCGAGCCGGGCGAGGTGTCCGTCCTTCGTCAGGTGCTCGATGCTCGGCAGCGGCGGTCCGCCGCTCCGCAGGGTGAGCACGGCGAACACCGAGCGGTCGACGACGAGCGACGCGACCAACGCTCGGGACAGCTCGTCGAGCTGATCGACGTCGTCGATCACCAGCAGCATGCGCTGTCCTGGCTGCAGCGACGCCGTGAGGGCGTTGCGGGCGCGATGGAAGAGGCTGGCGCGCTCCAGCTCGCCGTCCCCGGAGGACGTGCCGAGCAGCTCGCCGGGGAGCAGGTGGGCGAGCGCGGCCAACCCGACCGCGCGGGCGCCGGGGTGGCCCGCGGCCCGGGCAGTGACGACGCCCGCCGCCGTCGCGGCGCGCAGCGCCTCGTCCGCCAGGCGGGTCTTGCCCATGCCGGCGTCACCGGTGAGGAGGACCCCGCCCCGGGTCTGGTCCTCGAAGTGCGCCACGAGCATGGCCAGCTCGGAGCTGCGTCCGATCAGCGGCCACGCCGCGTCGGTGGTGCGCGCTGGGGCGGGCTCCCGCGCCTCGTCCAGGGGTGACCGGGAGGACACCTGATCGCTCGCGTGCTCGATGGCGGGTGGTGGAGCAGGGGCGGCCGCGAGCAGCTCGTCCCGAAGTGCCGTGGCGGCTGCGCTGGGCTCGACGCCGAGCTCGTGCTCGAGCGCCCGCTCGAGGAAGTCGTACTGCAGCAGCGCACCCCGACGGTCGCCGGCGTCCGCCCGCGCCCGCATGAGGGCGAGGTGGGCGTCCTCGTCGGCCGGGTCGAGGGTCAGCAGGTCCTCCCACCGGCGGGCCTGGCGGAGCAGCTGGAGGTGACGCAGCCGCAGGCGCTCCCGCACGTTCTCCGTCCACGGTTCGTACAGGTCGTGTGGCAGCAGCACACCGCCGTAGTGGGCCACCGCCTCTTCGGCAGCGGCCACCGTGCCCTTCCCCAGGGCGGTCTCGGCCATCTCGTCGAAGCGGAAGGCGTCGACGGTGACGTCCTCATCGGGGAACAGCGCGATGACGTCGCCGCGGACCGTCAGGCTGGTCGGCTCGCCCAGGACCTTCCGGGCGAAGTGGGCCGCCTTGTGCAACCGCGGGGCCGCCTCCTGGATCGACAGGTCGGGCCAGAGCGCGTCGATGACCAGCTCACGGTGCAGCGCCCGGTTCGGAGCCAGCGCCAGCAGCTTGACGAGCGCGGCAGCCTGCCGGCGCGTCCACGCGTCGGACGGCACCTCCCGGTCGCCGACCGAGATGGCGAAATCCCCCAGCAGCCTGATCCCGACTGCCACGCGCGCTCCTTGCCCCTTCGACGCGACGGTACCGCTGTCGGAGGGCGTGAGCGAGTGATCAGGCGCTGCGGGGGAGGGCCGGGTCGTGGCGCTCCGGGATGTCCCGGCCGAGGATCGCGCCGATCTCGGGGCGCATCGCCGCGCTGAGGGACTCGAGGAGCGGCCGGACCGTGTCGGCGTCCCACCGGTAGGCGGCGAGCTCGTCGGTCACCTCGAAGAGGGCGGCCGACAGCTCGTCGCGCTCGCGCTGGTAGCCGGCGAGGGCGGCGGCTTCCGCCCCGGCGCCGGTGAGGGCGGCGTCAGCGGCGATCGCCAGGCCCTCGGCGTCGCGCAGGGCGTCGGTGATGCCGTGGGCGCCGAGCGGGTCCTTGAAGTGCCCGGCGTCACCGACGAGGGCCCAACCGGGTCCCCAGGAGCGACGTACGAAGCCGGGCACGCCCGGGAAACCACGGAGCGGGGAGACGGGGTCGACCCCTGCGAGCCGGTCGGCCAGGGCGGACGAGGCGTCGGCCAGGATCCGGCGGAGACCGCCCGCCAGATCACCGGCGACGTCGCGCCGGAACCGCTCGGATGGGGCGCCGGCGAACACGACGGCGGCGCCGTCGTTGGTCGGGATCACCCCCGCCGTGGCGCCCGGAGTCCAGAACCACTCGTAGGCGTCGGTGCCGACACCCGGGAAGTAGCCGTACACGACGGCGCCCGCCGCCGTGCCCGCCCGCTCGACGGCGGCACCGACCCGCCGGGCGACGAGCGAGCGCACGCCGTCGGCGCCGATGGTCAGGCGGCCGTGCGCGGTGAAGCCCGCACCCGCGGCGTTCCGGGCGTGGATGCCCACGACCCGTCCGGTCGGCTGTCTTGCGACGTCGGTGACGGTCACGCCGAAGCGCACCTCGGCCCCGGCCTCGACGGCCGCGTCCACGAGGACGCGATCGAGCAGGGTCCGGCGGGGCGCATACAGCGCGTCGGTCCCGGCCACGGGCTTGAGCGGCACGTGCACGTCACCGTCGGCGAGGTGGAAGACGACTCTGCGCACGGCCGGTGTGCCCGCGGCCGCGATGCGGTCCAGCAGGCCCCACCGGTGCAGCTGCAGGACCGCACCGCGCATGAGGGCGTGGGTCGAGAGCGTGTCGCTGCCGTATCGCGCCCGGTCGACGACCAGGACACGGTGCCCCCGGCGGGCGAGCTGCAGGGCGGTGGCGGCGCCGGCGGCGCGGGCGCCGACGACGATGGCGTCGTAGACGGCGGCGCGTCCGGCGGTCGGGGTGGGGGTGCGGGCGCAGGTGGCGGGCACGGCGAGCTCCTTCAGGCTGCGGGCGACCCGACCGCAGTCGAGCGCTTGGCGATGTGGTCGACGACGAAGCGGGCGTCGTCGCCGACCCCGTCGATGAAGTGGGAACGCCGCCGTCGCTGGAACCGCAGGCCCAGGACGTACAGGCCGGGCGCCGCCGTCACCCCGTGACGGTGGCGGATCTCCCCGGCGTGGTCGAGGACGGGCACCTGCAGCCACTGGTACGAGCGGCGGTAGCCGGTCGCCCACAGCACCGTGCCGATCCCCTCGGCGACCAGGTCGATGCCGGTCGGGGCGCCGACGAGGGGGACCCGCCCCGGCCGGTGCGGTGCCAGCAGCTCCGGAGCGAGCCCGGTCGACTCGGCGTGCCGGTCGATCCCGTCGAGCACGTGGTGCATCCAAAAGTCGGCGTCGGCGACGGTGGCGGTTAGGTCGTCGGCGAAGCTGACGCGTGCGCCGTCGACGTCGACCACTCGACCGGCGAGCCGGACGCCGCTGCGGGCCAGCGTCCGCAGGTCGAGGTCGCCACCGGACCGCACACCGGGAGGCCGTCCGACGAGCTGGCTGGACGGCTGGCGAGCGGCCGCCTTCGGGTCGCGCACCTCGTCGATCGACTGGTCGAGGCTGCCCGTGCGGTCCAGCCACCACATGATGTCCATGCCCCGGTAGCTGCGGGGCATCCGGCTGTGGGTGCCGGCGGCGATGACGACCTCACGGCCCGCCCGGCGGAGCTCGTCCGCCAGCTGCACGCCCGATGCCGACGCCCCCACGACCAGCACGGCGCCGTCGGCCAGCTGGCCGGGGTTGCGGTAGTCGGTCGTGGTGACCTGCTGCACTTCGGGGTCGAGCCGCCGGGCGAACGCCGGGACGTTGCTGTGCTGGCAGTCGCCCGTGGCCACGACCACGTTGGCCGCCTGCCAGCTGCCCTGGTCCGTCGTCACGGCGTAGCCTCCGCCGACTGCGGGTGCGACCGCCACGACCCTCGTCTCGTCCTGCACCGGCGCCGAGAACGAGCCGGCGTATCCCTCGAGGAACGACACGAACGCACCCGCGGACATGAAGGCTTCGGGGTCGGGGCCGCTGTACTGCCAGGCGGGAAGGCGGGTCATCCAGTTCGGGGTGAGCAGGCGGAGCGAGTCCCAGCTCTGGCTGCGCCAGCGCTCACCGACCCGGCCGGCCTCGAACACGACGTGGTCGCGGCCGTGCTCGGTCAGGCAACGGCTGGCGGCGAGGCCAGCCTGTCCTGCGCCGATGACGATGGTGTCGGTGCGCTGCACGGTTGTGCTCCTTCGTGTGGTGCGTCGGGGTGGCTCGGCGAGGGAGGCCCGGCTGCACCCGCCCGGGCCGCGGTGCGGCCGGACGGGTGCCGGGCGGGCGGTCAGGACGCGATGTCGATGCTGACCGGGACGCCGTTGGTGAGGACGTCGTAGACGGCCGAGCGGGCCTTGGCCTGCTCGACGAGCCCGGCGAGCACCTCGTCGGACGCGTCGCCCTTGACGTCGAAGGTCACGCGGATGGCCTTGTAGCCGTTGCGGACCTCGTCGCTCTTGCCGAAGATGCCCAGCAGGTTGATGTCGCCCTCGACGGTCGAGGTGACCTCGTGCAGCTGGACGCCCCGGGTGGCGGCGATGTTGGCCACGCCGGAGGTCAGGCAGGCCGCCAGGGCGACCAGCAGGAACTCGACGGGCGTGGGACCGTTGTCCTGACCGACCAGCACCTGCGGGTGGTCGGCGTCGTAGCTCCACGACTGGACGTGCTCGCGCTCCTCGCCGGCGCCGTAGAAGCCGTGGACGGTCGAGCTGTTGTGGGTGCCGCTGATCCAACGGTTCGATGCCCGGAACGTGAACTCGGCGGCGGGCGGGGCCTCGGCCACGGCGTTGATCGTGGCCAGCAGCGTCGGGGTGTCGACACCGTTCATCGGCGGCTTGACGGGGATGGTCTCGGTGGTGCTCATGGCGTGCTCCTCAGGGTGCGTGGACCCCGATGCGGGGTCCGGTGTGGGCTGTCGGTCGCACCGTATGGAGCCCCCCTTCCCGCCCCCTTCCCGCCCACTTCCCCGTTCGCGGCCCGCCGCCCGGCCGCCCGATCCGCCCCCTTCACCCCCCTCCATCCCGTTCTGGTACGCGCTTGTTTCGCGAGGGTGGAACCTGGCGTACCCAGAACCGCCCGGTTCCCGTTCTGGTGCGCGCTGGTGTCACCAGCGCGCAATCTGGCGTACCCAGGACGCCGTGAGCGCCGTGCCGGCGCGGTCGTCGACGTCAGCCGGCGAGGCGAGGTGGCACCCAGAGAGACGGCGAGTCGTCGTCGGGCCAGGGACAAGACGGGGTGTGCAGCACGATTGCCTCACCCGCCCGGGCCCGGCGTCGCCCCTCCGCGATCGTCCTGACGACCGCCGCGGGCTGGCCCCACAGGTCGTCCTCCCACACGACCACGACCGTGAAGCCGGTCTCGTTCATCCGCCGGTAGCGGAGCTCGTCGGCCGCTCGGTCGGAAGGCGCCGTGTGGTACAGGAGGCTGTTGACCTCGACGACGAGTGGGAGGTCGGGGTCACGATGGTCCGCACGTCCGATGGGCTCGTGGCCGCCCACTACCACCTGACGGAGCAGCGGTCGCGCTCCGGCCTCGTCGAGGATCCGTTCCAGACGCTCTTCGTTCCGGCTCTCGGTGGGACTCGAGCCCGGCGGTCGAGCGGCGGCGAGCTCCCGCATGAGCACGGTGCCGGACCGACCTCGCCGCTGGATGTCGCCGACCATCTCGTGCAGGCCGGCCCAGGTGACCAGCTTGCGCCGGTGGGCCTCGTCGAGCAGCCGACCGATCCGCTCCAGGCCCACCTCGTGCAGCCGGGGTGTGGCGTAGCGCTCGGCCTCGGCCCAGATGGCCCGCAACGCTGTCTCCGTCGGTACGCCTCGCACGACGATCACGTGGTGCGGCCGGAGGTCACGGAGGCGGTGCAGGACGCCGAGCGCAGGGGCGGGCGCACGAACCTCCCGCGGGCGGGCGACGAGGATTGTGCGCAGGGTGAAGCCAGGCATGCCGAGCCACGCCAGTGCCGTTCCAGCGTGCAGCGCGGCGAGGGGGCCAGCGTCGTGGACCCGGGCGAGAGCGCGGGCGGCGTCGGTCACCGGAGTGCCCCGCAAGTGGAGCACCCGGGGGCTCCAGAGGTCCCAGCGCCCGTTGCGCGCCGCACGATGCCAGTGCGTCGTGCTGGCGTCGACCTCGTCGAGCTGGTGGATGGCGAGCAGCCCCTCCTGTTGCGCCGCCCGTGACCTGAATCGCTGTTCCCAGTGCATGGCCGGACAGCATGCCGA
>SIRW01000025.1 GCA_004366205.1 Actinomycetota bacterium | reverse complement strand
GGCGCCGGCTCGGCGCCGGCGGATCACGGCCGCCACGGCCGCGCCGATCCCGGCGACGGCAGCGGTGCCCGACCCCACGGCCCAGAGCGGCACGCCACCCCCGTCGGGGCCGGTCGCCGCGGCACCCGGCGAGGCGCCGGCGTCCGGCGGGGCCGCCGGGCGGCCGGTGGTGGGCGGTGGCACCGTCGGCTCCGTGGTCGTGGTGGCCGGCGCGGTCGGCGGTGGCGCCGGGGTGGTAGCCGAGCGCGTCGACGCGGCGGCGGCCAGCGCGGCGATGGTCCCGTCGTCGATCAGCGCCTGGGCAGCGTCACCGGGACACGCCGTGCGGCTCATGGCCCGGTGCCCGGCGATCGTCGAGGCCGTCACCTCGGTGCCGGCCGGGTGCAGGTTCGAGCCCCGGGAGGTGAACCTCGTCGTCGCTCCCGGCCTCACGTCGATGCCGGCCCGGTCGCCGAGCCAGCCGAGCAGCCGGCCCATCGACGCCAGCGCCGCTTCCGGCGGCGGCTCGTGGGAGTGCTCGCCCAGGAAGCACGCGAGCTGCGAGTGACCCTGGTTCCCGCCGGTGGCGTCCCCGGCGACCTGCGCCCCGATGCTGCCGGCGCGACCCTCCCACACCCGCCCGAACCGGTCGACGAAGAAGTTGTAGGCGACGTCCGGCCAGCCCCGCTCGCCGGTGTGGAACCGGTGGATGGTCCGCAACAGGCCCGGCACGTCGTCCTCGGCGTAGGAGTTGGGGCTCACCGAGTGGTGGACGAGCAGGACCCGCACGTCAGGTTCGGCGGGGATGGGCCCTGCCGGTGCCAGGCCCGCCGCCCAGGCCTCCCGAGGGAGCACCTCGAGGCCGGCGGCGACGGGCGCGCCGGCGTTCGCCGGCGGCGCCGGCAGCGCCACGGTCGCGGCCAGGCCCGCCAGGGGTACGCCGGCGAGGAGTCGCCGCCGGGTCAGCCGGTGCGGGGCGCCGCACGGATCGCACACCGGCTCGACGCTACCGCCGGCGAAAAAAGTTGCCCGGCACAGGTTTGGGCCCCCGCCGCGGTGGAAAGAACTCGCAGCACCTGACCGTCGGTCCGGACCGGACCGGGACGCTGAAGGAGTGAATCGTGGGTCTCGTCGTCGTACTGCTGCTCCTGGCTCTGCTGCTCGGCGGCGTCGGCCTGTTCGTGGAGGCGCTGCGCTGGGTGCTGATCATCGCCCTGGTGCTCTTCATCCTCAGCTTCCTGGGTTTCGGGCGGGCTCGACGGGTATAGATCCCCCCAACCACAGGCCCCGGTTCGCCGGGCCCTGCTGACGCGAACGCACCCCGGGACCCCGCCCCGCCCCCGGGGTGCGTTCGCGTCCGGGGCCGGGCCGGCCGGGGCCTGTGCGCGCCGGCCCGCCCCGCCCGCAGGTGCCGGCCCGCCCGGGCCTCGGGACGGGCGCCCCCAGCGAGGGTCGTGGCCCGGGAGGGGAGAGCCGTCAGCCGATCCTGAGCGTCGAGGTGCCCGCCGGCACGGACACCACGAGCACGCCCCCGCTCAGCGCGGCGGGCACGACCGATCCGTCGACGGTCACCGTCGGGGCCGCCGTCCAGGCGCCGGCGAGGCGCAGCTCGAGGCCGAGCTCGGTCGTCACCGTCCCGGTCACGGTCCTGGCGGTGTCGACGGCCATGCGGGCGAGGTCGAGCTGCACGGCCGTGGCGCCCGACAGCGTCGCCTCGAACCCGTTCACCGGCGCCGGGGCGGCGCCGAGCGGGTCGGTCCGCCACGCCAGGCCGGTCATGGTGTAGGGCCCGACCTGGCCGAGCGAGGCGGGACCGCCGGCCTCGGGCACGGTCAGTGTGGGCGCCCCGGCCAGGGCGAGCGACCGGCCGTCGAAGCGGGCCACGCCGTCGGCGGGATCGGCCGGTGTGAGGCCGCTCATCCAGTACGCCCGGTCGAAGCTGAACGACTGGCCGTGCGACTGGGCGGGGTTCACCGACGGGCCCGCCTCGATCCGCCGCTCGAACGGCATGTCGCGGATGTAGGTGACCCGCTCGGGGTTCGGGTCCCGGACGTGGCTGTGCAGGTACCGGGCGCCCTCGGCCCACTCGTCGACCACCGGGTGGCTGTAGTGCTCATAGCCCAGGAACAGGTAGTACCGGTGCCGGTAGCCGAGGCGGACCAGCTCCTCCACCTGGCGGGTGACGCCGGAGGTGGGCACCAGCTCGTCGGCGGACGCCTGGAAGATCCCGATGGGGGTGTTGCGGAGGTTGGCGAGCAACCGCCGGGTGTGCTGCACCCGGGCGTCCCCGTTGTTCGTCTCGACGTAGCAGGGCGTGTACTCCCCGTAGCGCATGCCGTCGCAGCCGTCGACGTCCACGCCCGTCCACGCCCCCTGGGTCACCGGCGCGGCCACGGGGAGGGCGGCGGCGAAGCGGTCGGGGTACAGCACCGACAGCAGGTACGAGCCGTAGCCGCCCATCGAGTGCCCGGTGACGTAGACGCGGTCCTCGTCGATCGTGAACACCGACCGCACGTCGTCCCACACCTCGTTCACGTCGACGTGGCCCCGACCGAGGTACCACGTGGCCGTGCCCCGCCCGCGGGGGCTCACCACGATGCTGCCGGGCTCCTCCCCGAAGTCCCGCAGGATGCGGGGTGACAGGGCGGCGGCCGAGTGGGCCTTGCCGCCCCGCCAGTGCAGCCAGTAGGTGAGCGGAGCGGGCGTGCCGGGCTCGTAGGCGGACGGGACGTACACGCCGTAGTGCTGGTGGATGCCCTCGTGGCCGCCCTCGGTCGAGATCGACTCGGACGACACGAAGATCCGCTCGTGGTAGCCGGGCCCCGGCCGCCAGTCGTCGCTGCGCCCGCCGGCGAGGGCCGCCAGGTCGATCGTGTGGGCGAAGTCGTCGATCGACCCGGCGTGCAGGGCGAGGGCCTGGCGCTTGTCCATCCAGGTGCGGGCGGGCTCGTCGAACCGGAACGCCACGTTCGCCAGGTTCGGGGCGACGTTGGCGAACCCGCCGGTGGCGGGGTCGAAGCGCCCCGTGGCGGCGGCCAGCACGAGCTCGCCGCCCGGGTCGCCGGGCTCGCCGGGTGCGCCGGGCCCGCCGGGCTTGCCCGGCCCGCCCGCGTGCGGTGGCCGGCGGTCGCCCGGTCCTCGCCCCTCGGGCGGCCCGGCGTGGGCCGGTGGACCGCCGGCGCTGCCGGTGCCCGTGCCGCTGCCGTCGCCGGCGCCTGCGAACGCGGCGCCCACGGGATCGTCCCCGCCGCGCTGGAGCAGGGCGCGGGGAACGGCGGCCTCGATGGCGTTCGTGTAGCCCGACGGGTTCACCGCCACCTCGACGGCGTGCTCCTCGCCGGTCACGAGGTCGACGGCCCGGCCGGCGCCCTGGGCGAGCAGGACGGCCACGTCGGCGGTGGCCGTCGTGATGCCGGCGCCGAACGGCACCTCGTGGGCACCCGTGCCGTCACGGGTGTCGGCCAGCAGCAGCACGGCGGTGCTGGTCGGGGTGCGCATGGTGGTCGTCCGGGCCAGCACCCACACGGTCTCGGCGTCGGCGGCGACCCGCAGCTCGAGGAGGTCGGCGTCGTCGACGAACCCGGCGTCGCCGTAGTGCTCGCTCGCCTTCAGGAGGTCGGGTGTGGGGAAGCCGACCTGGCCGGGGACGTCGGCCTGGAACACGGGGTCGAGCCGGTAGGTCTCGGGCACGGCCTCGGCCAGCGGGTCGAGCAGCGCGAGCCGCTCGGCGTCGCTGCCGTCGTCGGCGCCGTAGGCGTCGAAGACGAAGTCCTGGTAGATCGCCTCACCGGCCGAGTACGTGAACGTGCCCCCGAAGCCCGTCGCCTGGCCGACCCAGTCGTCGATGTCGCCGTCCACGACCTTCGGCGCGGGCGGGGAGCCGGTCGCCTCGTCCGAGGACCCGTGGCCCCGCGCCAGCGCGCCGTGGAGGACGGGCAGCTCGGGCAGGGGCTCGGGCAGGGTGCGGTGCTGGGAGGCCGCGCCGGCGGCGCCCCCGCCGGCGTCACGGTCGGTGGTGAGGGCGGCCGCGGTGGCGGTGACGGCGAGGAGGCCGGCAGCCACGGCGAGCGCGACGGGACGGCTGGTGCGACGGCATGCCATGCCCGACAGGATTCGCCGTCATCTGCTGCCGCCCCTGCCCGGCGGCGCCCAGCCGGCACCGCAGGCGGTCAGTCGCAGCAGGAGTCGCGCCAGCCGCAGGCGGCGCAGCGCTCGTGCGCGTGCTCGGGGCGCATCTCGCCGCCGCAGTGGGGGCACTCGGCGAAGGTGGCGTAGCGGGACCGCTCACGCGGGAGCCGGACGCACGCGCGCTCGCCCGGGAGGGCGACGCGCGGGGAGGCGGGCGGTGTCGGACGGGTGCTCACCCTGGGTGATGGTAGGAGCCCGAGGCCGGCCACAGGGGTACCGTCGCGCCCGATGGACGTGCTGGTCGCCACCTCAGACGGGCTGTACCGCGTCGGCGACCACCCGCGCCGCTGGCTCACCGGACGCGACGTCACGGCCCTGCACGTGCGCGGCCGCGACGCCTGGGTGGTGGTCGACGGCCGGCGCCTCGTGCGCTTCGACCCGACGCCTCTCGCCCCGCCCCACGGCGACGCTGGTGAGGGCAGCGACGCCGACGACGACGCCGAGCCGCTGACGGTCGCGGGCTGGTGGGGCCCCGCCCTGCAGTGCGTCCACGCCACCGCCGAGGGCGACGTGCTGGCGGGCACGGCCGAAGCGCGGCTCGTGCGGCTCGACGGCGACGAGCTGCACGCCCTCACGCCGTTCGACGGGGCACCGGGGCGAGACGGCTGGTACACCCCATGGGGCGGACCCCCCGACGTCCGCGCCATCACCAGCACCGACGGGGCGTGGCTGGTGGCGGTCCACGTGGGCGGGATCCTGCGCTCCGACGACGGCGGGACGGCGTGGCGCCAGACGATCGACGTCGACGACGACGTGCACGAGGTTCGGGGCGGTCCCGGCGGGGTGGCGGTCGCCGCCGCCTCCGCCGGCCTGGCGACGTCGTCCGACGGCGGCGCGACCTGGTCGTGGCGCACCGAGGGCCTGCACGCCACCTACTGCCGGGCGGTGGCGGTGGCCGGCGACACCGCCCTCGTCTCGGCCTCGACCGGGCCCAACGGCGGGCACGCCGCCCTCTACCGCGCCCCGCTGGCGGGCGGCTCCCTCGAGCGCTGCGTGGAGGGGCTACCCGAGTGGTTCGACGACAACGTCGACACGGGCTGGGTCGACGGCGATCCCGCCACCGGTGCCGCCGCGCTGGTGACGCCCCGCGGCCGGGTGCTCGCGTCCGACGACGCCGGACGCACGTGGAACGAGGTGGCGGCCGGGCTGCCACCGCCTCGCGGCCTGGCGCTGCTGCGCTCCTGAACCGCTGTGGGGCGGCGACCGTCCGGGACGGCTCAGATCACGCGGACGCGGTCGGCCTGGTCGCCCTTCTGGCCCTGCGTGACCTCGAACTCGACGTTCTGGCCCTCCTCGAGGGACCGGTAGCCGTTGCCCTCGATGGCCGTGAAGTGCACGAAGAGGTCGGGCTCACCCTCACGGGCGATGAAGCCGTAGCCCTTCTGGTTGTTGAACCACTTGACGGTGCCGGTCGCCATGAACCGAACCCCCTTTCTCACGTCGGGTTCGGGCATCACGCGCGGACCCTGGTGCTCGCCGCGCAGGGTACCAGTCCGGTGTCGCCGGTGATCGCCCGGCCGATGTCCTCGGGCGGGCCGGGCATCCCGAACAGGTAGCCCTGGGCGAGCTCGCACCGGAGGGCCTCCAGCTGGCGCAGCTGCGAGGGTGATTCGACGCCCTCGGCCACGACCGTGGTGCCGAGCTTGTGGGCGAGGCTGATCGTGGCCGTGACGATGGCGGTGTCGTGGGGGTCCTCTCCGAGGCCGGCGACGAACGAGCGGTCGATCTTGAGCTCGTCGGCGGGGAACCTCCGCAGGTGCGCCAGCGACGAGTACCCGGTGCCGAAGTCGTCGATGGCCAGGCGCACTCCCAGGTCCTTCAAGCGGCGCAGGTTCAGGAGGAGGCCCTCGTCGTGGCCCATGGCGACCTTCTCGGTGACCTCCAGGCAGAGGGCCGAGGGATCCACGCCGGTGCGGGCGAGCACGGCGGCGACGTCGGCGACGATGCTCGGGTGCAGCAGGTCGCGCGGTGACAGGTTGACCGAGACCGTGACGTCCTCGGCGCACGGAAGCCGGCGCCAGCCGTCCACCTGCGCGCAGGCCTGCTCGAGCGCCCAGCGGGTGATCGGCACGATCATGCCGGTCTCCTCGGCCACGTCCAGGAACGTCTCCGGGGTGACCAGGCCGGCGCCCGGCCGCCGCCAGCGCAACAGGGCCTCGGCGCCCCGCACGGCCCCCGACCGCACGTCGATGATCGGCTGGTACAAGAGGCGCAGATCGCCGGCGTCGAGCGCCCGGCGCAGCTGCTGCTCGACGTTGTGGCGCTCGAGGGCCTCGGTGCGCAGCACCTCGTCGAACAGCTCCCAGCGGTTCCTGCCCCGGCCCTTGGCCTTGTACATGGCGGCGTCGGCGTCGCGCACGAGCGACTCGGGCGTGTCGTCGGGGCGGGCGATGGTGATGCCGACGCTGGTCGACAGGTGGATGTCGCCGGTGGCGCCGGCGAAGGGCTTGTCGAGCTGATCGATGATGCGCTCGGCGACGGCCACGGCGCCGGACGGCCCGGGCAGGTCCTCGCACAGCACGACGAACTCGTCGCCGCCGAAGCGGGCGACGGTGTCGATGGGTCGCACGGCGGCGCGGATGCGCTCGCCCGCCTCGACGAGCAGCCGGTCGCCGGTGTGGTGGCCCAGGCTGTCGTTGAGAACCTTGAACCGGTCGAGATCGCAGAACAGGACCCCGACGCGGGTGCCGCTGCGGGCGGCCCGCGCCAGCGCGTCGGCCAGGCGGTCGTGGAAGAGCGTGCGGTTGGGCAGGCCGGTGAGGGCGTCGTGCATGGCCTGGCGGGCCAGCGCGCGCTGGGCGCGGTGCCGGTCGGTGACGTCGCGGCAGGTGACGACCACGCCCCGCACGGCAGGGTCGTGCAGGAGGTTGTTGCCGATCACCTCCAGGTGCCGGATGTGGCCGTCGACGTTGCGCACGCGCACCTCGATGGGGGCGTGCATGCCCGGGCGCCGGAGGGTCGCGACCCACCCGTCGCCGGCGGTGTCCCGGTCGCGGGCGTCGACCAGGTCGAGGACGTGGCGGCCGGCGATCGCAGCGGCGTCGACACCCAGCAGCTCGGCGAAGGCCGGGGTGACGTCGGCGATGCGGGCGTCGCCGTCGAGGACGAGGATCGGGTTGGCGGCGATCAGACCGGTCAACCGGCGCTCGCTGGCCGACGCCGCCGCTTCCGCCTCCGCGGCGCGCCGCAGCAGCCGCAGGACCTGGACGACCAGCAGGCCGAGCGCCACCGTCACCATCACGGCGAGCGCGGCCCGTGCGGGCAGGGCCAGGTCGCCCGGTGTCAGCGCCACGCCGAGGTTCGCCGCCACGAGGGCGGCGGCGACGAGCGCGGTCGAGCGGCTTGCCTGCACGACGAGGGCATCGGCACGAACAGCCGTCGTGTTGAGCCCCGGCCTCGCGGGCCCCGTACACCGTCAGCCCGCTCCCCACTGGCGGTGCCCGCGAGGTCCGGGCTCTTCCCTTCCGTCGGCTGTGGCGGGCGGGCCTTGAGGGTCAGGACCGGGACGCGAGCACCGTGCGCTCGCGGGCGAGGAGACGGTCGGCGACCGCGAGGAGGACGGCGGCGCCACCGATCGACGAGGCCGCCATCACCACCGTCTCGCCGGCCGTGAGCGTTCCCTCGACGAGCTCGGCCCCGCCCACCGCCGCCCCGACGACGGGCAACGCCAGCACCAGCGGATGGCTGCCGAGGCCCAGGCCCGCCTGGCCCAGCAGCCCGAGCACGAACAGCGGGGCCAGCAGCAGCTCGAAGCGGCTGGCCTCGTCGTCGCTGCGGGCGTAGGCGCCGGCCACCAGGCCGAGGGCGACGACGGGCACCGCCACCAGCAGCGCGGCGACGGCTGAGGTGACGAGCAACAGCGGCAGGTTGTCGGTGCGCCGGTCAGCGATGGCCTCGACCGCGATCGCCGTGATCCCCACGCCGGCCACCACCACCACGGCGACGACCGCGCAGAGCACGAGCCCGGCCACGCCCAGGCCGGTGAGCACCGTGCCCCGGCTGACCGGCAGGGTGAGCAGCCACTCGAACGGGCCCCCGCCGGCGCCGCCGCGGAGGGGTCCGCCCAGGTGGCGGACGTTCGGCAGCAGCGCGACCAGCAGCAGCAGCGGGAGGGACCGGGCGATGGCGGCCCGGCCCCGCTCGGCGCCGAGCGAGAGGTCCTCGACGGCGAGGTCGATGGCGGGCACGGCGGGCCCGTCGCCGGCGAGAGCCAGCCCGACGCGCCGGGCCGACTCGGCGTCGCTGAACCCGGCGACGGCGGCGAACAGCAGGCCGGATCCCGTTCGTGACGGCTCGAGCGTGGTGATCACGTGCACCGTGAGGAGCAGCCGGCCGCCCGCCCCGAAGGGCCCGCCCTCGGCTCGCACGACCATCCCCAGGTAGGCGTCGCCGTGCTCGACCTCGTGCTTGGCGTCGGCGGCCTCCTCGATGAGGAAGCGGTTCGCCGCGAGGTGGTCGAGCAGCGGTCGCGCCGCCTCGACGTCGCCGGCGACGGCCAGCCGGTAGCGCAGCAGGGCGTGGCGCTCCTGGCCCCGGGCCTCGGCGAGCGCGGGCACGACCTGGGCGGCCAGGAGGTACACGAGCGGGAGCAGCACGACGATCCGCCACACCCCCCGCTGCCGCAGCACGTCCCGGCTCTGCGCCCGGGCCAGGGCCAGCGCCGGGCCGGCGCTCACCGCCACCGGAGCACCTGCCGGTCGTCGCCGAGGCGCCGCGCCGCCGCCGCCACCAGGGCCACGGTCGCGGCGAGGGTGGTGGCCACCCCGATCACAGCCGGGCCCAGGCCGGCTCCCCCGATGATCGCTCCCCGGATCACGGCCACGGCGCCCAGACCCGGCAGCCAGGCGGCGGCGTCGGGCAGGTGGCCCTCGAACACCAGCAGCAGGGCGACGCCTCCGACGGCGGCCAGCACGACGGCGAGGCTGGAGAAGGTCTCCTCCGACTCGCTGCGCGCCCGCAGCCCGAGCGCCAGGCCCGCGGCGGTGAACAAGCCGGCGAGCGCCAGAGCACCGGCGGCCACGCCGGGTGCGGCGGTCAGGGGCACCCGCGGTCCCCCGCCCGCGATCGTCAGCGCGACCACGAGCGGCACGCCGAGCAGGACCAGCAGGGCGAGCGAGCCGATCAGGCCGATCACGGCGCCGGCGACGCCCTTGCCGGCGGCGAGCGCCCAGCGGGAGAGGGGGAGCACGAGCTGGGCTTCCAGCACCTGGCGGCCCCGCCGCGGGCCCACGCGCCCGACGGTGGCGGTGGCCAGTGCCGACAGCTGGAACACCAGCAGCGCCGGCACGGCGAACCCGATCGACATCCGGGTGCCCGCGGGCGTGCCGGCGAAGGCGTCGATGGTGATCTCGACCGGGCGGGCGAGCTCGGGCGGGGCCGCGGCGGCGTGCAGCGCCTGCTCCGTCACGTCCTGGGACCACTGCCACAGGCGCAGGCGCAGGGCGCCGACGGCGAACCGGACCCCGCCGTCCGGGTCGAAGGCCAGCACGGTCACCCGGGGGGGCGCACCCGGCGGCGATCCGGCCGCGGGGGGTTCGATCCGCAGCCCGACGAGGGCGCGGTCCTGCCGTACCCGGGCGGCGGCGTCGTGGACGTGGGTCACGGTGAAGTCGGTGCCGGCGAGGTGCTCGGTCAGGCCCGGTGCGGCGGCGAGGTCTCCCTCCACGACGAGGTCGAACTCGGTGCGCTCGAGCGAGCCCAGCACCCGGTCCACGACGAAGGCGAGGGGCACGAAGGCGAGCAGCAGGAGCAGCAGCGGCAGCAGGACGAGGTCGCGGATCGCCTGGGGGTGACGCAGGTAGTCCCGCAGCTCGGCCCGGGCGACGAGCCCGACGTCTCCGGCCCGCACGGCGCGGCTCAGCCCATCAGGCCGAGCACGGCGGCCCGGAAGTCGGGGGAGCCGGTGCGGGCGACGACCTCGGTGGTGCTGCCCTCGGCCACGGTCCGTCCCGCGGTGATCACAACGACGCGCGCGCACAGGCGCTCGGCCTCGTCGACCGAGTGGGTCGACAGCAGCACGGTCTTGCCGGCCACCACCCCGGGGTCGGTGAGCAGCTCCTCGATGGCGGCGCGGGCCACGATGTCGAGGTTCGCCAGGGGCTCGTCGAGGAGCAGCACGGGCGGGTCGTGGACGAGGGCCCGGGCGAGGGCGACCTTCTGGCGGTTGCCCTTCGAGAGGGTGCCGGCCCGCTTGGTGGCGTGCTCGCCGAAGCGCAGCAGCTCGACCACCGTGGCCACCCGCTCGGCGGTGCGGGCGGGTCCGAGGCCGTGGGCGCGGGCGGTGAGCTCCAGGTGCTCGACGGCCGAGAGCCGCTCGAAGAGGCTGGGCTCCTCGGTCACCAGGCCGATCCGGCGGCGCACCTCGTTCGCGTGGGCGACGACGTCGTGGCCGTCGACGCGGGCGGTGCCCGACGTGGGCCGCAGCAGGGTCGCGAGCACCCGCATGGTGGTCGTCTTGCCAGCGCCGTTCGCCCCGAGGAAGCCGGTGACGCAGCCGGTCGGCGCCGTGAACGTCAGGTCGTCGAGCACCCGGGTGCCGCCGAGGTCGCGCGTGAGGCCCTCGACCTCGATCACGGCTAGCCCGA
>SIRW01000024.1 GCA_004366205.1 Actinomycetota bacterium | reverse complement strand
CCGGGGCGGGGCGCCGCCAACGGGGTGGTCCGGGTCGGGGAGGTGTGGCTCGAGCAGCCCTGAGCGGGCGGTCAGCGCCGGCCGCGGGCCCGGGCGTGGTCGGGCGGGCCGCCCGACCCCCCGCCCGCGCCCCCGCCGGACGCGCTGGCGCCACTGGTGCGGGCGCCGCCGCCGGTGCGGGTGCCGCGGCGGTCGCCGTCGCCGCGCTCGGCGGGCACCTCGCCGATCGACCCGGGGGCCGGCCACCGCGAGAAGTCGGGCGGGGTGAAGGCGTGCACGTCGAAGGGCTCGACGACTGCCCGCATGTAGGCGCCCCAGGTCGCCGCCGGGAACGACCCGCCGGTCACGCGCCGGCCCTCGACGTTGCGCATCGGGATCTGGCCCTCGGGTGCGCCCATCCACACGACCGTGGCCAGGTGCGGCACGTAGCCGATGAACCAGGCGTCGTACCAGCTCTGGGTGGTGCCGGTCTTGCCGGCGGCGGGCCGGCCGATGTCGGCGGCCCGTCCGGTGCCCCGGGTGATGACGTCCTGGAGCACGTGGGTGATCGCCCGGGCGTGCTCGGCGTCGAGCGCCCGCGCCGTGGCCGGCTTGAACTCCCACAGCAGCGTGCCGTCCCGGGTCTCCACCCGGGAGATGAGGTAGGGCTCGGCCCGGATGCCCTCGGCGGCCAGGGTGGCGGTGAGGTTCGCCATCTCGATCGGGGCGACCTCGCCCGTGCCCAGCGGCAGCGAGGGCACGGCCGGCAGGGCGCTCGTCACGCCCAGCCGCTCGGCCATGTCGACGATCTTCTCGGGGCCGACGGCGAAGGCCACCCGGGCCCACGAGCAGTTGTACGACCGCACCATCGCCTCGCGCAGGTCGACCACACCGGCCCGGGCGTCGTCGTAGTTGGTGACGACCCAGTCGTCTTGGCCGTAGGGCATCTCGAACGTGCACGGGCCGGTGGCGTCGACCCGGTCGTGGGGGTGGTGACCCGCCTCCAGGGCGGCGGCCAGGGCCACGACCTTGAAGGTCGAGCCGGTCTGGCGCCGGCCCTGCGTCGTGAGGTTGAAGCCCAGGTCCGCCTGCTCGAGGCCGGGGCTGCCGACCATGGCGCGCACGGCACCGTCACCGGGCTGGATCGAGATCAGCGCCGAGGTGAACGGGTCGACGTGGGGCATGTTCTCGGCGATCGCCCACTGGGCGATGGCCTGCATCCGGGTGTCGAGCGTGGTGTGGACCCGCAGGCCACCCCGGAAGATGGCGTCGTAGCGCTCCTCGGGGGTCTCGCCGAGGCGCTGGTCCCGCATCAGGAGGCGCACGACCTCGTCGAGGAACACGCTGCGGGGCGAGTCGCCGTTCGGGTCGACGGGCTCGGACGGCAGCGGCACCCGCGACGCCGCCTCGGCCTCACCCTCGGTGATGGCGCCGGTGGCGACCATGCGCCGCAGGGCGACGGCCCGGCGGCGCTCGGCCAGCTCGGGGTCGCGGAACGGGCTGAACCCCTGGGGCCGGGCGATGACCCCGGCGAGCAGGGCCGCCTCGGCGAGCTCGAGCTCGCCGAGGTCCTTGCCGAAGAACACCTCGGCGGCGGCGGCCACGCCGTAGGCGCCCGAGCCGAAGTACACGGTGTTGAGGTAGCGCTCGAGGATCTCGTCCTTGTCGAGCTGACGCTCGAGCTGGACGGCGATCATCGCCTCCTCGAGCTTGCGGTCCACGGTCTGCTCGCCCGACAGGTAGATGTTCTTGGCGAGCTGCTGGGTGATCGTCGAGCCGCCCTCGACGATGTCGCCCTGCTCGATGTTGCGGAGCATCGCCCGGCTCATCGCCCGCAGGTCGATCCCGCCGTGGTCGTAGAAGTTCCGGTCCTCGACCGACAAGATGGCGTCGATCAGGACCTGGGGGACCTCGTCGAGGGGCACCGGCCGGCGGTTCTCGTCGAACAGCACGCCGATCGACGTGCCGTCGGCGGCGAAGACCCGGGTGCGCTCGGGCAGCGCCCGGGGCTCGGGGGGCTCGGCCAGCCGGATCTCGACCGGCGCCGGCAGGTTGCTCATCGCCCCGGCCGCGACCATCGTGGCCGCTGCCAGGCCCACGCCACCGATCGCCAGGATCGTCACGAGGCGGAGCAGGCGGGACACATCCCGTGACCTTCCCCGCCCCGCGGCCCCGCAATCCTCGGTGTCACCCCGCCCGGGCGGCCAGCCGCTCGAGGTCCCGGGCGATGGCGGCCGCCACCGGGGCGGGCCGGCGCACCACGTCGATCCAGGTGAACCGCCGCACGAGCCAGCCCAGGTCCTCGAGCGCGTGCTGGCGGTCGTAGTCGGCCTGCATCGCCCGCCGCGTCGCCCGCTTCTCGTACCCGTCGACCTCCACGGCCAGGCGCAGGGCGGGCCAAGCGAAGTCGACGCGGGCCACGAACCGCCCGGCCCGGTCCCGCACCTCGTGCTGGAAGACCCAGCCCGCGAGGCCGGCGTCGCGCAACAGGCGCGCCATCCGGGGCTCGAGCAGGCCGTCGGGCGGGTCCTCGCCCAGGGCCCGCTCGTCGAGCACCGCCCGCAGCACGCCCGTGCCGTGCCGGCCCGGTGCGGCGAGCCGGTTGTAGGCCCACTCGACCGTCGCCACCGAGTAGCGGCGGGCCTGCAGGCCGCGGTCGAGGCAGTCCTCGAGCTCGTCGGGGCCGAGCACGGCGCCCAGGTCGAGCAACGCCCGCATGGGGGTCGTCGCGGGGATGCGCCGGTGGGTGACGACGTCGAGGTGGTCGAGGGCGGTCGAGCGGTGCACGATCACGCCGCTCGGCTTGGGGGTCCGCCCCCGGGGCACGGTCACCTCGGGCCGGGCGGGCGGCTCCTCCAGCAGCCCCCACAGGTGGGCGGCGGCCCGGTGCGACGCCACCGCCCCCGGCCCGCACGCCAGCACCGCCGCGAGCTGGCGTTGGTGCCACGACTCGGGCACACCCGCCGCCCGGTACACCCCCCGGTGCAGCCGGTCGAGCAGACCCCGGTCGAGCAGGCGCTGGATGGACATCCGGTTGTGGCCCAGCGCCTCGAGCTGGCGGCGGGTGACGACGCCGTGCTGGCGGCGGGCGCGGGCGGCGACGGCGGCGAACGGTCGATCGACCACAGGTTCCTCCTGGATCGGGACGTCCTGGCGTGCTTGGTCCCGGAATGCGGGACCAACGACGCCAGGACAGCGGGATCGCAGGGGGAAGCGCGGCCGGGCACAGCCTCGCGCGGGCGCGCCCGGCGGGGAAAGGGGTCGTCAGGTCGGGCGGAGGTGGACGACGTCGGCGGCGGCGACCTCGTGGTGCTCGCCGGCGGCGTCGACGACGAGGTGGCCGTCGCCGGTGACGGCGACGGCCCGGCCCTCGATCACCCGGCGCTCCCCCAGGTCGACCCGCACGTCGCGGCCGACGGTCGCGCAGCGGGCCTGGTACTCGGCGGCCACGTCGTCCCAGCGGCCGTAGCGGCCGGCGACACCGGCGAGCAGGGCGTCGAGCAGGGCCTCGCGGTCGACGGGCGCGTGGCCGGCCGGCAGGTGCTCGGCCAGACACGTGGCGCCCTCGTAGGCCCAGGTCACGTTGATGCCGATGCCGGCGACGACGGCGTCGCCCTCGCCCTCGGCGAGCACCCCGGCGAGCTTGCGGTCGTCGACGAGCAGGTCGTTGGGCCACTTCAGCTCGGCGGCGACGCCCGCCACCTGCGCGCAGGCGTCGGCGCCGGCGAGGGCCACGGCGGCGGTCACCAGGTGCCGGCGGGCCGGCGGCAGGTGCCGGGGCCGCAGCAGGATCGAGGTGAGCAGGCACGTGCCGGGCGGCGCCTCCCACCGCCGCCCGAGCCGGCCGCGCCCGGCGGTCTGGTGGTCGGCGACGGCCACGAGCCCCTCCGGGGCGCCCTGGCGGGCCATGTCGAGGGCCCAGCGGTTGGTGGAGTCCACCTCGCCGAGGCGGCGCACGTCCCACTGCATGCGCTAACCATATGGCCACCATGTTCACCAAGATCCTCATCGCCAACCGGGGCGAGATCGCCGTCCGGGTCATCCGCACCTGCCGCGAGCTCGGCATCGCCACCGTGGCGGTGTACTCCGAGCTCGACCGCGACGCCCTCCACGTCCGGCTCGCCGACGAGGCCTACGCCCTCGGCGGGCAGACCGCGGCCGAGAGCTACCTCAACACCGAGGCCATCCTCGACGCCATCCACCGCAGCGGCGCCGAGGCCGTGCACCCCGGCTACGGCTTCTTCTCCGAGAACGCCGACTTCGCCCGGGCCATCATCGGCGACGAGTCGGTGCGCTGGATCGGCCCGCCGCCCGAGGCCATCGAGGTCATGGGCGACAAGATCAGCTCCCGCAAGGCCGCCGCCCGGGCGGGCGTGGCGGGCGTGCCCGGCATCGACACGCCGATCACCAGCGCCGCAGAGGTCGTCGCCTTCGGCGAGGAGCACGGCTGGCCCGTCGCGATCAAGGCGGCGTTCGGCGGCGGCGGGCGGGGCATGAAGGTGTGCCCCGGACCCGACGACGCCGCGGCCGCCATCGAGTCCGCCCAGCGCGAGGCCCAGGCCTACTTCGGCCGGCCCGAGGTGTACCTCGAGCGCTACCTGACCTGGCCCCGCCACGTGGAGCTGCAGATCATCGCCGACACGCACGGCAACTGCGTGTGGCTCGGCGAGCGGGACTGCTCGGCGCAGCGCCGCCACCAGAAGCTGGTGGAGGAGACCCCCGCCCCGGGGCTCAGCGACGAGATCCGCCGGGCCATGGGCGAGGCCGCCGTGCAGGTCGCCCGGGCGTGCGACTACGTGAACGCCGGAACCGTGGAGTTCCTGTACCAGGACGGCGAGTTCTACTTCCTCGAGATGAACACCCGCCTGCAGGTGGAGCACCCCGTCACCGAGATGGTCACGGGCGTCGACCTGGTCGCCGAGCAGATCCGGGTCGCGGCGGGCGAGCCGCTGGGGTTCACCCAGGGCTCGATCGAGCGCCGGGGGCACTCGATCGAGTGCCGCATCAACGCCGAGGACCCCGCCGAGGGGCGGTTCCTGCCCTCCCCCGGCCGGATCACCCGCATGGAGGTGCCCGACGGGCCGTGGGTGCGCTTCGACCTCGGCTACCACGAGGGTGACGAGGTCAGCCAGTACTACGACAACCTCATCGGCAAGCTGATCGTGTGGGGCCGCGACCGCGAGGAGGCCCGCCGGCGGATGCTGCGGGCCCTGGGCGAGCTGCGGATCGAAGGGGTGGCGACCACCGCCGCAGCCCACACGGCGATCCTGTCCCATCCCGACTTCGCGGCGGGCACGCACTCCACGAAGTGGGTGGAGGAGAACCTCGACCTGACCGGCGTGGGCGCCATGGCGGCCCCCACCGGCGACGGCGCCGGCCCCGACGGCGGCGACGAGGCCCGCGTGCGCCGTGACGTGGACGTCGAGGTGAACGGCAAGCGCTTCAAGGTGGCGCTGTGGGTGCCCGAGTCGGCCGCCGTGCCCGTCGCCGCAACCGCCGGCGGCAGCGACGGCGGCGCCGCGCGCCCCCGGCCCAAGCCGTCCGCGCCGGCCCACGGTGCCAGCGGCGCGGCGGGCGCCGGCACCGTCACCGTGCCGATGCAGGGCACGATCGTGAAGGTGCTGGTGGCCGTCGGCGACACGGTCGAGGTCGGCCAGGCCGTGTGCATCCTCGAGGCCATGAAGATGGAGAACCACGTCAACGCCGAGAAGGCGGGCACGGTCACCGAGGTGCGGGTGTCGCCCGGCCAGGCCGTCGGCGCCGGCGACGTGGTCGTCGTCATCGAGTAGTGAGCTCGGCGAACCAGCGCTCGACGAGGTTCAGCCAGCTGGAGTAGGTCGGTGTGAAGTGGAACGTGAACCGGGGGTGGCGCACGACGTGGACGTCCCGTTGCGCCGGTAGTCATGGGTGCGACGCTCGGGCACGCCCGACATCAACGGCAGGATCGGTGCCGTCCGGTCCAAGGCCTGGACCTGGGCCCTTTCATCCACACACAGCACGACCGCTGACTCCGGTGGGTTCAGGTACAGCCCGACGCTGTCGGCTTGCCCGGCCGAGGCTCATCATGCAGCCCATCCAGGCGCAGCTCAGCGAACCGGTTCCGCCACTTGCCCACGGTCGTCGGGTTGACACCCCAGATCCGCAGCAATGTCCTGGTTCTTCGCGCCACCGGCAGCAGCCAGCACGATCCGACACCGCAACGCCAGCGCCGGCGCGCTCTTCGGGCGCCGAGCCCAACGCTCCAAGGTCTCGCGCCCGTCACCGGTGAGCACGATCTCAGCCGTCGGCCGTCCAGATCCCCTCGTCATCGCAACCTCCATCGTCGTCGGTGACGATGGAATTCGCGACCACCCGTCGGTTCTCCTGCGAACCAACGGCTCAGGACACTAGGGACCAGCGATGCCCCTAGCCTGGGCGGGGACCCCCGACGTCCCCGATCCCGAGGTCCCCCCGCATGCGCCCGTCCCGCCCGCTCCTCGCCCTCGCCGGCGCGCTCGTCCTGGCGATGATGCTCGTGGCGGTGGTCACGACGGGCGGCGACGGCGGGCCGGGGGGTGGAACGGCCGTCGACCGGGCCGTCGAGGCCGACCGCACCGCCGCCCGGGTGGGCGGCGTCGAGATCAGCGCCGGGCAGGTCGACGAACGGGTCAGCATCCTCGCCACGGGGGCGGGCGGCGACACCGACCTCGAGGGCGTCGGCGCCGGGGACCGCGCCCAGCTGCGGGCGCTGGCCCTCACCCAGCTCGTTGTGGTCACGATCCTCGAGCAGGGCGCCGCCCAGCTCGGCGTCACCGTCGACGACGGCGACATCGCCGAGGCCCGCAGCCTCCTGGCCGCCGAGCTGGGCGGCGAGGACGAGCTGCGGGGCGCCATCGCCGAGGCCGGGGGCAGCGACGCTGTGCTGGCCGAGGAGCTGCGGTTCCTGCTGCTGCTCGACGGGGTGGGGGCGGCGTTGACCGGCGGCGAGCCGCTCGCCGAGGGCGAGCTGTTCGCCCCCGAGGGCGCCGAGGTCCGCCAGCAGGCCGCCGAGCGGTGGCTCGCCGAGCAGCTCGCCCTCGCCGAGCCCGAGGTCCACCCGGACTTCGGCACCTGGGACCCCGAGGCCGGCGCCGTGCGCCCCGTCGAGGCCTGACGGTTCCTGTCCTGGCGTGGTTGATCCCGCAATGCGGGACCAACCACGCCAAGACAGCGGGCCCGGTCAGCCCGGGCGGAGGCGGACCCGGAACGGCAGGTGGCTGACGTCGTCGCCGTCGAGGTTGAGCACGAAGCGGTAGCGGCCGGCGGTGGGGAAGACGAGGCCGTCGAGGTTGAACGCCAGGGCGATCATCTGCTCGTCGCCGGGCTCGAGGCTGGCCGGGCGGCCCACCGTGAAGTCGGCGGCCACCTGGCGGGCGGCCTGGCCGCCGGGCTGGGCCGGCGGCTGGAGGGGCACGGCGTTGCCGTCGGCGTCCTCGAGGCGGGCGGCAAGGCGGTGCGGCTCGTTGGTGTCGGTGTAGGGCACCGTGACCACCGCGCCGATGCCGATCCGGGGCTGGCGCACGGGCACGCCCGGCACGGTGAGGATGTTCCAGCCCGCCCCCAGCGCGTACAGCTTCCCGTCGGCGACCTGCACCGAGTCGGCGAGGAACACGTCGACCTTCATGCTCCGCACGCTACCGGCGCGCGCCGACGCAGCAGGCGTGTGCTCGCGCACTACGCTCGGCGGGCGGTCGGGGGCGGCCGTCCGAGCGGAGAGCCGGCCACGTGGGAACGAGAGCGAACAACCGAACCGTCGCGGCGGCCGTTGCGCTGGTGCTGGCCGTCCTCGCCGTCACCTCCGGCCCCGCCGGCGCCCTCCCGGCCCCCGATGCCGGTCCCGTCCGCATCGCCATCGGCGGTGCGCCCGGCCTGCCGGAGCAGGCCGCCGCCGCCATCCTGCGCGCCGCCGGCGCCCGCACCGTGGGCCCCGCCGGACCCGGGCGGGGGCTCGACGCCCTCGGCGTGCACGTCGCCGAGGTGCCCGCCGCCCGGGCGGACGCCGCCGTCGCCGCGCTCGCCCGGCGCCCCGGGGTCGCGTGGGTCGAGGTCGAGGCCCGGTACCGGCTCGCCCAGGTGACGCCGAACGACCCGCTGTTCCCCCGGCAGTGGGGCCTGGCCAAGACCCGGGTGCCCGAGGCGTGGACCACCACCCAGGGCAGCCCGAACGTGGTCGTGGCCGTCCTCGACACCGGCGTCGACCCCGCCCACCCCGACCTCCAGGGTGCCCTGGTGAGCGGCTGGGACTTCGTGAACGGCGGTCCCGAGCCTTGGGACGACCACAACCCGGGGCACGGCACCGCGGTCACCGGCATCATCGCCGCCCGCACGGGCAACGGCGTGGGCATCGCCGGTGTGTGCGGCCGCTGCCGGGTGATGCCGGTGAAGGTGCTCGACGAGGCCGGTGAGGGCGGCGCGTTCACCATCGCCGAAGGTGTTCGGTGGGCCGCCGACCGCGGCGCCCACGTCATCAACCTGTCGATCAGCGGCACCGACAGCTCGAACACGCTCGCCAGCGCCGTCCGCTACGCCCAGGAGCGCGGCGCCCTCGTGGTCGGCGCCGCCGGGAACTGGGGCTCCTCGACCCCGACCGTGCCTGCCTCGATCGACGGGGTGCTCGGCGTCGCCGGAGCCGACGAGCACGACCAGCGGGGCTCGAGCGCGGGGGAGAGCTCCAACTTCGGCTCGTGGGTCGAGGTGGCCGGCCCCTGGTGTGCCGTCGCGACCACGTCCACCGTCTTCACGCCGGGCTACATCGAGAACTTCTGCGGATCGTCGGCGGCGGCGCCGTTCGTCGCCGGGATCGCCGGGTTGGTGCTCGCCCGCCACCCGGGTGCCGCCGCCGAGGTGGTGAAGGGGGCGATCACGGCCGGCGCCGAGCCCGTCGGCTCGTGGGTGGCCTACGGCCGGGTCGACGCCGCCCGGACCCTCGACGGCCTCGAGCAGGTGGTGCGCGTCGCCGGCAGCGACCGCATCGCCACCGCCGTGAGCGTGTCGCGGGAGGCCTTCGGCGCTGCCCCGGCGGTGGTGCTGGCGCGCCACGACGGCTACGCCGACGCCCTGGCCGCCGCGCCCCTGGCAGCCACGCTCGGCGGCCCGATCCTGCTCACCGGCCGGACGAGCCTGCCGCCCGCCGTCCGCACCGAGGTCACCCGCCTCGGCGCCACCAAGGCGGTGATCGTCGGCGGGGGCGCCGCCGTGGGCTCCGGGGTGGTGGCGGACCTGTGGGCCATGGGACTGGAGGTGGAGCGCATCGCCGGCGCCGACCGGTTCGACACCGCCGCCCGCATCGCCCGGCGGGTCGGGGGGGCGCGGGTGTACGTGACCGAGGGCGCCAACGCCGATCCGTCCCGGGGCTGGCCCGACGCCGTCGCCGTCTCCGCGCTCGCGGCGCTCCAGCGCCGGCCCGTCCTGCTCGCGACCAAAGACGTCCTGCCCCCCGCCAGCCGGCAGGCCGTGCTCGACCTGGGCGTCACGCACGCCACCATGGTCGGCGGCCCCAACGCCGTCGGCGCCGGCGTCCACTGGGCGCTGGAGGACCCCGCGGGCGACGGCAGCCACCGGGTCGTCGTCGACCGCGTGCACGGCGACGACCGGTGGGCCACCTCGGTCGCCGTGGCCGAGCGGGCGCTGGCCGCCGGCGCCGTGCCCGCCCACACCTGGCTCGCCACCGGGCTCGCCTGGCCCGACGCCCTCGCCGCCGGCCCCGCCGTGGCCCGCCGGGGCGGAGTGCTGCTGCTCGCCCACGGCCGCGACCTGGCGCTCTCCCCGCCCGTGTACCCGTTCCTGCGCAGCTACCGGGCGGCGATCGAACGGGCCGTGCTCACCGGTGGGGCGCTCGCCCTGTCGACCAGGGTCGAGGTCCAGGTCCGGGAGGCGGTCGTCGCTCCCTGAGCCGGGCGCGCCGGAGGTCACGAACCGGCTCAAGTCCGACACCGGGCGGCCGATGCACCGGCAGGATGTGCCTCCTCCGCTCCCGCCTCGCGCCTGCGGTCGCAGCCATCGCCGGCGTGCTGGCGGTGGCCCTCCCCGCCGCGCCCGCCGGCGCCGCTCCCGCACCGGTCGCGCTCGCCGTGGGGCTCGACGCCGGGCTCCCCATCGCCGCCGTCGAGGCGCTCGTGGACGCCGTGGGGGGGCGGCTCGCCGGCGTGCTCGAGCCGCTCGACTCGGTCGTGGTGGAGGCGCCTGCCCACCGGACCGGGGCGGTCGCCGCCGCCCTCCAGCGCAACCCGGGCGTGGCGTGGGTCGAGCCCGATCCCACGTTCCGCGTGGCCCTCCAGCCCAACGACACCTACTGGGGCCGACAGTGGGGCGCCAGCCGCATCCGGGCCCCCGCCGCCTGGAGCCTCACCGCCGGCGCCCCCGACGTGGTCGTCGCCGTGCTCGACACCGGCGTCGACCCCTCCCACCCCGACCTCCAGGGAGCGCTGACGGCGGGACGGAACTTCGTGCGCGGCGGGACCGACGTGAGCGACGACCACGGGCACGGCACCGCGGTCGCCGGCGTCGTCGGCGCCCGCACCGACAACGGCAGGGGCATCGCCGGCGTCTGCGGCGGCTGCCGCATCATGCCGGTGAAGGTGCTCGACCACGAGGGCGTCGGCACCGGCTCGGCCATCGCCCAGGGCATCACCTGGGCCGCCGACGGGGGGGCCGACGTCATCAACCTGTCGATCAGCGGCACCTCGGTCTCGGGACTGGTGCGCGACGCCGTCGCCTACGCCCGGGGCAAGGGTGCGGTCGTCGTGGCCGCCGCCGGCAACGAGGGCCTCACGGCCGCCACCGTGCCTGCCTCCTACGAGGGCGTGATCAGCGTGGCCGCCAGCGACCCCAACGACCGGCGGTACAGCTTCTCGAACCATGGGACGTGGGTCGACGTCGCCGCGCCGGGCTGCACGGTCAGCCTCTGGCCCGGAGGACGCTACGTCGACGACTTCTGCGGCACCTCCACGTCGGCGCCGTTCGTGGCCGGCATCGCCGGCCTGCTGCGCTCGCGCCACCCCAGCCTCCCGGTGACGGCCGTCGAGCAGGCCATCACCTCCACGGCCGTGCCGGTGGGCAGCTGGGTGCGGCACGGGCGCGTCGACGCCGCCGGTGCGCTGCTCTCGCTCCCTGCCCCGGCCGACGTGACCCGGGTGGCGGGCTCCGACCGCGTCGGCACCGCCGTGGCGGTGTCGCGCGAGGCCCGGACCAGCGCCCCCGCCGTCGTGATCGCCCGGGCCGACGGCTACGCCGACGCCCTCGCCGCCGCGCCCCTGGCCGCCGCCGTCGACGGCCCGATCCTCCTCACCACCTCGTCGACGCTGCCCGCCGCCGTCGCAACCGAGATCCGCCGGCTCGGCGCCCGCACCGCCCACGTCGTCGGGGGCGCGGCCGCCGTCTCGCCGCAGGTCGAGGCCGACCTGCGCGCCGCCGGGGTCACCGCCGTCGAGCGCATCGCCGGCGCCGACCGCTTCGACACCGCCGCCCGCATCGCCCGCAGGGTCGGCGGTGACCGGGTCTACGTCACCGAGGGGGTCAACGCCGATCCGTCCCGGGGCTGGCCCGACGCCGTGGCCGTCTCGGCCCTCGCCGCCCACGAGCGCCGGCCCGTTCTGCTCGTCTCGCGCCACGGCCTGCCGCTCGCGACCAGCCGGGCGCTCGTCGACCTCGGCGTGCGCCAGGTGACGATCGTGGGGGGCACGGCCGCCGTCAGCGCCACCGTCGAGACCGGCATCCGCACGCTGGCCGGTCTCGGCGGCCTCAGCGTCGACCGGGTCGCCGGCACGGACCGGTGGGACACCGCCCGCCGGCTCGCCGACCGGGCCGTGGCCGCCGGCGCCGGCCCGTCCCGCACCTGGCTCGCCACCGGGCTGCACTGGCCCGACGCCCTGGCGGCGGGGCCCTCGGTCGCCGCGTCCGGCGGCGTCCTGCTGCTGGTCGACGGCCGGGACCTGGACTGGTCGCCCCGCACCTCGGGCTTCCTCGACGCGCACCGCAGCGCCATCGACCGGGTTGCGCTCATCGGCGGGACCGCCGTGCTCACCGACCGCGTGGAGCAGCAGGCCGCCGCCCGCCTGCATCCCTGACGGCCGGCTCCTGCTGCGTCCGACGGCGACCGGCGCCGGGTCGACGGCGCTGCCGTCGCCCGCCTGCGGCAACCGGCGACCAGCGCCGGTCGAGGCCGGCTAGTGTCCTGAGCCGTTCGCAGGAGAACTGACCGGTGGTCGCGAAGTCGCACCCATGACTACCGGCGCAACGGGACGTCCACGTCGTGCTCGACAACGTCTCGACGCACAAGACACCGGCGGCGCAGCAATGGCTCGTGCGCCACCCCCGGTTCACGTTCCACTTCACCCGCTCGACGTCTTCATCGGTGATCGTGGCCCAGGACACTACGCGCCGGCGGCGGCTCGGACCTGGGCCAGCACCTCCAGCAGGCGCTGGGGCGTGGACTTGTCGACGAAGCCGTGGGCCCCGCCGGACGCCGCGGCCTCCCGCACGGCGTCGAAGGCCGAGAACATGACCACGACGGTGTCGGGCGCGGCGGCGGCCAGGTCGGGCAGGGCCTCGATGCCGCTCGTGCCCGGCAGGCTCACGTCCACGATGGCGACGGTGGGCTGGGTGACGCGGGCCACGTCGACGAGCTCGGGGGCGGTGCCGACGGTCGCCAGCACCTCGTAGCCGGCGTCCTCCAGGAGGGCGGCGACCACGTGGCGGGCGGTGGCGTCGTCGTCGCAGACGACCGCGGTCGGCCGGCCCGGTCCCAGCTCGAGGTGGTGGTCGGTGTCCCGCTCGCGGATCACGTCGACCAGCTCGTCGAGGGGCAGCGGCCGCACGAACAGGTAGCCCTGGGCGAGGGCGCACCCGGCGAGCTGCACGAGGCGGAGCTGGGCGTCGAGCTCGATGCCCTCGGCGATCACCTCGAGCCCGAGGTCCCGGGCGAGGGCGGTGACGCCGTTGAGCAGCGCCGCCTGCCGGGGTTCGCGGTGGAGCTGGGCGACGAAGCGCCGGTCGATCTTCACCACGTCGACGGGGAGGTCGAGGAGGTGCGAGAGCGAGGAGTACCCCGTCCCGAAGTCGTCGAGCGCCGTGCGCACCCCCTCGGCCCGCAGGCTGGCGAGCGCCTGCTGGCAGCGCTCGACGTCGGCCGCCTGGCCCTCGGTGACCTCGAGCACGAGCTGGCGGGGGGCGAGGCCCGACCGGTCGAGCGCCCGGCGGACGTCGTCGACGAACCCGGGCTGGGCGACGTGGCGGGCGCTGACGTTCACCGACACCCAGGCCGGCGCCCGGTCGCCGGTCCGACGTCGCAGGTCGACAAGGTCGGCGCACGCCCGATCGAGGGCCCAACGCCCCACCGGGACGATCGCGCTGGTGCGCGTCGCCGCCCGCAGGAACCGCTCGGCGGTCTCGATCTCGCCGTCGGGGCGCTGCCAGCGCAGCAGCGCCTCGACGCCGACGACCGTGCCGTGCTCGATGTCGATCACCGGCTGGTAGTGGAGACGCAGCTCGCCGTCGCGCAGGGCCCGCCGCAGGCTCGCCTGGGCGCCGCGGGGGTCGAGCAGGCCGTGCTCGAGGGCCGGCGCGTACACCTGGATGCCGTTGGCCCCGTCGCGCTTGGCGGCGTAGAGCGCCAGGTCGGCGTGGTGCAGGAGCTCGTCGAAGGTGGTGCCGTGCTCGCCCAGCACCGCGATGCCCACGCTCGCGCCGATCCGGATCGTCGTGATGTCGGTGGCGACGGGCTCGCCGAGGACGTCGACCAGGCGGGCGGCCACGTCCTCGCCGTCGGCCGGTCCCGCCACTCCCTCGAGGAGGACGCCGAACTCGTCGCCGCCGAGCCGGGCGGCGACGTCGCCGTCGCGCAGCACGCTGCGGATGCGGTCGGCGACCACCGCCAGCACCACGTCGCCCGTGCTGTGCCCGTGGGTGTCGTTCACCTCCTTGAACCCGTCGAGGTCGACGAACAGCAGCACCGACGCGGCCCGGTCGTCGAGTCGGGCGAGGGCGTGGTCGACGGTCGCCACGAACGAGCTGCGGTTGGCGAGGCCGGTCAGGGCGTCGTGGTGGGCCTGGTGGCGCATGCGCTCGGCCTGCTCGCGGGCGTCGGCGACGAGGCGGGCCTTGGCCACGGCGGCGGCGGCGTGCTCGGCGAACAGGGCGACGGCGCGCAGGTCGAACTCGGTGAGTCGCCGGCCCCCTTCGCGTGCCGACACGTTGAGGACGCCGATGACCTCGTCACCGTCACGGAGCGGCACCGACAGCGCCGAGGAGGCCTCGCGCCGGTCACGGCGCAGGCCCGGGAACCGGCCGGGGTCCGCCGGACCGTCGAGCAGCAGGGGTTCGCCCCGCTCGGCGACCGAGCCGGCGATCCCCGCGTCCGAGCCGACCACCGTGCCGACGATCGACGCGTCGGGGGCGGCGGCCACGACCTCGAGGCGGCCACCGTCGCGCAGCATCACCGACGCCGAGGCCGACGGCAGCAGCTCGAGCGCCGAGCGCAGCACCGTGTCGAGCACCTGGTCGAGCTCGCGGGCGGAGTTCAGCGCCCGGCCGGCTTCGAGGATCGCGTCCATCTCGGCCAGGCGGTTCCGCAGCGCCACGGTGAGCAGGCGCTCGTCGACGAGCAGCCGCGTGAGGCGGCGCAGGTGCACCTCCTTCTCCACGGCGTAGCCGCAGAAGGCGACGCTGACCGCCACGATGCCGGCCCGCAGCGCCACCGGCGGCAGCCAGTCGGGCTCCACCGGCCAGAAGAGCAGCACCGCCAGGGTGCCGCTCAGCGACACGATCACCACGGTCGAGACGGCCCAGAGCTGGAGCCGCCGCCGCTCGACGTCCTCGAGCGACGGCAGGTCGACGCCGCGCAGGCCCACCACCCGCGCCGCCCGGGTCAGCTCCTCCTGCGCTCGCATCGTGGCTCCCGGTACCTCCTCCTCGCCCGGTGCCCCACCACGATCTTCGGCACGTCGGGTCACGCGCTGTAGTGCCTCGCGCGGACTACGCCGTGTAGACGTGCACGAACCGAGACGGTGACGCGCGCGCAGCGCGGTCGCCGCGCTCCTGGTCCGGCCTCAGACGCCGGTGCGGCCGTGCACGGGCAGCTCGAACCACACGGTCTTGTCGCCACCGGTCTCCGCCCAGCCCCACTGCTCGGCGAGGCGCTCGACGATCATCAGGCCGCGCCCGCCGGTCGTGGTCGGGGCGGGGTGCGCCACCTCGGGCTCGCCGCCCTCGTCGTGGACCTCGACGCAGAGGCGGTGGTCGTCGACGGTCACGGTGAGCTCCACGCCGGTGCGGGCGTGGCACACGGCGTTGGTGACGAGCTCGCTCACCAGCAGCTCGGCTGTGGGCGCCCCACCGCTCGAGGTGCTCGAGGGGCCAGTGCCGGGCGTCCCGGGCCGCCGTGGGCCGCACCTCGAGCCCGACACGGGCTTGGAGCCTTCGATCGGCCGCCACCTACTCGCCGCCTCTCCCTCGCCGTCCCGGTCGCCCGGTTCGTGCCGGTCCCGTTCGTGCCCGGCTCGGAGGCTGGTGAAACGACCGATTCGCAGGAGCGCCACGCAGGCTCGCCTCCAGCCCGCTGGCTGCGCCCTCTCGGGCTGGAGCCCCTCGCCCCCCTCGGTCGCGGGGGCGGCGCGGGGCGGGCGGCCACCGAGCCGGGTGGTCATCCGCCAGCTCGCCCCAGCGGGTCCGCTCAGCGGGCCTTGACGGCCTCGACGTAGAGCGTGGCGTGCCGCCGGTGCTCGGAGTCGGGCGCAGGCGAGATGCGGGAGACCCCGAAGGGTCTGGCATCGACGGCGGCGAAGCCGATCTCGCCGAGCACGACCTGGAACGTCTCGAGGTCCCACAACGAGCAGTGACCGTAGGCGTAGACCAGCTCGTTGAGCGCGAGCAGCGGCGTGGGCCGGCCGGGACGGAGCGCGCCGAGCACCCCGTCACCCTCGACGTAGCTGCGGAAGTGCTCGCGGAAGTCGGGGACGCCGATCCGCAGGACCCCTCCGGGGGCGAGCAGGCGGTGCGCCTCGCGGAGCGAGGCGACGGCGGCTGCGAACGGCAGGTGCTCGAGGAAGTGCTCGTGGAAGACCGCCGCCACCGACCCTGGCGCGAGGGGTAGCGGCCGGCGGAGGTCCCAGACCACGTCGGCACGCCCGCCTGCGAGGTCGACGTTGAGCCATCCCTCGATGCGGCGCTCCCCGCAGCCGAGGTGCACCCGCGCGCCCGGCGGGACCGCCCGCAGCCGGCGACCGGACCCGAGCGCCATGCGGGCGCGGGTGACCACCACCCGGGCGGGCGCGATCAGGACCTCGGGAACGGCGCGGACCACCAGCCGGCGCCAGCCGCGGTAGTACTGGTCGTCGGCGACAGCCGAGAGCGGCCCCTCGGGCGGGAAGCGCCACCGCTCGAGCGCCTCGAGGTAGTCGACGATCGACCCTGGCTCCTGTTCAGGCGGCGGCACCCGCGCACGATACCGGCGCAGCCGGCAAACCGGGCGCTAGCGGGGCGGTGGGTCGGCGCTCGGCTGGCGCTCGGCAACCGCGAGGGCGGCGACCGCAACGGCAACGAGGACGGCGGCGGTGCGCGCGAAGGCGTGGGCGAGCTCCCGCTCGGCCGGGAAGGTCGGCGTCGGCGCCATCTCGGGCCCCAGGGGGGGGACGGTGAGCACGGCGGCGAGGGCGAGCAGCGCCAGCGCCCCCGCGGCGATGAGCCTGGCGGCGTCGGGCCGGGGCAGGGCGACGAGGACCCCGGCGGTGGCCAGGGCCGCGCCGCTCGGCCCGGCGATGAGGAACGCGGCGCCCACTGCCAGGGTCCCAGCGACGGCCCGGGCGCGCGATCGCCGCCGGCGCCGTGCCCGCCGCTCCCCGAGCGGCCAGCTGGCGCGGCCGGCGGCCCCGTCGTGGCGGGGCACGAGAGCCCGGGCCGGCGCCGTGGGGTTCCTCACGAGGAGCACGAGACACGCGAGGACCCCGAGCACCGACACCGCCACGCTCACCCGGTAGGCCGATGCGCCGGCGAGCTCGATGGCCACCCGGGACGGGCTGGCACCGGCCGGGACGGCCCATCCCGCCTGGAGGTCGTAGGGGGCGGCGGGCCCCAGCGGCTGGCCGTCGAGCTCGGCCCGCCAGCGGGGGCTGTAGGCGCGGCCCGCCACCACGAGCGCCTGCGTGGCGCCGCCCGCTGCCGGGGTGCCCGGAGCGCTGCGCTCGGGCTGGCGGAGCGGCGTCGAGACCGCCTCGGCCCCGAAGGCGGGGCGGGGGTCGGTGCTGAGCGTGAGATGGTCGAGCCTGACGCCGAGCGGCGCCTCGACGCGGTGCCGGCCCGGGCCGAGGATCACCGGCTCGCAGCCCTCGAAGGCGATGCTGCGCCCCGCGAGCGCCTCGTCGAGGCGGCCCAGCAGGCGCACCTGGGCCGGCGTGCCGCCGATGACCGGACCTGCGTGGAGGCAGCCCGCCTGGAGGGTCGGGGGTGGCGGATCGTTCTCGGCGCCGTCGACGCGGACCTCCAGCACCCTCGCTGGCGGGGCGTGGCCGCGAGGCGGTAGCGGCGCGAGGTCCACCAGCGACAGGACCGCGCTCGACGCCACCTCGGGCGCCGGCAGGCGGGCCGTGACCACCACGCACCGCCGGAGGGGCGCGCCGGGCGCGTCGCCAGGGCAGGCCTCGCCGTCGTCGGCCGGGGCGGCGCGCACCGGCGGCGCGTCGCCGACCGCCACCTCGACCTCGCGCACGTCGGTGACGGCCTCACCAGCCTCGAGCACCACCTCGACCGAGCGCACGGCTCGCTCCGGGAAGGACAGGCTGAGCGCCGCCCCCGCCTCGGGAGGCGCCGACCACCCCGTGTCCAGCCGGCCGTCGACCGCGAAGATCCCCGCCCCGGCGAGGTCACGCGGGTAGCGGGCGCTGCCGTGGGCCCGCACCGGCGCGTCGACGAGGCCCGCCAGGTGCTGATCGTCCAGGGTCGGGGCGAGGCTGAGCGCGCCGCGCACCTCGAAGCGCCGGGCGTGGCCGGGCACGGACAGCTCCCGGCGCAGCGCTGCCTCCTCGTCGGCCAGACCGCCGCGCAGGCGTCGCAGCTGGAAGGCGAGCGGTGCCGAGTCGAGCAGGCGCTCCACGCGGGGGCCGCCTGCGGCTGCGAGCCGCGTGACGTCGTCGGGGACCCGCACGAACTCGCGCAGGTCGAGGCCGGGAAGCTCGATCTGGCTGAACCCGACCGGACTCGTCCCAAACCCGACGATCGCGTCGATCCGCACCTCGACCCAGTCGACGACCCGAGGCGGGAAGGTCACCGCGGCCTCCTGCCGGGCGAAGTCGACCGTGACCGGATCGCCGTGGGAGAAGCGCAGCACAGCCCGGCTCACCCGGCGGGTGCCGTCGGCGGGAAGGGCGGCCACCAGCCGGGCCGCGGACACCTCGGCCGGGCGGGCCATATCGACGCGCAGCGCGTGCAGGGGCTCGGGGTCCATGCGCCCCGTCAGCCACGCCGTGGTCGGGTCCCCGTCGAAGGCGGCGGCCGGCCGGTGCGACCGTCCGGGCGGGAACAGGGTGGGCGGTGCGATGGCCCGGATCGACCGGGCGTCTCCGTACACAGCGACGCTCTGGCTGCCCGTTCTGGCGAACAGGTCACCGACCGCGCCCCTGGCCTCGCCGTCGGGCAGGGTGTGCGACGCCGGCCCGAACCCGCCCGCCCGCCGGCGGTTCGTGTCGGTCACGACCACACCCGACCCCGCCTCGAGCTCGGCGGCGAGGTCGCCTGGGCCGAGCTGACCCGTGTAGCGCACCGGCCCGCCGGCGGTGAGCCAGCCGCTGTCGGCCAGCGACGCCCACGCGCCGCCGTCGCCGGAGACGAGGAGCGCGGGGGCGCCCGTCACCGCCCGCTCGATGCCCGCGTAGCCCGGCACCCGGTAGATCTCCACCGGAGCGAGGGCGTGCTCGGCGGGTGGCGCGGCCTCGTCGTGCGCGGCCACGACGCCGTCGCCGGGCTCGCCGAACGCGGCCACCGGGACGAGCCCGGCGCCCTCCACCTGCTGGCGCACGACCGCGGGGCGGGGGGCACCGACGCGCTCCCACGCCAGGTCGTTGCGCACGAGCACGTACCGGACCCCCAGGCGCTCGAGGATCGGAGGGAGGCTCGGGCCCACCTCACCGGCGACGAGCCACTCGGCCAGCTCGTCGAGCAGGTTCGTGAGCGGCGCGCCGCTCTGCGAGAGGATGTCGCGCTGCAGGTACGACCGTTCGAGCAGCGCCTGGATGGGGTCGAAGTCGGGCGCCTCGGCCCACCGGTAGGGGCTGCGGACGGCGAGCGGCAGGACGAGCACCCGCCCGTCACCGGGTTGCGCGTCGAGCCAGGCGGCCGCCTGCCGGTAGTGCTCGGGGATCGTGGGCGCCCGCTCGACCTCGCGATACAGCGAACCGGTCCAGAAGGGCGCGGCGCTGGCCCCGACGAACGCCGCGACGGCGAGCCCGACGGCGAGGCCGGGAAGGCGGCTCCCAGGGCGCCGGGCCCGCCATCGCGACAGGGCGTCCGCGGCGCCGACCCCGCAGAGCACGGCCAGCGCGATCATGAGCCCGGCACCGGCCTTGTAGGAGTTCCGGAACGCGAACAGCAGCGTCGAGCGCTCGTAGGTCGCGACGAGCAGGCGCCCCAGCGGCGACGGGTCCTCGATGGGGTAGGCGCCGACCATCAGCGCCAGGGACGCGATCGCCATCGCCGCGAAGAGCAGCCGCGGTCGCCACGCCGAGCGCCAGAGCACGCCCAGCGCCACGAGCGCCGGCAGGAACGTGAGCAGCGCGAGCAGGGGCGAGGTGAGGTACCGAGTGGACTGGGGAAGCGCGGGCCCGCCCTCACCCCAGTACGACAGCCAGAAGCCCAGGCCCCGCCACGACTCGGCCCACGACGAGGACTGGCTGACCGCTTCGATGGACTCGCTCTGCTCGAGGTTCGCCACGAGCTGCTCGGCGCTCGCCAGGAATCGCAGGATCGACGGGCCGAGCACCGCCGCGCTGAGCAGCCCGGCCGTGGCCGCCCAGGCCACGACGTCGCGCCACCGGCAGCGCCGCTCGACGTGCACCAGGTACACCGCGGTCGGGACGAGCGGCACCATGGCCAGAACCACGCCCGGCGGGTTGATGACCCCCGAGATGACCAGCGCGAGCGCGAACACCGCCCCCCACCGCCACCGGCCGCCGCCGGTCGCGCCGCGCAACAGGGCGAGCAGGAACCACGGCGCCAGCGCGTAGTTCATGTACAGCCACGACGGCAGCAGGAACGTCACGGAGAACGGCGCGAACGCGTAGACGAGCGCGGCGGTGAGGTGGGCGGACCGCAGCCGGGGCGCGAAGTAGTGGGTGACGGCCGCGGCGCCCATGCCCCCGACCGCCAGCAGGAGGGCGTGGAACAGCCGCTGGGTCAGCCACGGCTCCAGCCCCGCCGCCCGCAGCGCGGTGGTGAGGAGGTAGATCCCCGGTGCGTAGAAGCCGGGGGGCCCGCCGAGATCGACCCGAGGGTCCCAGGGCTCGTGCAGGTCCCCGACCACCCGCCACGGCGCGAAGAAGAACACCGACTTGTTGTCGATCGCGTACCAGCCCCGAGCGTGCAGGACGGTGGCCGCCACGCTCGCCGGGCCCACCACCGCGGCCACCACGGCCCACCACGGGGCCGGTCGGTGGCGCGCCGCGGCGGCGCGCCACCGGGTCGCGGTGCCGGCGGTGAGCGTCACTGCCGGTGGGCGTCGAGGCGGCGCTCAGCCGCCCGGGTCGAGCGCCCGGGCCGGGAGCGTGGCGACCTCAGCGCCGGGTGCGCTGCGCCAGAGCCGTGAGCCGCCGGCGCTGGCTGAGCACCAGGGCGCCGCCGACGACGACGAGCGCCGCGCCCACCGCCGTGTAGTCGCTGATGCTGCTGCCCGTCGCCGGCAGGGCCACGGCCCGGGGCGCCTCGGCGGCGCGCCGGGCCTCCTCGGCGGCGCGGACGGCCGCGAGGTAGGCCTCGAAGTCGATCTCGCCCGTCTCGGGATCGATGAAGTCGGTGGCCACGGGGTCGCGGATCTCCTGGGCGGTCGCGACGCCGACCACGCCGAACGCGAACGTCGCCACCAACGCGAGTGCCAGCAAGAACCGCCTCATGCACCACCATCCTCTGTTGCCGGTGCCGCTGCGGCACCGTGGGTCGACGCTGTGTGGTGGCGTCACAGTAGCAGAGGGCGCCGGTGGAGGGAAGGTTCCGGTCCGGCCGGGCCCGCGCGGACCGGCCGTGTATCGTGTCGCCGCCGCTGCCCGCCGCCGACGCCGCCACCACGTGACGATCCCCGCGCACCCCCCGGCCACCGGGGGACCCGGCTCCGCCATCGCCCGCACCGGGGCACTGGTCCGAGGCGCGGGCTGGCTCGTGCTCACGGTGGGCTGCAACGCGATCGGCGGCTTCGCGTTCTGGCTGATCGCCGCGCGCGTGACCGGCACCGACCAGCTCGGGCAGGCCGCAGCCCTGTTCTCGTCGGTGCTGTTCGTGGCCTACGCCACCAACCTCGGCCTGCCGGTGGCGGTGGCCCGCTTCTGCCCCGACCGGTCCGACCCCGCCCGCACCCTGTACGGGCTGGCTGTCCTCGCTGCGCTGGTGGCCTCCGCTGCGGGCGCGGCGTGCTTCTACCTCCTCGCCCCCGCACCCCTGGTCGCGCCGCTCGAGGCGAACGGCACCGGGGCCGGCCTCGCCACGTTCGTGGCCGCGACCGCCGGCGTCGCGGTGACGGTGATCGTCGACGTCCGGCTCATGACCCTCCGGCGCTGGGGCTGGGTCCTGGCCCGGGCCGCCGTCGTCGCCGGGGCGCGGCTGCCGCTGCTGGCGGCGCCGGGCGGGCGCGACGACGCGCTCTGGATCTTCCTGCTCGTGGCAGGCGTGCCCGCCCTCACCGGGTACCTCGGCGCCGCCGCGACCGGTGCCACCGCCCTCCGGCGCCGCCACCTCGCACCGCTACCGGCGACCGCCCGGTCCGCCGTCCGGTACGCCGGGGTCAACTACCTTGGTCTGCTGGCCCTTCAGGGACCGTTCATGGCCGTGCCGTTCGTCGTGCTGCTCCAGGTACCGGCCCACGCCAACGCCAACTTCTACGTGGCGTGGAGCGTCGCCGCCGTGGCGTTCCTGCTCCCGCACACGGTGGCGCAGGTCCTGCTCGTCGAGGGCGGCAAGGAGCGGGCCAGCTTCCAGTCACAGACGGCGGCGGCGTTCGCGCTGAGCCTCGGCCTGGCCGCCGCGGCGACGCTCGGCGCGGTGCCACTGGCCCGGCTGCTCCCGGTCCTGTACGGACCGGGCTACGAGGACGCGGCCCGCATGCTGGTGCCGCTCGTCGCCGCGGCCATCCCGTGGGCGGTGACGTGCGTGTCGCTGACCGGCGCCCGGGTCCGTGCCGACGCCGTGGGGACGGTCGCGATCACGGTGGTGTTCGCCGCCGCCATCCTCGTCCCCACCGCGCTCCTCGTGCCCGCCCACGGCACCGGCGGTGCCGTGACGGCCTGGTCGCTCGGCAACGTCGCCGCCGCGGGCGTGGCCTTCCTGCTGCATCGGATCCGCAGGGAGGTGACGCCCTCAGCGGCTCCGGTGCGCGGCGACCTCGGCGGCCAGGATGCGCAACAGCCGCAGCGCGGTCTGCGACCAGCGCAGGCCGGCGACCCGCTCAAGGGCCCCGTGGGCCAGCCGGGCCCGTAGCGCGCCGTCGCACAGCACAGCGCTGAGCTGGTCGGCGAACGCGCAGGGATCGGACGCCAACAGGCCGCTCACGCCGTCCAGGACGGCGTCCTCGTGACCGGGGATCCTGGTGGCGACGGCGGGGGTGCCGCACGCGGCCGCCTCGGTGATCGTGAGCCCCCAGCCCTCCGCGCTCGACGCGCTCGCCAGCACCCACGCCTCGCGGTAGAGGCGCAGCAGCTCGTCGTCGTCGACCCGGCCGGCGAGCTCGAGCCACCCGGAGCAGCCCAGGGCGCGCACCCGGTCCTCGACCCGGGGCCGGTCGGGACCGTCACCCACGATCACCGCCCGCAGCGCCGGGACCCGGTGGCGCACCTCGGCGAGCACCTCGACGAGCAGGGGAACCCGCTTCTGGGGCATCAGGCGGGCGACCGCGAGCACGAGCGGCGTCGGGGACTTGGGGCCGCCCGGGGTGAACCGCTCGGCGACGCCGTTCTCGGCGACGTCGACGTGCTCGGCGGGGTAGCCCAGCGCCACGAGCGAGCGGCGGGTCGAGGCCGACACGGCCACGAGCCGGCTGGCGCGGTACAGGCGCGGGTAGACGGCCCGCTCGAGCAGCATGGCCACCTCGGCGGGGCCCCGAGGCAGCACCTCGCGGAACTGCGGGCCGTGCACGTGGTGGACGACGCTGATGCGCGGCCCCCGCGCCCACAGCGGCGCCAGGAAGTTCACGCCGTGCCACACCTCCACGAGCCCGTCGTGGGGGCCGAGCCGCCGGCGCCAGCGCGCCGCCGGCGCTTGGGCCAGCACCGTCACCCGCCCGCCGGAGCGCACCACCCGGTAGCCGTCGCGCTCGATCACCGCCGGCTGGCCGGCGACCGCGCCGGTGCGGATGATCACGTCGATCCCCGCGGCGGCCCAGCAGCGGGCGACCTCGTTGATGTGCAGCTCGGAGCCGCCCGCCCAGGGGTGCTCGAGGTCCCGCCAGGAGAGCACGTGGACGCGCCGCAGACCGGCCGCGCCGGCGACCGCCGCCATCTCCGCCTGCGGGTCGGCAGCGCCGTGCGCCTGGAGCTGCGTGTGGGGTGTGGTCATCGAGATGGTGGTGCGGCGCCCGTGCACGCAGGGCTCAGCGCCCGCCGGGGCGGCCAGCACGATACCGCGGCGGCGCCGGGGGTGTCACGCCGCGATGGCCGGGGCGGGGCGGGCGCCCGAAAACGACCGGAGCCCCGGCCCGAAGGCCGGGGCTCCGGCACGACCTCCCAGGGGAGGTCGTTGGGTGACGAGGCTACGGCCGGGTGACCGGCTTGGTGGTCTCGTAGTTCACGATCTCGTCGTCGGAGTAGCCCGGCACTTGCTCGGACTCAGGATGCTCGGGGTCGTTCGCCACGATGCCCCACTCGAGGCCGCCCACGACGGCGGACTCGGCGCCCAGCAGCGTGAAGCCACCGGGTGCGGAGCTGCCCTCGCAGACGATCGTGTTGGGGCCGCCGGGGGGACCGATGGCACATCCTGACCCCGTTGCGGCGGCGACGCGGCGGCCGCCGTCGGCGTCGT
>SIRW01000023.1 GCA_004366205.1 Actinomycetota bacterium | reverse complement strand
GGGCCCGGGACCGGCGAGACCGGCAGCGGCGCCGACGGCGAGGCTGTTGAACATGTTGCTGCCCAGCAGGTTGCCGACGATCAGGTCGACCTCGCTGCGGCGGGCTGCCTGGATTGCCGTCACCAGCTCCGGCAGCGACGTGCCGAGGGCCACCAGCGTGAGGCCGATGAAGCCCTCCCCGACGCCGAGCTCGGCCGCGATGCCGGTCGCGCCGTAGACGAGGGCCTGGGCGCCGGCGAGCGTGCCGATGAGCCCGAGCAGCGTGCGCACGCTCTCCCGACCCGTGCTGAGCGGCGCGCCCTCCTCCACGTACTCCTCGATCTCGGACTCGAGGGGGTCGGCTTCCCCGGAACGGGCGCTGCGGAGGATCCAGCCGATCGTGAGCACGAGCCCCACCACGAGGATCAGCCCCTCGGTCCGCCGGAGCCCCCCCTGGACGAGCACGGCGAACAGCACCACGGCGGCCGCGCTGATCGGCGCCTCGCGTCGCAGCACGCCGCTGGCGATGCCGATCGGGGTGATGAGGGCCGCCACGCCGAGCACGAGCGTGAGGTTGGCCACGTTCGAGCCGATGATGTTGCCGACGCCGATGTCGATGCTGCCCTGGGCGGCGGCCAGCGCCGACACGAGCAGCTCGGGCGTGCTCGTCCCGAAGCCGATGACCACGGCGCCGATCACGACGGCCGAGATCCGCAGGGCGACGCTGAGCCGGGCCGCGCCGATGACGAACTGGTCGGCGGCCTTCGTCAGCACCACCAACCCGGCCAGACAGGCCCCGGCGTACAGCAGCATCGGCGAAGGATGCTCGCCACGTCCTCCGGCGGCAAGCCCGCCGCCAGGCTCGTCGCCGCCCGGCCCGCCACCGCCCTGGTCACCACCCCGCCCCGGCTTTCCGGACGTTCGACGCTCATATACGACGGCGACGGTCCGGAAAGCGACCACCGTCACCGCGGCAGGCGCACCGGACCCGTGTGGCAGGCTGCCGGCCGTGCCCGTCCACGTGATCGCCACCGGCGGCACCATCGCGGCCGACGGCGAGGACGTCCTCGCCGGGGCGGACCTGCTCGACCGCTGCGGCGTCGCCGTCGACGACGTCCGGGTCACCGACGTCGCCTCCGGGTCGAGCTCGGACCTGACGCTCGCGGCGATGGTCGGGATCGCCGAGGAGGTACGCCTGGCGCTGGCGACCGGGGCCGACGGCGTGGTGGTCGTCCACGGCACCGACACGCTCGAGCAGACGCTCTACCTCACCCACCTGCTCGCCGGTGCCGGCACGGCCGGGGCGGGCGTGGTGTTCACGGGCGCCATGCGCCGCGCCGACCACCCCCAGCCCGACGGGCCCGCCAACCTGGCCGACGCCATCGCCCTCGCCCGGCACCCGCAGGCCCGGCACCTCGGCGCCGTGCTGTGCATGGACCGGATCATCCACGGCGCCCGGTTCGCCACGAAGGTCGAGGCGAACGTGGTCGGGGCGTTCAGCTCGGCTCCGGGCGGTCCGCTCGGCCGCATGACACCGGCCGGTCCCGTCATCGACAGCCGCCCGGCGCTGCCGGTGCAGCACCGGGCCGCGGACACCGCTGTGGCCCTGGTGTCCGCCTATCCCGGGATGGGCGGGGCGCTCATCGACGCCGCCGTGGCCGCGGGGGCCCACGGCGTCGTGCTCGAGGGTTGGGGCGCCTGCCACGTTCCCGAGAGCGTCGTGCCCGCCCTGGCGGCCGCCCGTGAGGCGGGCGTCGCGGTCGTCGTCGCGTCCCGGGCCCGCTGCGACCAACCCCTGGACGCCCCGCTGACGGGCGACCCCGGACTGCACGAGGTGGGAGCGGTCAGCGCCACGGGCCTCCCCGCGCCGAAGGCCCTCATGGCGCTGATGGTCGCCCTCGGTGACGCCGGGCCCGGCGGTGTGCCCGCCTGGTTCGCCCGACACGTCCACGCGCGACCGGCCTGACCACGACGGCTCGCGGGCACCGCCGGGGCTCTGCGTCCCCTGCCGCCCTCGTCGCATCTCGTTCCGTGCGGATCTTCTGGGGCATAGCCGTAGAAGATCCTCACAGAACGGATGGGGGAGCCGGCGCGCCGAGGGTCAGTCGCGGCCGAGGGCCTCGTCGAGCTCCTCGGGGCGCATGAGCACGGCGCGGGCCTTGGAGCCTTCGGAGGGGCCGACCACGCCCCGCTGCTCGAGCAGGTCCATCAGCCGGCCGGCCCGGGCGAAGCCCACCCGCAGCTTGCGCTGGAGCATCGAGGTGGAGCCCAGCTGCGAGCGCACGACCAGCTCCATCGCCTGCACCAGCAGGTCGGCATCGTCGTCGTCGCCGGCGCCTCCGCCGCTGCTCGGCCCCTCGGCGATCACCTCGTCGCCCAGCACCTCGGTGCCGGCGTCGGGCTCGGGCCCACCCTGGCGCTTCCAGTGGCCGACAACCTTGCGGACCTCGTCCTCACCCACCCACGAGCCCTGGATGCGGCGCGGGTTCGACGAGGCCGGGCCCAGCAGCAGCATGTCGCCCTGGCCGACGAGGCGCTCGGCGCCGCCCTGGTCGAGGATCACGCGGCTGTCGGCCAGGCTCGACACCGCGAACGCCAGGCGGGCGGGGATGTTGGCCTTGATGACGCCGGTGATGACGTTGACCGACGGCCGTTGCGTGGCGATGACGAGGTGGATGCCGACGGCCCGCGCCATCTGGGCGATGCGGCAGATCGACTCCTCGACGTCACGGGCCGCGACCATCATCAGGTCGTTGAGCTCGTCGACCACGACCACGATGTACGGCAGCCGCTGGTAGATCGTCTCGCCGGGGTCGTCGACCCCCTCCATGCGCGGCTCGGTGCGCAGGTCGCCGCGGTCGTAGGCGGCGTTGTAGCCGGTGATGTCGCGCACGCCGACCTCGGAGAGCAGGTCGTAGCGGCGCTCCATCTCCCGGACCGCCCACGACAGGGCGTTGGCCGCCTTCTTGGGGTTGACCACCACCTGGGTGAGCAGGTGGGGCAGACCGTTGTACTGGCCGAGCTCGACCCGCTTGGGGTCGATGAGGATCAGCCGCACCTGCTCGGGCGTCGAGCGGCACAAGAGCGAGGTGATCAGCGAGTTGATGCACGACGACTTGCCCGCTCCGGTGGCGCCGGCGATGAGGATGTGCGGCATCTGCGCCAGGTTCATCATCACTGACCGACCGGCGATGTCCCGGCCGAGCGCCACCTCCAGCGGGTGCCGGGCCCGGCGCGCCTCCTCCGAGGCGAGGATGTCACCCAGCGCCACCAGCTGGCGCTGCTGGTTGGGCACCTCCACCCCGATGGCCGACCGGCCCGGGATGGGGGCCAGGATGCGCACGTCGGGCGAGGCCATGGCGTAGGCGATGTCCTTGTGCAGCGAGGTGACCCGGGCCACCTTGACGCCGGGGCCGAGCTCCAGCTCGTAGCGGGTGACGGTGGGCCCGACGGTCATGCCGGCGAGACGGGTCTCCACTCCGTGGGCGGCGAGCGCCCGCTCCAGCACCCGGCCGGCCTGCTCGACGAGCCGCTCGTCGATCGACTGGGCCTCGCTGCGGGCGAGGAGCTTGAGCGGCGGCAGCGTCCACGCGCCCCGTTCGGCCGCCGGCCCGAGGTCGATGGCCAGCTGCTCCGGGTCCCCCTCCGGTGGGGCGGCCGGGGGACGGTGCAGGGCGGGCGCGACCGGCCCCTCGTCCGCCCCCTCACCAGCGTCGGGGGCACCGCCGGCGTCGTCGGGGACGAGGACGTCGGTGTCGTCGTGCTCGCCGGGAGCGGCATGCCCGGCGTCGCGGCCGTCCCCGCCGACGGTCGTCAGCCAGCGGCCGCCCTCCCGCAAGCGGGCGATGGCCGGTGACGCCACGGCGGCAACCCCCCGGGCGGCGCCGTGCGGGCTGGTGCGGGTGGCGACCAGCACCCCGGTGACGGCCAACGCGGCGAGCACGATGGCGGCGCCCCACGTCGCGACCACCGCCTCGAGCGGTGCGGCGACGGCGAGGCCGACGGCGCCGCCCGCCCGGCGCAGCGAGGCGAGCGAGGTCGGGTCGGCGGGCAGCGAGCGGAACAGGTGGAGCAGGCCGGCGACGGCGACGAGGACGATCGTGCACCCGGCGCCCACGCCGATGTGGCGGGGCTCGGAGCTCTTGGCGCCGGTCGCCGGACGGGCCCGCACCAGCGCGACGCCCCCCCAGACGAGCGCGAGGGGCACGGCGACCCCCGCGACCCCGAGCAGGGCACGGGCGGCGTCGCCCACGGCCCGCCCGAACGGGCCGGTGAGGTCGAGGTAGATGCCCAGGGCGGCGAGCACCCCGGCGAGGATCAACGCCGCGCCCCACAGCTCGGTGGGCGCCGCGCCGAGCGTCGCCCGCAGGCGGGCGAGCGGCCCCGGGCCCCGTTTCACGGCCGGCTTCTTCCGGGCGCCGCCCCGGCGGGCGGGCGGCCTCTTCTTGGCGCCGCTCGGCCGGCGCGTCGCGCTCCGCTGCGTAGTCGCCACAGTGGCAACAACGCTAACACCAGCAACACCACCGCGGCGGACACCCCGGCTGCGATCCCCGCGCCCACCCCACGGTTCTGGGGGCCGCTGGTCTCACGCTCGTGAGACCCGGCCCACCCAGAATCGAAGCGGGGTGGTACGGGGGGTGGGCGGTCAGGACGCGGTGGCGAGCTCGGCGGTGACCTCGCCGGGCAGGCCCCGGGCGAGGACGCCGAGCAGGCCGGCGACGTCGAGCGCGGCCCGCTCGATCTCGGCCAGCCAACGTGACCGCTGGTCGAGCGGCAGCAAGTCCCAGTGGTCGCGCAGGGTCGCGGCGCGACCCGACACGACGGTGAAGGAGTTCAGGAGGCGATGCGCCAGCACGGCGAGCTCGTCGGTGCCTCCCTCGACGACGGTGTGCCCCAGTTGCATGGTCGGAGTCATCGGTACCGTCACCGTCCACCTTGAGTGGTTCTTCCGACTCGACCACTCTGCGCACTGACGTCAGGTTTCCATGACCACGGGCACGATCATCGGCCGGCGCCGGGTCCGCTCGCTGACGAACGACCCGAGGGACCGGCGCACGGCCCGCTTGAGCGTCTCGAAGTCGGTGGCGTGCTCGAGGGCGGCCCCGCGGATGCCCTCGACCACCCGCTCGCGGGCCTCACCCAGGATCTCGTCGGCCTCGGGTGCGTACACCCAGCCGCGGGTGATGATCTCGGGTCCGGCGATGACCTCGCCGGTCGTCGAGTCGACCGTGACGATCACCACGATCACGCCCTCCTCGGCGAGCACCCGCCGGTCGCGCAGCACCCCGTGCCCCACGTCGCCCACCACGCCGTCGACGTACAGGTACCCGGCGGGCACCTGGCCACTGGTGCGCAGGCCGTCGTCGTCGAGCGTGAGCTGGTCCCCGTCGGCGCAGATCGTGATGCGCTCGCCGGGGATGCCCATGGCCGCGGCCAGCCGACCGTGGTGCACCAGGTGCCGGTACTCGCCGTGGACGGGCACGAACCACTCCGGCGAGGCGATCGACAGCAGCGTCTTGAGCTCCTCCTGCTGGGCATGCCCGGTCGCGTGCACGTGCGCCATGCCCGAGTGCACGACGTCGGCACCCAGCTTGTAGAGGCCGTCGATGACCTTGCCGACGCTCGCCTCGTTGCCGGGAATCGGGTGCGAGCTGAGGATGACGGTGTCGTTGGCACCCACCCGCAGCCACTTGTTCTCACCCGCGGCCATCAGCGCCAGCGCGCTCATGGGCTCGCCCTGCGAACCGGTGGAGATGACGCACAGCTCGCCGTCGGGGATCTCGCCGATCTCGCTCACGTCGAGCAGGGCGTGGTCGGGGATGGTGAGCAACCCCATCTCCCGGGCCAGCTGCACGTTCTTGCGCATCGACAGCCCGAGCGTGGCCACGATGCGCCCGCACTCGAGGGCGGCGTCGGCGATCTGCTGGATGCGGTGCAGGTGGCTGGCGAAGCAGGCCGTGATGATCCGCCGGCCCCGGTTGGCGAGGAACAGGTCGCGCAGCACCTCGCCGACCGAGGTCTCCGAAGCGGAGTGCCCGGGCTCCTCGGCGTTGGTGGAGTCGGCCAGCAGCAGCCGGATGCCTTCGCCGCGGGCGATGGCCCCGATGCGGGCGAGGTCGGTCGTGCGCCCGTCGACCGGGGTGAGGTCGAGCTTGAAGTCCCCGGAGTGCAGGACCACGCCCTGCGGTGTGTGGAAGGCGACGGCGAACCCGTGTGGCACCGAGTGGGCGACGGGGATGAACTCGCAGTCGAACGGGCCGATCCGCCGGCGCTCGCCGTCGGTGACGGGGATCAGCTCGGTGCGGTCGAGCACGCCGGCCTCGTCGATGCGGTTCCGGGCGATGCCAAGCGTCAGCGCCGAGCCGTAGATCGGGAACGACAGCTCCCGCAGCAGGTACGCCAGGCCCCCGGCGTGGTCCTCGTGGCCGTGGGTGATGATGGCGCCCTCGACCCGGTCGGCGTTCTCGCGCAGCCAGGTGAAGTCGGGCAGCACCAGGTCGATGCCGAGCATGTCGGGACCGGGGAACAGCAGGCCGCAGTCGAGCAGCACGATGCGGCCCTCGAGCTCGAAGCACGCGCAGTTGCGCCCGACCTCGCCGAGGCCCCCGAGAAAGGTGATCGTGACGGGGCTGGGCACGGTCAGGAACGGGGCACGTCGACGCCGAGGTCGGCGAGCACCTCGCGAGCGTGGTCCTCGAGCCCGGGCGGGGTGGGCCCCATCGGCGGGCGGCACTCGCCCACGGGGTGCCCGAGCACCCGCATGAGCGCCTTGGCGGGCACGGGGTTGGGGGCGTCGTCGCTGCTCTCGTAGGCGTAGGAGGCGAGCAGCGTGGCGTTGATCTCGCGGGCCCGGGCGACGTCGCCCTTGGCGAAGGCGGCGAGCATCTCGGCGTGCTGCGGGCCGGCCCAGTGGGTGGCCACGCCGATGACGCCCACGGCGCCCACGGCGAGCAGGGGCAGGGTGAGCTTGTCGTCGCCGCTGTAGAGCTCGAACGACGGCGGCGCGGCGGCGACGAGCCGGGCGGACTCGCCGGGGTCGCCGGCGGCGTCCTTCACGCCCACGACGGTGGGCACCTCGTGGGCCAGTCGGGCGAGCACCTCCGTGCGCACCTTGCGGCCGGTGCGGAACGGGATGTCGTAGATCAGCATCGGCAGGTCGCTGGCGTCGGCCACGGCCCGGAAGTGCGCCTCGAGGCCGGCCTGCGAGGGCCGGTTGTAGTAGGGCACGACCACGAGCGCGCCGTCGACGCCGCACGCCGCCGCCCGCCGCGTCAGCTCGATGCTGTGCGCGGTGTCGTTGGTGCCCGTGGTGGCGATGGTCGGGATGGTGACGGCGTCGCTGACCGAGCGCCACAGCGCGCTCTTCTCGTCGTCGGTGAGGGTGGGACCCTCGCCGGTGGTGCCGGCCAGCACGAGCCCGGTGCTGCCGTTGTCGGCCAGCCACCGAGCGAGCGCCACGGCGGCGTCGAGGTCGAGGGCGCCCTCGTCGTCGAAGGGCGTCACCATGGCGGTGACGATCTCGCCGAAGCGCGCCATCAGCCGGCCTGCTCCGACCCGCGCTCGATGCCGAGCGTGGCGAGCAGGTCCTCGTGCAGCTCGAACCAGACGGTGTGGTACGAGTCGCACGTGGGCTTGGTGAACCACTCGTGCTCACCGGCCTGCACCCGAGCAAGGGCGTCGCCCAGACGGGCGCCGTAGGGGCGGAACCGGTCCAGGCAGTCCCCCAGCTCGGCGACCACGGGCTGCACGGCCTGGTCGATGCCGGCGAGGCGGTCGATGACCGCCCGGTCGTAGTCGGGGTCGCTGTGGTCGTTCAGCTCCTGGCCGCCCTTGTCCTCCCGGACCTGCCAGGCCGTGCACACGGCGAGCAGCTCGCCGTTGACCTCGAGGAAGCGGCGGTAGCAGCCTTCGATCCGCTCGCGGCCACCGCACGCCTCGAGCTCGGCCTCGAGCCGGCGGGCGTGCTCCTGCTTGCCGGCGGGCGTGAGCGTCCAGCCGCTGACCCGGCCGTCGCGGCGCAGCACGAGCTGCTGCTCGGCGAGGGCGGTGAGCTCGGCATCGACCTCGTCCTGCCCGAGCCGGGCGCAGGCGGCGAGGGCGCCGGTGTCGGCGAACCCCTTGAGCCGCAGGCCGTGGAGGGTGAGGAACGTCCGGTCCGGTTCCGAGGCCATCGCTCGGGACACTACCAGTGGCCATCGTCAGCCCAGGGGCGTGCCAGGATGAGCCCGTGGCACGCGTGCTCCTCACCACCGACGGCTCCCGCACGGCGATCGACTCGTGCGCCCGGGCCGTCCAGATGCTCGGCCCCGACCACGACTACACGCTCCTCGTCGTCGTCCCGCCCTCACCGGTGGTGCTGGCCGCCGGGTTCTCGGCGATGGGGATCGAGTCGGTGTCGGCGCCCCCACCCGACCCCGAGGCCGACGCCGAGGCCGAGTCCGCTCGGCGGCAGGAGGCCGACGAGGCCCTGGCCCGCACCGCCGAGGCGATCCCCGGCGTGACCCCCAGCCGCCTCGTGGCGACCGGCAACCCGGGCAACGAGATCTGCCGGGTCGCCGAGGACCAGGGGTTCGACATGATCGTGGTCGGCTCGCACGGCTGGGGCCTGGTCCACCGGGTGCTGGTGGGCTCGGTCAGCCACCACGTGCTGCACCACGCCACGAAGCCCGTGCTGGTCATCCGGGAGCCCCGCGAGTAGGGGCAGGCGTCAGCCTCCCGGGCTGGCGACCGGGGCGCTGAGCAGGGCCGACACGATCGCCGCCGCGTCGGGGACGGCCGCCGCCACCGGTCCGGACAGGGCGCCGATCCGGTCGAAGTCGCACGCCCCCACGCCGACCACGAACACCGGCGGCACCCACCCGTAGGCGAGCCGCGTCAGGTCCACGAGCTGCGCCGGGGCGAGGTGGTGGCCGAGCACCGCCGCGTGCCTTCGGGCCTCGGTGCCGGTGAGCCGCTCCTGGTGGATCGAGCCCGGCGGGAGGTCGACCCGGGCGTCGACGATGACGGCCAGCGGGGCTGCCGCCAGGGCTTCGCCCAGCTCCGGCGTCAGCTGGGTGACGGCCAGGGCCCACACCCGCTCGACGTGCGCCACGGCCCGGGCCACAGCCGCGCCGACGCCGTCGTCGCCGCGCAGCGGGTTGCCGACGCCGATGACGAGGCCGGCCACGGGGACGTCCCCAGCGCAGCTGGTCACGGCCGGGCCGCCCGGTCGAGCAGGACGCCCGCGGCGTCGCGCAGCTCGATCACGAGCGGCATCTCGCCGAGTGCGTGCGTGGAGCACGACAGGCAGGGGTCGAAGCAGCGGATCGCAGCCTCGACCCGGTTGAGCATCCCCTCGGTGAGCCGGTCGGCGCGGACGTGACGGGCAGCGGCCTCGGCGACGGCGCGGTCCATGGCCTCGCTGTTGTGGCCCGTGGCGATGACGAGGTTCACCCACTCGACGAGGCCGTCGTCGTCGACCCGGTAGTGGTGGAACAGCGTGCCCCGCGGCGCCTCCGCCACCCCCACGCCCTCGTTGCGGTTGACGGCGGCGCCGGCTCGGACGTGGGGATCGAGCACGGCGGGGTCGGCGAGGATCTCGCCGATCATCGTGATGCCGTGCAGGATCTCGATGAGCCGGGCCTCGTGGTAGTGGAAAGGGCTCTGGGGCGTGCGGCCGAGCCGCTCGCGGTACTCGCCCAGGCGGTCGTCGGCCTCGGGCGTCCCGAGGCGATCGGCCACGTTGAGCCGGGCCAGCGGGCCGACGCGATAGAGCCCGTCGGGGTGACCGAGCGGCTTCCAGTACGTGGCCTTGAGGTACGTGTCGGGCCGGGCGCGCTCCCCGATGTGCTCGTGGTACGTGCGGGGGTCGATCCCGTCGGCCACAACCGTCCCGGCGCCGTCGACCACGCGCAGGTCGCCGTCGGAGTAGGCGACGGTGCCGTCGTCGTGCACCAGCCCCATCGACAGCATCGGGGTGGTGCCGAACGACTCGACCTCCTCGCTGAACCGGTCGAGCTGCTCGCGGTACCACCTCAGGCCCCGCCGGGCGGCGGCGAGGGCCTCGGGCACCGCGGCCAGGATGGCGTTGCGCTGGTCGTGCTCGAGCGGGCGGCCCACGCCCCCGGGCACCACCCAGCCCGGGTGGATCCGCCTGCCGCCCAGGGTCTCGATGATCGTCTGCCCGAACCGGCGCAGGGCGATGCCGTCGCGCGCCAGCCAGGGCTCGGCAGCGGCGACGCCGAACAGGTTCCGGTCGCCGGCCGGCGCGTCGAACCCCAGCAGCAGGTCGGGCGAGGACAGGTGGAAGAACGACAGGGCGTGGCTCTGGACGACCTGGGCCAGGTTGATGACCCGCCGCAGCTGCACCGCCGCGGGCGGCGGGGCCACGGCCATGATCTCGTCGCACGCCTTGGACGAGGCCACGATGTGGCTCACCGGGCAGATCCCGCAGATGCGGGCCATGATCGCCGGCATCTCGTGCATCGGCCGGCCCAGGCAGATCCGCTCGAACCCTCGGAACTGGGTGACGTGGAACCGGGCCCCGGTGACGGCCCCGTTGCCGTCGACCGTGACCGTGATCCGGGCGTGGCCCTCGATGCGGGTGACGGGATCGATGACGATGCGCTCCTCGCCCCTCGCGGGCGCTGGCGCCTGGTCCTGCCCCGAACCGCTCATCCGAACCGGGGCGGTCGCTCCGGCGGCACGCCGGCCTCGACGCCCAGCAGGCGCAGCAGCGTCTCGTGGATCAGGTCGGCCGGCGGCGGGCACCCGGGTAGGAACACCTCGACGGGCACGACCCGGTGCACGGGCAGCGAACGGTCGAGCAGCGGCGGCACCACCTCGACCGGCACACCGGCGTCCCGGTCGACGTTGTCGACGTAGGCCCGCTGGAGGAGGGGTGCGGCGCCGACGGGGTTGCGCAGTGAGGGCACGTTGGCGGTGACGGCACAGTCGCCGAACGACACGAGGGTCCTCGTGCGGGCGCGCACGCTACGGATCCTTCCGAGGTCGTCAGTCGTCGAGACAGCTCCCTCGACCAGGCAGACGTCGACGCCTGCGGGGTACTCCTTCACGTCGACGAGCGGGCTGTAGACGAGCTCAGCGTGCTCGGCCAGCTCGAGCAGGCGCTCGTCGAGGTCGAGGAACGACATGTGGCAGCCCGAGCAGCCGTCGAGCCACACGGTGGCGAGGCGACGCCGGGTCACCGGGTACCGGCTCCGTGACGGCGCAGGTACGGCAGGAACGGCCGGCGCTCCTTGGCGCCCTCACCCACGGCCCGGCCCTTCTCGAACAGCGCACCCGTCGGGCAGACCTGCACGCACTTGCCGCAGCTCGTGCAGGTCGGGGACGCGCCCCACGGCGTGCCCAGGTCGCTGACCACGCGGGCGTCGATGCCCCGACCCATCACGTCCCAGGTGTGCGCCCCCTCGATCTCGTCGCAAACCCGTACGCAGCGGGTGCACAGCACGCAGCGGTTGTGGTCGATGGCGAAGAGGCGGTGCGAGCTGTCGATCTCGAGGCGGGGGCTCATGGCGGGCAGCTCGAAGTGGTCGACGCCGAGGTCGACGGCGAGGTCCTGCAGCTCGCAGTCGCCGTTGGCCACGCAGATCGAGCAGATGTGGTTGCGCTCGACGAAGAGCATCTCGACGACAGTCGCGCGCCACTCGTCGAGCTCCTCGCTGCGGGTGACGACCTCCATGCCCTCCTCGACGGGTGTGATGCACGCCGGCTGGGGCCGGGGGCGGCCCGCCACCTCGACCACGCAGAGCCGGCAGGCGCCGACGGAGGAAAGGCCGTCGAGGTGGCAGAGGGTCGGGATGGACACCCCCTGCTCGGTGGCGACCTCGAGGATGGTCTCGCCCGCGGCACCCGCCACCGGCTGCCCGTCGAGGGTGAAGGTGTGGACGCTCACGGCCCGGCCACCGCCGGGTGGGAGGAAGTGCCCGCCATGGCGCACACCCCGGCCGGGCAGGTGCGGTCCTCGATGTGGGCCCGGTACTCGTCGCGGAAGTACCGCAGGGTCGAGAAGACCGGGTTCGGCGCCGTCTGGCCGAGGCCGCAGAGGCTCATGGCGCCCATCATCTCGCCCAGCCGCTCGAGGTCGGCGAGGTGCCTCGGCGTGGCCGACCCGCTGGTGATCGCCGTCAGGAGCGTCGACGCCTGGGTGGTGCCGACCCGGCAGGGGATGCACTTCCCGCAGGACTCCTCGCGGCAGAACTCCATGTAGAAGCGGGCCACGTCGACCATGCACGCGCGGTCGTCGAGCACGATCAGCCCGCCCGAGCCCATGATCGAACCCGCCTCGACCAGCGACTCGTAGTCGACGGGCATGTCGAGGTGGCTGGCCGGCAGGCAGCCGCCCGAGGGGCCACCGGTCTGGACCGCCTTGAGTGGCCGGTCGTCGACGACGCCACCGCCGATGCCGTAGACGATCTCCCGCAGGGTCGTGCCCATGGGCACCTCGATGAGGCCGGTGTTGCGGACGCGACCGGCAAGGGCGAACACCTTGGTGCCCTTCGAGGTCGCCGTCCCGGTGCTCGCGTACCACGCCCCGCCGTTGCGGATGATGGCGGGCACGGCAGCCAGGGTCTCGACGTTGTTGATCACGGTCGGCGCCCCCCGGAGCCCGGACATGCCCGGGTAGGGCGGCCTCGGCTTGGGGGTGCCCCGTCCACCTTCGATCGACGCGATGAGCGCCGTCTCCTCGCCGCAGACGAACGCGCCGGCACCGACCCGGACCTCGACGGTGAACGAGAACCGCGACTCGGCGATGTCCTCGCCGAGCCACCCCGCGCGCTGCGCCTGGCGGATTGCGGTGCGCAGCCGGCTGAGGGCCAGCGGGTACTCGGCGCGGCAGTACACGTAGCCCTTCCGGGCGCCGACGGCGTAGGCGGCCAGCGCCATCCCCTCGAGCACCCGGTGCGGGTCGGACTCGAGAACCGATCGGTCCATGAAGGCGCCGGGGTCGCCCTCGTCGGCGTTGCAGATCACGTAGCGGTCGGCGCCGGCAGCCTTGACCGCCGTGCGCCACTTCAGCCCCGTCGGGTAGCCCGCGCCACCCCGGCCCCGCAGGCCCGACGCCGTGACCTCGGCGAGGACAGCCGCAGGGTCGAGCTCGGTCAGCGCCCGCTCCAGGGCGGTGTAGCCGCCGGCCGCGACGTAGTCGTCGATGGATTCGGGGTCGATGCGACCGAGGTTCTCGGTGACGATCCGCACCTGCCGGGCGAAGAAGGGATCGGGCTCGGCCATCCCGGAGGCGGCGTCGGCGGTGGCCAGGTCGTCGAGCACCGCGGTCAGGTCGGCGCCGCTGACCCCCCGGTGCAGGCGATCGGTCTCGAGCACGGCGACGAGGGGCCCGGCGGCGCACAGGCCGAGGCAGCCGACCCGCTTGACGGCGACGTCGGTGAGCCCGCGCACGCCGACGCCGTCGACCAGGCCGGCGTGGACCTCGCCGGCGCCGGCGGACAGGCAGCTAGCGGCCTCGCACACGGCGGCGGTGGCGCGCACGGGCCCGGGGGGTACGAGGTTTTTCAGCCGGCGGCGGGGCTCGGCCGCCGGCGCGCCGCGGCGACCCTCACCCGCCATCGGGCTCCGGTCGCCGGTCACGGCGCGCCGCCCCTGCTGTCGACGCCGGCACCGGCGGCCGCGCCGGCCCGCGCCCCGGCCGGGAGCGAGGCGATGCGCGCCAGGGCGCTCTCGGGGGTCAGCCGGCCGATGGGCTCGCCGTCGAGCACCATCACCGGGGCGAGCGAGCACACCCCCAGGCAGCGGGCGGCGAGCAGCGAGAGGTGCCCGTCCTCGCTCGTGCCACCGGGCGCGACCCCGTGGGCCGCGCCGATCGCCGCGAGGATCGCCGCCGCGCCCTCCATGTGGCACGCCGTGCCCGTGCAGACGACGCAGGTGTGGTCGCCGCCCGGCTCGAGGGTGAAGTACGAGTAGAAGGTGGCGACGCCGTACACCTTGGCCGGTGGCACGCGCAGCGCGTCGCTCACGTAGGCGAGGGCTTCGACGTCGAGGAACCCGAAGGCGTCCTGCACGGCGTGGAGGACCTCGATCAGGGCGTCCGGCCCGCCGCCCAGCCGCCGCATGCGGGCCTCGACCGCACGCCAGCGGCGGTCGTCGCTCGGGGGCTGGACCTGCGTCACGGGCACAACGCGCACGCCTCCTCTGCGCTCGTGTCGGTGCCCGCCCCTCGACGGCACCGTGCAAACGATAACGGCGGCCTCGGGGGCGCCGCGGTCAGTCGAAGTCGCCGTCGGGGGGCCGGCTGAGCGCTTCCACGGTGTCGGTCGTGAGCCGCCAGGCGCCGTCCACGTGCTCGACGACGCCCCGGCGCCATGCCGACGGGCAGCACTGGGCGTCGCCGGGGCCGTACTCGGCCGACCAGTCCTCGAGGCGTCGGGGTCCGATGCGGGCCTCACCGCGGTCGAGGGTGCGGTGGACCACCACCCGTCCGGGGGCGTCGACCACGTCGAGCTCGAGCACACCACCCGACCCCTGGTTGCGGAAGCCCACGACGATCTGCTCGCCGTGGTCGGACAGCGCCGCGACCCGCACGGTGACCGCGGCGAAGCGGGCGGGCCCGTCGGGGCCGTCGTCGACGGCGGCCAGCACCGTCGACCAGCGCCCGCCGCCGACCGAGCGGAGGATCGAGACCCGCAGCCCGCTGGTCGCCCGGTTCGCCTCGACCAGCCAGGCGAGCTCGATCCCGCCGGCCCGGGCAAGGCCGCACTGGGCGGCATAGCGGGCCGAGGCGAGGGCGGCGCAGCCCACCGAGGGATCCCACAGCCGGCTGTCGGACGTCGCAGGCGGGCGCAGCACGGCTCCGCTTGGTGACAGCTCCGGCGCCGGTGCCGCCACCGTGGTGGTGGTCGCCTCCGGCGGCGCCTCGGTGGTGGGCGTGGTCGTCGGGACGGCCACCAGGTCCACGGTGGTGGTGGTCGCTCCCTCGGTCGTCGTCGTGGTGTCGACGCCGTCGCCGGCGGTGACCGCGCCGTCGGCGCCGCCCCGCAGGGCGACGAAGAGCAGGGCAAGGGCGAGCAGCGTCACCACCGACGCCACGAGCACGAGGACGCGACGCTGGCGGTCGTCGAACGGGAGCGGCACCCCCGCGAGGGTAGGTCCGGCCGGCGCCGCGCTGGTGGCAGCACGCTCTACGCTGCGCCGGTGGACGAGGCGATCGACCGCGAGGCGGAGGCGGCCCAGCGGCGCCGGCGGCTCAAGTTCCTGCTGCCCCCGATCATCGTCCTGTTCGTCGCCGCCAACACCGGCACGGCGTTCTTCCCGTACCTGTCGACCGAGCACCCGCTGGTGCTGATCCTGCTCGACGCCCGGAACCGCAACCTGCTCGCCGCGGCCAACCAGCTCGGCGCCGTCGAGTACTACGTCGTCGGCTTCGTCCGGTTGATCCTCTCGGACCCGCTCTTCTACCTGCTCGGCTACTGGTACGGCGAGGCCGCGATCGCGTGGGTCGAGCGACGGTCGAGCGCGTTCGGGAACTTCCTGCGCCAGATCGAGGAGGTGTTCGGCTGGGCGGCGTACCCGCTCGTGTTCATCATGCCGAACAACTACATCTGCCTCTTCGCCGGCGCCGCCCGGATGCGGCCGGCGGTGTTCCTCACCCTGAACGCGTCGGGCACGATCGCCCGGCTGTGGCTCATCCGGGTGATGGGCGACGTGTTCGACCGCCCGATCGAGGTGGCCCTCGACTTCATCCGGTCCTACCGGTGGCAGCTCACGGCCGTGACGATCACCCTGGTCACCGTCCACCTCCTGTGGGAGCGGCGCCGGGGCACCTCGGAGCTCGACGAGATCAGCGAGCTCGAACAGGAGCTCGAAGCGGAGGTACGCCGCCTCGAGGACGAGCGCCCCGGTGGGGACGACGAGGGCTGAGGACCGTCGCCTACCCCGACCGCTCCCAGCGCACCACCTCGTCGACGGCGCCGGTCTCGACGTCGTAGACGCAACCCATGATGCGCGCCACGCCCGACAGGTAGTCGGTCCCCGCCAGCAGCTCGACGTCGGCCCGCAGCGCGTGGTCGTGACTGGCGATGGCGTGGAACTCCAGTTGGGCACCCGTGATCCGCCGGAGCTCCTCGTCGGACACGCCCGCCACCCCGCACTTGGTGTGCTCCATCACCACGACGGTGTCGACCCCGAGCACGTGGGTGGCCAGCGCGAGGCTGCGCAGCACGTCGCCGGTGATCCGGCCGCCGGCGTTGCGGATCACGACCGCTTCGCCCACGTGCAGGCCGAGCGCCGCGTAGACGTCGATGCGACAGTCCATGCACGTGACGATCGCCAGCTTGCGGTTCGGCTGGGCGTCGTGGACGTTGGCGCGGGCGTCGGCGTAGGCCCGGTTCGCCTCGAGGAGGCGGTCGAACTCGCTCATGGCGGCGCTGCTTACGCCGTGGGGCCGGTTCCCCGCAACTCGTCAGCCGTACCGGAACTCGGGGCTTCGCTTCTCCAGCCACGCCCGCACGGCCTCGGCCTGGTCGTCGGTGAAGGTGGTGAGGATCTGCGTGCGGTTCTCGAGGTCGATGCCCGCCTGGAGGCTGCCCACCTCGAGGTTTGACCACATCACCTCCTTGGTCATCCACACGCCGATGGGGCTGTTCGCCGCGATCTGCCCGGCAGTGTCGAGCGCGGCGGCCTCGAGGTCGTCGTCGTCGACCACCCGCACGACGAGCCCGATCCGGTCGGCCTCCTCGGCGTCGATCACCCGCCCGGTCAGCAGCAGCTCGAACGCCCGGGAGGCGCCCACCAGGCGGGGCAACAGCCAGCTCACCCCGATGTCGCAGCCAGACAGCCCGATGCGCACGAAGGCCACGTTGAAGCGGGCCGAGCGCGCGGCGATGCGAACGTCGGCGGCCAAGGCCAGGGCGAGGCCCCCGCCCGCGGCGGGACCGTTCACGGCGGCGACCACCGGCTGGCGCAGCGACCGGATCCGGGGCACCAGCGAGGCGATGTGCTGCTGGGCGGTCAAGCGGGCCGCCGCCGGGCCCTGGCCCTCGGCGCCGGGCGGGGCACCGGCGCCCTTCAGGTCGAGGCCGGCGCAGAAGCCGCGCCCGGCGCCGGTGAGGATCACCACCCGGCAGGACCGGTCGCGGCCGACCCGGTCGAGCGCGTCGTGCAGGTCGGCCACGAGCTCGTGGCTCATGGCGTTCAGGCGGTCGGGCCGGTCGAGGGTGATGCGGGTGACCCCGCCGGCGGGCTGGTCGAGGCGCAGCGTGTCCATGGCCCGCAGCCTCGCACGTAGTGTGCGGGCATGAGCCGAGGTGTCGCCGTGGTGACCGGTGCGTCCAGCGGCATCGGCGCGGCCACGGCCCGGCGACTCGCGGCCGAGGGCTTCGACGTGGTGGTCGGCGCCCGCCGCCTCGACCGTCTCCACGAGGTCGCCGATCCGATCGGCGCCCGAGCCCTGCCCCTCGACGTGTGCGACGCCGACTCGGTGACGGCCTTCTGCGAGGCCGTCGGCGGGTGCCGGGTGCTCGTGAACAACGCCGGCGGGGCCCTCGGCCTCGACCCCGTCGAGTCGGCCGACGACGACCAGTGGCGGCAGATGTACGAAGCCAACGTGCTCGGCGTCGTGCGCGTCACCCGCGGGCTGCTCCCGCGGCTGGAGGCGAGCGGCGACGGGCACATCGTCGTCATCGGCTCGGTCGCCGGGTTGGAGCCCTATCCCGGGGGTGCCGGGTACAACGCAGCGAAGCACGGTGTGCGGGCCGTGCGCCAGGTGCTGCGGTACGAGCTGCTGGGCCGGCCCGTGCGGGTCAGCGAGATCGACCCCGGCATGGTCGAGACCGAGTTCAGCGTCGTTCGCTTCGGCGGCGACCGCGAGCGGGCCGCCGCCGTCTACGCCGGGACCACACCGCTCACCGCCGACGACGTCGCCGACTGCGTGGCCTGGGTCGTCACCCGACCATCGCACGTCAACGTCGACCAGCTGGTCGTGCTTCCCCGCGACCAGGCCAGCGCCACCCGAGTCCACCGGAGGACCCCGTGACCGATCCCGTGTTCACCGGCGTGGGGGTGGCGCTCGCCACCCTCTTCGACGACGACCTCGCCGTCGACACCGCCGCCACCGCCGAGCACGCCGCCCGCCTCGTCGATCTGGGGGTGGCGGCCGTCGTCGTCGCCGGCTCCACCGGCGAGGCGGCGGCGCTCGACCCCGGCGAGCGCACCGCCCTCCTCCGGGCCGTGCGCGCCGCCGTGCCCCCGGCGGTGCCGGTGCTGGCCGGGACGGGCGCGGCGTCGACGCGCCAGGCCGTGGCGCTCACCACCGCTGCGTGCGAGCACGGCGCCACCGGCGCGCTCGTGCTGTCCCCTCCCGGCGTGCCCGACCCCCGGGCCTACTACGACGCCGTGGTCGACGCCGCCGACGGCGCACCGGTCCTCGCCTACCACTACCCCGCCGTGTCGGCCCCGGGCATCGACATCGAGGTGCTCGACGACCTGCCGGTCCACGGGCTCAAGGACTCGAGCGGCGACCCGGATCGCCTGCTCGAGGAGCTCGACGTGTTCCCCGGCCACCTCTACACCGGCTCGTCCGCGGTGCTCGCGCTCGCGGGACCGCTCGGCTGCACCGGCGCCATCCTCGCCCTGGCCAACGTCGAGCCCGAGCGCTGCGTACGAGCCTTCGAGGGCGACGCGACCGCCCAGGCCGAGCTCGCCCCCGCCCACCTGGCCGCCCGCAAGGTGTTCCCCCGAGCGCTCAAGCACCTCATGGCCGAGCGCTTCGGCACCCCCACCGCTGCCCGCATGGGCGGTTGAGTTCGCGCGGGGCGTACGGCTAGAGGCCGAGCAGGGCGTCGAGGCCGATGGTGACGCCCTGGTGGTCGGCCACCTTCTTCACCGCCAGCAGGACGCCGGGCATGAACGAGCTGCGGTCGTAGGTGTCGTGGCGGATCGTGAGGGTCTGGCCGGTGGTGCCGAGCACGACCTCCTGGTGGGCGACCATGCCCCGAAGGCGCAGGGCGTGGACGTGGATGCCCGGCGCCGCCTCGCCGCCCCGCGCGCCCCGCAGGGTCTCGCTGGTGGTCGGATCGGGCGCCCAGTCCGCGGAGGCCGCCGCCATGCGCTGGGCCGTGGCCATCGCCGTGCCGGATGGCGCGTCGATCTTCTGGTCGTGGTGCAGCTCGATGATCTCGGCCGTCTCGAAGAACGGCGCCGCCAGCTCGGCGAAGCGCATCATGAGCACGGCGCCGATGGCGAAGTTGGGCGCCACCACGCAGTTGGACTTCTGGAACAGCTCTTCGAGGCGGGCGAAGTCGTCGTCAGTGAACCCGCTGGTGCCCACCACGGCGTGCACGGCGTTGGCCGCGCACCACTCGAGGTTCTCGCGGGCGGCCTCGATGGCGGTGAAGTCGACCGCCACGTCGACCTCGGCGTGCTCCAGGGACTCGATCTTGGGTGAGATCTCGAGGTCGGGCAGTCCCTCGGTGCGGCACACCTGGTGCAGGTCGATGCCGGCGTGGTGCGGGTCGATCGCGGCGGCCAGCTCGAGGTCGGGATCGGCCGCCACCGCCTGGCAGACCGTGCTCCCCATGCGGCCGCCCGCGCCGAGCACCCCGACGCGCAACCGCTGGTTGGTGGCGGGCATGCCCGCGATTGTGCCCCACCCGGCCTCCGCGTGCCTCCGTTCTGGGTCGCCCCCGTTTCAGCATCGTGCAACCGCAGCGCCCCAGAACGGTTCGAGGGCGGGAGGGCGGGGGTCAGGAGGTGGCGAGGAGCTCGTCGGGGGCGACGGGTCCGACGGCGGCGATGGCGCGGGGGCCGGCGAGCACCCGTTCGGCCACGCGGGCGACGTCGGCGAGCGTCACGGCCCGGAAGCGGTCGAGGACGTCCTCGACGGGCAGCACCTCGCCGTGCAGCAGCTCGGCCCGGCCGATGCGGTGCATGCGCGCGGCGGAGTCCTCGAGGCCAAGCATGGTGGCGCCGACCAGGTATCCCGTGGCGACCCGCAGCTCCTCGGCGGTGATGCCGTGGTCGAGCAGACGGGCGAGCTCGGCCTCGACCAGGGCGAGGACCTCACCCGCCCGGCTCGGTCCCGTGGCGGCGTAGACGGTGAGGGCGCCGGTGTCGCTGTACCCGACCGCGTGCGAGTACACCGAGTACGCGAGGCCCCGCTCCTCCCGGATCTCCTGGAACAACCGGCTGGCCGGGCCACCGCCGAGCACCTGGTCGAGCACCGCCAGGGCGTACCGGTCCTCGTCGGCCCGGGGCAGCGACCGCATGCCCACGGCGAGGTGCGTCTGCTCGAGGGGGCGCCGGCGCACGGCGCTCGGGCAGAGCTCATCAGCCGGTGCGGATCGGACCGGGGGCGCGCCACCGTCGACACCGGAGAACCGGCGGGCGACGCCGTCGACGACCCGGTCGTGATCGAGCTCGCCGGCGGCCGCCACCACGACGTTGGCCGGACGGTAGTGCGCGGCGTGGAACCGGCGGATGTCCTCGCGGTCCATGCCGGCGATCGTGTCGATCGTGCCCAGCACCTCGCGCCCCAGTGGATGGTCGGGGAAAAGGGCCTCGGCGAGCAGCATGTGCACCTTGTCCTCGGGGGTGTCCTCGGCGGTGTGGAGCTCCTCGAGGATGACCTGGCGCTCGGCGTCCACCTCCTTGGGCCGGAAGGCCGGGGCCCACAGCACGTCGGAGAGGATGTCGAGCCCGAGGTCGAGCTCGGAGGCGGGCAGGCGCGTGTAGTAGCTCGTGTACTCGCGACCGGTGACGGCGTTCATCTCGCCGCCGACGGCCTCGACGGCCTCGGCGATCTGCCGGGCGGTGCGGGCGTCGGTGCCCTTGAACAGCAGGTGCTCGAGGAAGTGCGACGCTCCCGCCACCTCGGCGGGCTCGTCGCGGGCGCCGACACCGACCCAGAACGCTGTCGTGACCGACAACGCGCCGGGGACCCGCTCGGTGACGACGCGGATCCCGCCCGGGAGCGTGGTGCGCTCGATGGCGCCCACCGGGCGGGACCCCGTCACGTCGTCGTCAGGTGCCGGCAGCGGAGCGCGCCGGGCTCAGCGCCGCCGGCCGCCGCCCCCGCCCCGCCGGCCGCGGCCACCGCCACCCCGCCCGCCCGGGCGGCCCTGCTCGGGCCCGAGGTCGCCGAAGGCCTCGCGGGCCTCGTCCTCGAACGCGTCCTCGAACGACACGACCTCGGGGCCGCTCCCGCCGCCCGTGTCGGTCTGGCGACCGCCGTTGCCGTCGCGCCCGGACCGGGCACCGTCACCGCCGCCGTCGTCGTCACCGCCGTGCTCACCGAGCGGGGTGAGCGACACCTTGCCCTGGGGGTCGATGTCGTCGACGCGCACGGTGATCGGGTCGCCGAGCTGCAGGACGTCCTCGACCTTGTCGATCCGCCGGCTGCCCCCGAGCTTGGAGATGTGCACCAGCCCGTCGCGGCCCGGGAGGATGTTGACGAACGCCCCGAACTTGGTGATGTTCACCACCCGGCCCTCGTAGACCTCGCCGACCACGGCGGCGGGCGGGTCGAGGATGAGCTCGATGCGCCGGCGGGCCTCGGCGACGGCGTCCCCGTCCTTGGAGCCGATGGTGACGACCCCCACGGTGCCGTCGTCGTCAACGTTGATGTCGGCGCCCGTCTCCTGCTGGATCGTGTTGATCATCTTGCCCTTGGGCCCGATGACCTCGCCGATCTTGTCGATGGGGATCTCGAAGCTGACGATCTTCGGGGCGGTGCGGCCGACCTCGGACCGCGGCTCGGAGATCGCCGAGTTCATCACCCGCAGGATCTCGAGGCGCGCGTCCTTGGCCTGCTGCAGCGCCTTGGCCAGCACGTCGGCCGGCAGGCCGTCGATCTTGGTGTCGAGCTGCAGCGCCGTCACGACGTCCTCGGTGCCGGCGACCTTGAAGTCCATGTCGCCGAACGCGTCCTCGGCGCCGAGGATGTCGGTGAGGGTGACGTACTCGCCGCCCTCGTACACGAGGCCCATGGCGATGCCGGCGACGGCCGCCCGGATGGGCACCCCGGCGTCCATGAGCGACAGGCTCGAGCCGCACACCGACGCCATCGACGTCGAGCCGTTCGAGCTCAGCACCTCGGACACCAGGCGCAGGGCGTAGGGGAACTCGTCCTCGGGCGGCACGACGGGCAGCACGGCCCGCTCGGCCAGCAGGCCGTGGCCGATCTCCCGGCGCTTGGTGCCCCCGACCCGGCCGGTCTCGCCGTTGGAGAACGGCGGCATGTTGTAGTGGTGCATGAAGCGCTTGCGGTCCTCGATCGTGAGGCTGTCGCGCAGGATCGTCTCCATGGCGTCGCGGGGCATGCCCAGCGTGGTGACGTTGAGCACCTGGGTCTCGCCCCGCTGGAACAGCGCCGAGCCGTGGGCCGTGGGGAGCAGGCCGACCTCGGCCGACAGGGGCCGCAGGTCGGCCGGGCCCCGCCCGTCGATGCGCACGCCGTGCTCGACGATCCGCTTGCGGACGAGCTTCTTGGTGAGGGCCCGGACGGCCGCCTTGATCTCCTTTTCGCGGCCCTCGAGCTCCGGCGCCAGGGCCTCGACGATCTCGGCGGTGGCGGCGTCGGTGGCGTTGTTGCGGGTGGTCTTGTCGGCGATGGTGACGACCTCGGCGAGCTTGGACTCGCCGACGGCGACGACCCGGTGCCACACGTCCTCGCCGTAGTCGACCTGGGTCTCGAAGGGGACGGGCTCGCGCACGCCCGCCTTCTCGACGAGCTCGCGCTGCAGGTCGATCGACTCTCGGATCCAGCGCTTGGAGGCCTCGAGGCCCTCGGCGATGACCTCCTCGGTGACCTTCGGGGCGCCGGCGTCGTAGTACTGCCACGCCCGCTCGGTGCCACCGGCCTCGACCATCATGATGGCGATGTCGTCGCCGACCTGGCGGCCGGCGACGACGATCTCGAACGTCGAGTCGTCGCCCTCGTGGAAGGTGGGGTGCGGGATCCACTCGCCCTGCTGGGAGTAGGCGAGGCGCACGGCGCCGATGGGCCCGTCGAAGGGGATCCCCGACAGCATGAGCGCGGCCGACGCGCCGTTGATGGCGATCACGTCGTGGGGGTTCTCCATGTCGGCGGCCAGCACGGTGCCGATGATCTGGGTCTCGTTGCGGTATCCGTCGGGGAACGACGGGCGCAGCGGCCGGTCGATGAGCCGGCAGGTCAGGATCGCCTCGTCGGACGGGCGGCCCTCACGGCGCATGACCGAACCGGGGATGATGCCGGCGGCGTAGCGCTTCTCCTCGATGTCGACGGTGAGGGGGAAGAAGTCGATGCCTTCGCGGACGGTCTTGTCGGCGTTGGCGGTGACGAGCACCATCGTGTCGCCCAACCGCACGGTCACGGCGCCCTGGGACTGGGGGGCGAGCTTGCCGGTCTCGAAGACCAGGGTCTTGTCGGTGCCGCTCACGGCACCTGCTACTCGGGTGGCTTCCGCCATGGGTCTCCTCTGGCTGAGGGCGGCCGCGGGGACCAGTTCCCAGTCGTCGGCCACCCGACCGGAGCCGGGGAGTCGGCGACTGGCAGCTGGCGCCTGCGTCGCCTGTTGTCGGGGTTACCGGCGGAGACCGAGCTTGGACACGATCGCCCGGTAGCGCTCGACGTCGTTGTCGCGCACGTAGTCGAGCAGGCGGCGGCGGCGGCCCACGAGCTTGAGCAGGCCCCGGCGCGTGTGGTGGTCCTTCTTGTGGACCTCCAGGTGCGCGTTGAGGTGCTTGATGCGCTCGGTGAGCAGGGCGATCTGAACCTCGGGCGAGCCGGTGTCGGTCTCGTGGAGGCGGTGTTCGTCGATCGTTGCGGCCTTGTCGGGCATTCGGGCTCTCGTGGTGGCTCGGTGTTCCAGCCGGCCCCGCCGGCACACCGCGACGCGGTGCCGCCTGACGGGAGGCGCGGCACCCGGTCCGGATGCCGCAACAGCCATGCTAGCAGCCACGTCTGCGGAACCCCCATCCCACCGGGTCGCCCCCTGGCGGCGGACCGGTCTGCGGCCCCGGCCCGGGATCAGGCGGGCCGCTCGATCGACCAGGTGTAGCGGGGTGGGCGGCGCGGAACCATCGTGGGCTCGAACTCGAGGGCTGGGGACAGCTCGATGGCGAGGGCGCCGGGCTCGTAGAGCGCGGCCTCGATGTCGTCGATGGTGGCCGCCTGCGGGTCGAGCCCGGCGTCGACGAGGGCCTGCTCGTAGGCGTCCCCGAGCGATCGGTGCAGCAGGTGACGCACGATGGCGGGCAGGGTCTCGGGGTCCTTCAGCAGCCAGGAGTGGCTCGCCCCCCGCACCGTGATGAGCTCGCCCCGGGCCCGCCGGGCGGCGTCGCGCCCGGTGCGGATCGGGACGGGCACGTCGCGCTCGCCGTGCAGCACGGCGACGGGGATCTCCTCGTCGGCCAGGCGCTCGAGCATCCAGCGGGTGGAGCCGGACCGCAGGATCGACACGCCCGGGCCGATCAGCCGCCACGGCCGGCGCACGTGGTTGAGCACTGTCGGCCCGGCCAGGCGGCCCAGCTTGCGGGCCTGGACGGGGTCACGCACGAGGGGCACGGTGGAGGCGGTGTCGAGCACGAGCGCCAGCCCGGTGAGGGCGAGCAGGGCGGGACTGAACCGGAAGAGCTGGACGCGGCGGTCCCAGGCGTCGCCCACGATGGCGTCGATCAGGAGCACGGCGATGGCGCGCTCGGGGTGCCGGGCGGCCAGCTCGGTGACCAGGCGGCCGCCCATCGAGTGACCGGCGAGCACGGCGCGCCGGATGCCGAGGTGGTCGATGATGCGGCGCAGCAGCTCGGCGTACTGCTTCATGTTGGCGCCACCGTCGGGTAAGCCGGCGGTGCCGCCGTGGCCGGCCGTGTCGATGGCGACGACCTTGAACCCCATCGACACCAACCGCGACAGCGTCTGGGCGTAGAGGAAGCCCTCGGCGGTGAACCCGTGCACCACGACCAGCGGCATCCCCCGCCCGGCCAGCGCCACGCCGATGCGGTGGCCGTCGTCGAGCCGGAGGTCGAGCCGGGCGAGGCGGGGGGCGGCGATCCGGCGCTGACCGGCCTCCGATCCGTCGCCGGTGGGCGCGGCGGCCACGGCGTTCACGAGGCCAGCACCTCGCGCGTGCGGGCGACGTCGGCCCGCATCTGGTCGACCAGGGCGTCGACTGAGTCGAAGCGGACCTCGTCCCGCAGCCGGTGCGCGAAGCGCACCGCCGCGGCCTCGCCGTAGAGGTCACCCTCGAAGTCGAGGACGTGGGCCTCGACGAGGGAGACCTCGGCGTCGGCGTGGAAGGTCGGCCTCCGGCCGACGTTGATGGCGGCGGGGAGCACCTCGCCGGAGGCCCGCACGAACCAGCCGGCGTAGATCCCGTCGGCGGGGAGCTGCATGCGGGGGTCGACGGCGAGGTTGGCGGTGGGGAAGCCCAGGTCGCGGCCCCGCTCGTCGCCCGGCGCCACCGTGCCCCGGACCTCGTGGGGCCGGCCGAGCATGCGGTTGGCGGCAGCCAGGTCGCCCTCGCGGAGCGCCTGGCGGATCGCGGTGGACGAGACCGGCCGGGCCCCCTCGGCGCCCGAGGCCGCCAGGCGGAGGCCGTCGACCTCGAAGCCGAGGTCGGCGCCCATGCGGCGCAGGAGCTCCACATCGCCCCGGGCGCCGCGGCCGAACGTGAAGTTCTCGCCCACGACGACGGCCCGGGCGGCGAGGCAGCCCACCAGCACCTCGTGCACGAACTCCTCGGCCGGCTCGGCGGCGCGCTCGGCGTCGAACCGGAGGACCACGGCGACGTCGACGCCGGTCGCTGCGAGCAGCTCGAGGCGCTGCTCGAGCGACGTCAGCAGCCGCGGCGCCCGGGTCGGACGGATCACCTCGGCGGGGTGGCGGTCGAAGGTGACCACGGCGGCCAGGGCGCCCCGCTCGGCCGCGAGGCGCCGCAGCTCGCCCATGAGGTAGCGGTGGCCGAGGTGCACGCCGTCGTACACCCCGACCGAGACGACCGAGCCTTCGGCGGGACGCGGACAAGCCGTGAGGTCACGGATCACCTCCACGGCGTGCGACGCTAGCCGCCGATGGCCGGCGGTCAGGCAGCACAGCCGCCGATGGCCGGCGGTCAGGCAGCACAGCCGCCGATGGCCCGCGGTCAGGCAGCACAGCCGCCGATGGCCCGCGGTCAGTCCTCGATGACGTCCAGGCCCTGCTCCCGCAGCCGTGCGAGGTTGTCGAGCATCTGCTGCAGCACCTCGGGAGGATGACCCTCCCAGCCCTGCACCTCGCCGATCACGCGCACCGGGTGGCGCGTCCGGTAGGAGCGGGTGACGTTGCCGGGGAACCGCTTGTTCGTCAGGTTGGGGTCGTCCTCGAAGGGACCGGTGGGCTCGACGACGTAGATGCGCCCGCGACCCTCTCCTCCCGTCAGCGCGACCGCCAGCTCCGCCCCCCAGACGGCGGGTTCGAGCAGGGCCGAGAAGTAGACGTGGTTGGCGGTGCGACCGTCGTGGTAGTTCGACGGGCGGCCCGGGACCAACTCGTCGCCGGCGTCCAGGGCGACCTTCGTGCCGTGGAAGAACGGACCCTGCACGTGGTCACAGCGCTCGTAGGTCACCGGGACGTACCCGGGGTCGCCACCCGTCCCGGTGGAGCCCGCCGGCTCGGCACCTTCCTGGTCGCGCCAGGTCCCCTCCTGTGACGACGCCGGAGCGTCGCCGGGTTCGGCTCGGATCATAAGTGGAGGATTATACTCCGTTTGATGGCGAACGCCGACTCGGCGGCAGCACCGCGGCGCGAACGGGCCGACGCCCGGCGCAACCGGCAGCGGATCCTCGAAGCCACGATCGAGCTGGTGCTCGAGGTCGGCGGCGAACCGCCTCGGGACACGGTGGCCCGGCGAGCAGGCGTCGGCATCGCCACGGTGTACCGGCACTTCCCTGATCAGCAGCAGCTCCTTCGGGCCGTCGCGCTCGAGGTGCTCGACCGCACGATCGCTGCCGGTTGCGCGACCCTCGACGAGTCGGGCCCGGGCGGTGAGGCCCTGCGCCTCTACCTGCACGCCGCGATCGACGCCGGCCTCGGCGTGGTCAACATCGTGCACCCGCTCGTCGAGGACACCGACTGGCTCGATCGCCGCGCCGCTGCCGAGGAGGTCCTTGACCGGTTGGTCGCCGGCGCTCGGGCCGACGGCGCCGTCGGCCCGGGGACGAGTGCGGCCGACATCGCCCTCGCCGCCATCCGCTTCTGCCGACCCCTCGCGATCGGCCTCGACCCGGAAGCCGAGCGCGCCGTGGCCCATCGGCAGCTCGACATCTACCTCGACGGCCTGGCCGCCGGAGCGGGCTGACCCGGGCCCGCACCAGCTCGAGCGCGCACGGCGACAGGGCCTGGCTCGGGAGTCGCCTCAGCCGGCGGGGGTGAGCACGACCGCGGGCTTGGCGCGATCGGCTCCCCGGGCCTCGTACACGGCGAGCAGGTCACCGCCGGGACCGAGGATGGCCCACGGACCGTCACCATCGAGGCCCAGGGCGGCGCGCTCGAGCACGGCCCCGTGCCCGACCGCAACGGCCGTCGCCTCGCTCACGACCACCCGGGCGTGGCCCCGCATGGCCTCGACTGGCGGCAGGAGCACCTCGGGGGTCAGGTCGTCGACGGCGACGGCCGTGTCGAGCCCGAAGTCGCCGATGGCGGTGCGGCGCAGGCGTCGCAGGTGGGCTCCGCCGCCGAGCGCCCGGCCGATGTCGGCGGCGAGGGTCCGCACGTAGGTGCCCGACGAGCAGTGGACCGCGAGCCGGTGCACCAGGGGATCGTCGGTCGGTGCCGTGTCGATGCGGTGCACGGTCACGCGCCGGGCCTGGCGCTCGACCTCGGTCCCCGCCCGGGCGAGCTCGTGGAGCCGCCGCCCTCCGACCTTGACGGCCGACACCATGGGCGGAACCTGGTCGATCTCGCCCTGGAACCGCGCCGCCGCGGCCCGGACGTCGGCGGCGGTCACCGCGGACATGTCGTGCGTGGCGACGACCTCGCCCTCGTCGTCCAGCGTGGTCGTCTCGGTGCCGAGCACGAGCTCGCCCTCGTAGTGCTTGGGCAGTGCGGTGAGGAAGCGCAGGAGCCGGGTGACTCGGCCCACCCCCAGCAGCAGCACGCCGGTGGCGCCGGGGTCGAGGGTGCCGGCGTGGCCCACCCGCCGCTCGCCCAGCACCCGGCGGGCCCGCGCCACGGTGTCGTGGGAGGTCCAGCCCGCGGCCTTGTCGACGACGGCCAGGCCGTGCAGCGTGCCCCCGCGACCACCACGCCGGCCCACGTCAGGGGGCGGCGGCGATCGACGCCTTCAGCCGCTCGATCGTCTCGGGGATCGAGTGGTTCGTGACGAACCCCGCCATGTGGCGGTGGCCGCCGCCCCCGAACCGGCGGGCGACGGAGCCCACGTCGGTGCCGGCGATCGAGCGCAACGACACCCGCAGGCCCTCGCCGGGCGCCTCCTTCAGCACGCAGGACACGTCGGCCTCGGCGGTGCGGCGCACGAGATCGATCAGGCCCTCGGTCTCCTCGTAGGCGACGTCGTAGCGGGCGAGGTCCTCGGCGGTGACCCAGGCGGCGATGAACCGGAGGCCGGGATCGAGCTCGGCGCGGCTGAGCGCCATGGCCGCCAGCTGCACGTACGCGAACCGGTGCTTCTCGAACAGCTCGCGGGTGATCTCGGCGATCGGCAGGTCGTAGGTGGCGAGCTCCTCGGCCAGGTGGAAGACGGCCTCGGGGGTGTGGACGTACTGGAACCGTCCGGTGTCGGTGATGAGCCCGACGTAGAGGCACTTGGCGACGTCGTGGGTGAGCCGCCACCCGAGCTCCTCGGCGAGGCGGCGGACGATCACGGCCGTGGCGGCGGCGTCGGGCACCACCACGTTGACGGTTCCGTAGCGGGGGTTGTCGTCGTGGTGGTCGAGCACCACCAGCTCGCGCGCCTTCCGGGCGACGTCCGCCAGGCTGCCCAGCCGGTCGAGCGAGCTGCAGTCGAACACGACCATGACGTCGGGCGCGACGGGCACCTGGTGGGGCGGGACGGTCCGGTCGAGGCCGGGCAGGAAGCGGTAGTGGGGAGCGACGGTGAAGGGCTCGCCCCAGGAGGCGACGGCGTCGACGCCGTGCTCCTCGCACAAGAGCCGCATGGCCAGCAGCGAACCCAGGGCGTCGCCGTCGGGGTGCACGTGGCAGGCCATGGCGACCGTGCCACCAGCGGTGACGAGCTCGGCTGCCCGCGCCAGCTCACCCATCGGCGGGCGCCCCGCCGGCCTCGCCACGGTCGGTCGCGTCGTCGACGGCTCGGACCCGGCGCAGCAGCTCCTCGACCCGGGCGCCGTGGCGGACGGTCTCATCGACCCGGAAGGCGAGCTCGGGCGTCCGCTTCAGGCGGGTCTGGCTGGCGATGGCCCGCTGGAGCCCGCGCCGGTGCTCGTCGAGGGCCTCGCTCACCTCGGCGTCGGCGTCGGGGTCGAGGGTGGAGAACAGCACGGTGGCGTGCCGCAGGTCGGGCTCGACCTCGACGTGCGTGACGGTGACGAGCTCCAACCGCTCGTCGTCGACCCGCTCGAGCGCGTCGGCGACGATCTCGCGGCACAGCTCGTTCAGGCGGGCGGTGCGGGGGTAGCGGCGTGGGCCGGTCACGACACTCAGTCCTCCTGCTCGAGCCAGCTGCGATCGGCGGCGAGCACCATGACGTCGGGCCGGGACCACACGAATCGCTCCACCTCGTCGAGGATGTCACAGGCATGGCGCATGGTCGACGCCACGACCGCCACGCCGATGGCCGCCCGCTGCCACTGGTCCTGGTGGTCCACCTCGGCCACGGCCGCCCCGAAGCGCCGGCGCACCTGTTCCACGATGGGCTTCACGGCGGCCCGCTTGGTCTTCAAGCTGCGGGACTCCGGGATGTGGAGGTCGAACCGCATGGCCGCCACGTGCACGCCGCTCACCGTACCGCCCGCCGCTCCCGGTCCCGCCCCGCCGGGAAGGGCGGTCGCGCCGGGGGCTACGAGCGGGGGACCTCGCGCTCCTCGTAGGTCTCGATGATGTCGCCGTGCTTCAGGTCCTGGAAGTCCGACAACCCGATGCCGCACTCGAACCCGGAGCGCACCTCGCGCACGTCGTCCTTGAAGCGCTTGAGCGACGAGATGGTCCCCTTCCAGATGACCGTGCCCTCGCGCAGGAAGCGCACCTTGGAGCCGCGCGTGATGACACCGTCCTGCACGTAGCAGCCGGCGACGGCGCCGACGCCGGGCACCCGGAAGACCTCGCGCACCTCGGCCTCGCCGGTGACGACCTCCTCGAGCTCGGGCTCGAGCATGCCGACCATGGCGTTCTCGATGTCCTCGAGCACCTGGTAGATGATCTCGTAGGTCCGGATCTCGACCCCTTCGGCGGCGGCGAGCTCGCGGGACTTGCGGTCGGGCCGCACGTTGAAGCCGATGATCGTGGCGTTCGACGTCGCGGCCAGCTGCACGTCGTTCTCGGTGATGCCCCCGAC
>SIRW01000022.1 GCA_004366205.1 Actinomycetota bacterium | reverse complement strand
CGGATTGGAGTCTGCAACTCGACTCCATGAAGTCGGAGTCGCTAGTAATCCCGGATCAGCAACGCCGGGGTGAATACGTTCCCGGGCCTTGTACACACCGCCCGTCACACCACGAAAGTTGGTAACACCCGAAGCCGGTGGCCCAACCCGTATGGGAGGGAGCCGTCGAAGGTGGGACCAGCGATTGGGGTGAAGTCGTAACAAGGTAGCCGTACCGGAAGGTGCGGCTGGATCACCTCCTTTCTAAGGAGCACGCTGCTCGAGCGCGGCCAGTCCGGTCGCCCTCCACGCAGCTGCATCCGAGTCGATCGCCGGCTCGTCGAACGCCCCGTCCTCTGTTCCGTTCTCTGGGAGCGCACGCAACGCGCCGGACCCTCCGGGGTCCGGTCAGCGCGCCCAGGGGCTCCTTGAGAACTCCATAGCGAGCACGAGCATCTATTGCCGTTTTTCAAGCTACGAAGAGCCAACGGTGGATGCCTAGGCGCCTGATGCCGATGAAGGACGTGGGAGGCTGCGATAAGCCACGGGGAACCGCCGACCAGGTTACGATCCGTGGATGTCCGAATGGGGAAACCCGGCACCCGTCATGGGGTGTCACTCCGGTCTGAACACATAGGGCCGGTAGAGGTAACCGGGGGAACTGAAACATCTCAGTACCCCGAGGAAAGGAAAGCAACCGCGACTCCCTCAGTAGCGGCGAGCGAAAGGGGAAGAGCCTAAACCGAGCTGGTGGTAAAGCCCGATGGCGTTGCCAGTTCGGGGTCGTGGGACCCGACAGACGGAGCATCGGATCCGTCACGGAGTTACCAAACCGATGTCTAGTGGAAGCACTCTGGAAAGGTGCGCCGCAGCGGGTAAGAGCCCCGTACACGAAAGACACTCGGTCTCCGGTTGGACCTCCCAAGTAGCGCCGGATCCGGGAAAGCCGGCGTGAATCTGCGAGGACCACCTCGTAAGGCTAAGTACAGTCAGGCGACCGATAGCGGACTAGTACCGTGAGGGAAAGGTGAAAAGTACCCCGGGAGGGGAGTGAAATAGTACCTGAAACCGTTGGTTTACAATCAGTCAGAGCGTCGTCATGGACTTCGGTCCATGGCCGCGATGGCGTGCCTTTTGAAGAATGAGCCAGCGAGTTACCGTGCGTGGCAAGGTTAACCCGTGAGGGGGAGCCGGAGCGAAAGCGAGTCTGAACAGGGCGTTCAGTCGCGTGCGGTAGACCCGAAGCCGAGTGATCTATCCATGGGCAGGCTGAAGCGGGGGTAAGACCCCGTGGAGGGCCGAACCCACCTAGGTTGAAAACTGGGGGGATGACCTGTGGATAGGGGTGAAAAGCCAAGCGAACTCGGTGATAGCTGGTTCTCCCCGAAATGCATTTAGGTGCAGCGTCGGGTGTTCAGTCGTGGAGGTAGAGCACTGGATGGGCTAGGGGGCCTACAAGCTTACCGAACTCAGCCAAACTCCGAATGCCACGACTCCACAGCCCGGCAGTGAGACCATGGGGGATGAGCTTCATGGTCGAGAGGGAAACAGCCCAGACCGCCAACTAAGGCCCCTAATTTCAGGCTAAGTGGTAAACGATGTGGAACTGCCCAGACAGCCAGGAGGTTGGCTTAGAAGCAGCCACCCTTGAAAGAGTGCGTAACAGCTCACTGGTCGAGTGGTTCTGCGCGGACAATTTAACGGGGCTCAAGCCTGGAGCCGAAGTTGCGGATTTGCGCGCAAGCGCAAGTGGTAGGGGAGCGTCGATCTCGGAGCGAAGCAGGCGTGTGAACGTCTGTGGACCGTGGTCGAGTGAGAATGCTGGCATGAGTAGCGAAAGAGGAGTGAGAAACTCCTCCGCCGGATGTCCAAGGGTTCCTGGGGAAGGCTATTCCGCCCAGGGTGAGTCGGGAGCTAAGGCGAGGCCGAGAGGCGTAGTCGATGCACAACCGGTTGATATTCCGGTACCGCCGTGCCCGCGCCCATGCCGAACTGCGGTTGCTAAGGGGCTGTCTGCCTTCGGGCAGACGAACCGACCCACCGTAGGGAGGCAAGCGATGAGGGGACGCAGGAGGGTAGGTGAGCCCAGGCGTTGGTCGTCCTGGGGTAAGCGTGTAGGAGGAGGTCCAGGGAAGTCCGGGCCTCACACAAGCTCTGAGACGCGATGCCGAACCGACACAGGTGAAGTCACTGATCCCATGCTGCCGAGAAAAGCCTCTAGCGAGCTGGCACGGCGCCCGTACCCCAAACCAACACAGGTGGACAGGTAGAGAATACCAAGGCGATCGAGAGAACTGTGGTTAAGGAACTCGGCAAATTGCCTCCGTAACTTCGGGAGAAGGAGGGCCCCGGTAGGGTGAAGGACCTCGCGTCCGTAGCTCGATGGGGTCGCAGAGACCAGGGGAAAGCGACTGTTTACTAAAAACACAGCAGCGTGCGAAGTCGTAAGACGATGTATACGCTGTGACGCCTGCCCGGTGCCGGAAGGTTACGGGGAAGGGTTAGCCCGCAAGGGCGAAGCTCTGAACCTAAGCCCCGGTAAACGGCGGCCGTAACTATAACGGTCCTAAGGTAGCACCTCCCTGTACGTGCGCAGGGAACTGCCCCTCGCAGAAGCGATTCTGCGAAGTGCAGCTGGCTATATGCTGGAAACCCCGAGTATCCGACGGTACTCGTTCAGTGTCACACCCTGTTTCTTGGATGTGGCAATGAACAGTGACAACCCGATCGGTGCGGGCAATCAGCAGGAAAGGCCAGGCATCGAGCAGTGGGTCGTCGGTTTCGTCGACGGCGAAGGCTGCTTCTCGATCTCGGTGGTGCGGAACGCCGTGTGTCGGCTCGGCTGGCAGGTCCAGCACGAGCTCTCCGCCACGCAGGCCGCACCACCTCGCTCCGTACTCGAGCTCCTCATCGAGGTGTTCGGGTGCGGAACGGTGATCGGCAACGACCGCACCGACAACCATCAGCATCCGCTGCTTCGCTTCTCCGTGAAGCGGCGTGACGACCTGGTGGGGACGGTGATGCCGTTCTTCGAGAAACACCCACTGAGAACCGCCAAGGCTGGCGACGTCGAGAAGTTCACGGCCGTGATCCAGTTGATGGAGCGCGGCGAGCACCTCACGGAAGCCGGTCTGCGGACCATCGCTCGGATTGCCGAGCAGATGAACCGCAAGAAGCGGTCTCGGTACCTGGAATCCTCAGAGGCCATACGCCAGCCACCTCGACACGACGGTCGAGGTGAAGAGATGGTCCTAGCCTCATGGCGACATGAGGAGCACTAGAGCGAAATTCCTTGTCGGGTAAGTTCCGACCTGCACGAATGGCGTAACGACTTTCCCACTGTCTCAACCACAGACTCGGCGAAATTGAAGTACGAGTAAAGATGCTCGTTAGCTGCGGCAGGACGGAAAGACCCCGTGGAGCTTTACTACAGCTTGGTGTTGGGTTTTGGTTCGGGTTGTGCAGGATAGGTGGGAGCCTTGGAAGCATCGGCGTCAGCCGGTGTGGAGGCGCCGTTGAGATACCACCCTGCTCGTGCCGGAACTCTAACCTGGGCCCGTGATCCGGGTCGGGAACAGCGCCAGGTGGGTAGTTTGACTGGGGCGGTCGCCTCCCAAAAGGTAACGGAGGCGCCCAAAGGTTCCCTCAGGCTGGTTGGCAATCAGCCGTTGAGTGCAATGACACAAGGGAGCTTGACTGCGAGACCTACAAGTCGAGCAGGTGCGAAAGCAGGGCATAGTGATCCGGCGGTTGCGTGTGGAAGCGCCGTCGCTCAACGGATAAAAGCTACCCCGGGGATAACAGGCTCATCTTCCCCAAGAGTCCATATCGACGGGAAGGTTTGGCACCTCGATGTCGGCTCGTCGCATCCTGGGGGTGAAGCATCTCCCAAGGGTTGGGCTGTTCGCCCATTAAAGCGGCACGCGAGCTGGGTTTAGAACGTCGTGAGACAGTTCGGTCCCTATCCGCCGCAGCCGTAGGAGACTTGCGGAAGGCTGTCCCTAGTACGAGAGGACCGGGACGGACGCAGCTCTCGTGTGCCAGTTGTCCTGCCAAGGGCACGGCTGGTTTGCGACCTGCGGATGGGATAAGCGCTGAAAGCATCTAAGTGCGAAGCCCGTTCTCAGATGAGGTCTCCCACCGGGTTAACCGGGTAAGGCCCGTGGCCAGATGACCACGTTGATAGGCCGGAGGTGTACGCACTGCAAGGTGTTCAGCCGACCGGTACTAATCGGCCGAGGGCTTGAAAAACCCTTTGATGTTCGTGCTCGCTATGGAGCGCTCCAAGGAGCCTCTTGACACCGGAGCGCACCCGGTTTCCGGTGGCCATAGCGGCGGGGTCACACCCGTTCCCATTCCGAACACGGAAGTTAAGCCCGCCAGCGCCGATGGTACTTGGGGGGAGACCCCCTGGGAGAGTAGGACGCCGCCGGAATAGATCTGAGCGAAGAGCCCCCGAGCGGGGGCTCTTCGTCGTTTTCGGGCTCGATCCGTGGGCCGGGAGGCGGCGTGGGTAGGCTCGCCGCCATGGCCCCTGGTGACCAGCGACCGCGCCGCGCCGGCGGACGTCCCGGCCCGGGCCGGGGGGCCGGTGGCCGGACCGGTGCGGGCGACCGCCGCGGAGGGCGGGAGGGGCGCGGTCGCCCGGGCCGGGCCGGGGGCAGCCCGGCGGGAGACGGCTCGGCGGGGCGCGGCGGCGCAGGACGAAGACGGTCGGGCGACCGGCGCACCGGCTCGCGCGCGCGGGGTAGCGCTGGTCGCGACGAGCGTCGGGGCGACAGGGACGCGGCCCGGCGCGCTGGTGGTCGGGGCGGGTCAGATGCCGGGGGCGGGCGGGTGGCCGGGCGCCGGGCGGCTCGAGACGAAGGGGAGCGCAGCGGCGGCCGTTGGGGTCGGGCGGGTGCGCGCGGCGGTCGAGGCGAGGGAAGCAGCGGTGACCGGGATCCGGCAGCCGGACGCGGCTGGGGTGGGGTCGCCCGACGGGGGGCGCGCCAGGTCACGGGCCCGGGGTCGGCGGCAGGGGCGTGGCGCGACGCCGTACGCAGCTCGGGCGAGCGGGAGGCGGCCCGCGGCGCCCCGCCGGCCTGGGAGCCCGAGGAGTGGATCGACGCGGGCCCGGTGCGCGACGAAGCCACCCGAGCAGTCGAGCGGGGCGTCGGCGGCGGGGGGCCCGCCCGCTCCGGGGACCAGCGGCCCCGACCCGCGGCTCGTCGACGGCAGGACGGCGGCACGCGGGGCGCCCACGATGGCGGCGGCAGCCCGGGCGCCGGCGGCCCCCCGAGCGGCGGCACAGGACGGAGCGCCAAGGCCACGGGCAGGGCCGGTCGCGGGGGGGCGGGCACGTCCGGGCGGGAGCGGGACCGGGCCACGCTCCGGCAGCCGGGCACGCCGATCGGCATCGACGAGCGGCTCGGCCAGGCCGCGCGCGCCTTCGAGCGGGAGCGCTACGCCGATGCCCGGCGCACGCTCGCCACGCTGGTGGCGCGGGCGCCCGAGCACGCCGAGGCCCGCGAGCTGTACGGCCTGACGCTGTACCGCCTCGGGCGCTGGAAGGACGCCATCCGCGAGCTCACCGCCTTCCACGACCTCACCGGCAGCTACGAGCAGCACCCGGTACTGGCCGACTGCCACCGCGCCCAGGGCCGGCACCGTGAGGTCCGCGAGCTCTGGGACGAGCTGAAGGCAGCGTCCCCCGCCCAGGAGGTCATGGTCGAGGGCCGCATCGTGGCGGCCGGCAGCCTGGCCGACCAGGGTGACGTCGCCGGCGCCATCGCCCTCCTGGAGGACGGACCGGTGCGCCCCAAACGGGTGGCCGGCCACCACCTGCGGCTCTGGTACGCGCTGGGGGACCTCTACGAGCGGGCCGGCGACCTGCCCCGGGCCCGGGAGCTGTTCGGGCGGATCGTGCGGCACGAGCCCGACTTCGTCGACGTCGCCGAACGGCTGGCCCACCTCGAGTGAGGGACGGGCCGCCGAGGCTGACACACCCCCTCGCTACGGTGCGGGTGACTTCCCCCTCCGACTGGCACCCCCCCCGAGGAGGAACCCGCCGTGAACGTCGTGGTGCTCCAGGGCCGGCTCAGCCGGCCACCCCAGATCCGCGCGCTGCCCTCGGGCGACCGGCTGGTCGCCTACGAGGTCACTGTCCCACGCCCCGGGCAGCGGGCCGACACCGTTCCTGTCGTCTGGCCCGACGCCCCGGCGAGGGCGGCCGAGCTCGACACCGGCGAGGTGGTCGTCGTCACCGGCCGGGTGAGGCGCCGGTTCTTCTCCGCCGCGGGCGGCACCGCCAGCCGCACCGAGGTGGTCGCCGGCGCCGTCGTGCCCGCCCGCCACACCCGCCGGGCCGAGCGCGCCGTCGCCACCGCCCGGGCCGCCCTCGGTTCGGGGGGCTCGCCCGGCCCGGGCTGACGGTCCGCGCCGCGGTCGCCGGGCCTTCCGGACGGGTGACGCCCGCGGCGCGGTGGGCAAGAATGGACCCATCGCACCACCGGTCGACCACGGGAGCGCAGGCATGAACCAGGAGCAGTTCGACAAGATCCGGGAGGGCAACGGGTTCATCGCCGCCCTCGACCAGAGCGGCGGCAGCACACCAAAGGCCCTGCGGCTCTACGGCATCGACGAGGGCGCCTGGTCGAGCGAGGACGAGATGTTCGACCTGATCCACCAGATGCGCACCCGCATCATCACCAGCCCGGCCTTCAACGGCGACCGCATCATCGGGGCCATCCTGTTCGAGCAGACCATGGACCGCGAGATCGAGGGCCGGGGCTCGGCCGACTACCTCTGGTCGGTCAAGCGCGTCGTGCCCTTCCTGAAGGTCGACAAGGGCCTGGCCGACGAGGCCGACGGCGTGCAGCTGATGAAGCCCATCCCCGACCTCGACGACCTGCTCGCCCGGGGCCGCGACAAGGGCGTGTTCGGCACCAAGATGCGCTCGGTCGTCAAGCTCGCCGACGACGCCGGGGTGAAGGCCATCGCCGACCAGCAGTTCGAGATCGGCCTGCAGATCCTCGACGCCGGCCTCGTGCCGATCCTCGAGCCCGAGATCGACATCAACAGCCCGCAGAAGGCCGAGGCCGAGGCCAAGCTGCGCGACGCCCTCCTCGCCGCGCTCGACCAGGTGCCCGAAGGCCGACACGTCATGTTCAAGCTCACCCTCCCCGAGCAGGACGACTTCTACCGCCCCCTCGTGGAGCACCCCAAGGTGCTCAAGGTCGTGGCGCTGTCCGGCGGCTACAGCCGCGACGAGGCCAACGCCCGCCTCGCCCGCAACCCCGGGGTGGTCGCCAGCTTCTCGCGGGCGCTCACCGAAGGGCTCACCGCCCAGCATAGCGACGATGAGTTCGACGCCGCCCTCGACGCGTCCATCAAGAGCATCTACGAGGCGTCCGTCGCCTGAGCGAGCCGGGTCCTCCGACCCCCGGTGACGGTGGTGTCACCCGGTAGCATGAGCCACCGGGCGGCCCACTGCCGCCCCCGCACCGCCCGCGACCCGAGGGAATCGTGACCGAGACGGCCCAACCCGCCCGCCCGCTGCAGCGCCTCGACCACGTGGTGATCCGCTTCGCCGGCGACTCCGGCGACGGGATGCAGCTCACCGGAGACCGCTTCACCAGCGCCAGCGCCCTGTTCGGCAACGACCTGGCGACCCTACCGGACTTCCCCGCGGAGATCCGCGCCCCCGCCGGCACCGTGCACGGCGTGTCGGCGTTCCAGGTGCACATCTCCGACCACGACATCCACACCCCCGGCGACGCCGCCAACGTGCTGGTGGCCATGAACCCGGCGGCGCTGCGCAGCGAGCTGCACCTCGTCGAGCCCGGCGGCACGATCCTCGTGAACGTCGACACCTTCGACGAGCGCAACCTCAAGAAGGCGGGGTACTCGTCGAACCCGCTCGAGGACGGCACCCTCGCGGGCTACACGGTCTACGAGGTGCCGATGACGTCGATGACCGTCGAGGCCGTCGCCGACCTCGGCGTGAAGCCCCGCGACGCCGACCGGTCGAAGAACTTCTTCGCCCTCGGCCTGCTCTCGTGGATGTACAGCCGGCCGCTCGAGCCCACCCGGCGCTGGGTCGAGGCCCGGTTCGGCCGCAACGAGAAGGTGCTGGCCGCGAACCAGGCGGCGCTGCAGGCGGGCTGGAACTTCGGTGAGACGGCCGAGCTGTTCGAGCACCGCTTCGAGGTCGCGCCCGCCACGCTCGAGCCCGGCACCTACACCAGCGTCACCGGCAACACCGCGCTGGCGTGGGGCCTGGTGGCCGCCAGCCAGCTCGCCGACATGCCGCTCTTCCTCGGGTCGTACCCGATCACGCCCGCATCCGACATCCTCCACGAGCTGTCCAAGCACAAGCGCTTCGGCGTGCGGACCTTCCAGGCCGAAGACGAGATCGCCGGCATCGGCGCGGCCCTGGGCGCCGCCTACGGCGGCCACCTCGGCGTCACGACGACGAGCGGCCCGGGCCTGTCGCTCAAGGCCGAGACCCTGGGGCTGGCCGTCAGCCTCGAGCTGCCGCTGCTGGTGGTCGACATCCAGCGGGGCGGCCCCTCCACGGGCCTGCCCACCAAGACCGAGGCCGCCGACCTGCTCCAGGCCCTCTACGGCCGCCACGGCGAGGCGCCCCTGCCCGTGGTCGCCGCCTACAGCCCGTCGCACTGCTTCTTCGCCGCCATCGAGGCCGCCCGCATCGCCCTCAAGTACCGCACACCGGTGATCCTGCTGTCCGACGGCTACCTCGCCAACGGGGCCGAGCCCTGGCGCCTGCCCGACGTGGCCGACCTGCCCGACATCCGCACCACGTTCGCCACCGAGCCCAACCACCTCGCCGAGGACGGCACCGCCGAGTTCTGGCCCTACAAGCGCGACCCGGACACCCTCGCCCGCGACTGGGCGATCCCCGGCACGCCTGGGCTGATGCACCGCATCGGGGGCATCGAGAAGCAGGACGGTCGGGGCGACATCTCCTACGAGCCCGCCAACCACGAGCGCATGGTGCACCTCCGGGCCGCCAAGATCGCGGGGATCGCCGACGACATCCCGCCCGTCACCGTCGACGGCGACGACGACGCCGACCTGCTCGTGCTCGGCTGGGGATCGACGTGGGGCTCGATCTCGGCCGCCGTGGAGCGGGTCCGGGCCCGGGGCCGGCGCATCGCCCGCGCCCACCTCGTCCACCTCAGCCCCTTCCCCGCCAACCTCGGCGAGGTGCTCGGCCGCTACCGCAAGGTGCTCGTGCCCGAGATGAACCTGGGGCAGCTCACCCGCCTCGTGCGGGCCGAGTTCCTCGTCGACGCCGAGGTGGTCAGCAAGGTGCAGGGCGTCCCCTTCACCGCCGGCGAGCTCGAGCGCCGGTTCCTCGCCGCCCTCGACGAGCTGGAGGCCTGATCCCATGAGCGACGCGCCCACCACCACCCGCAAGGACTGGGCCAGCGACCAGGAGGTGCGCTGGTGCCCGGGCTGCGGCGACTACTCGATCCTCGCGGCCGTGCAGCTGCTGCTGCCCGAGCTCGGCGTGCGCCCCGAGAACACCGTGTTCCTGTCGGGCATCGGGTGCGCCGCCCGCTTCCCCTACTACATGAACACCTACGGGCTGCACAGCATCCACGGTCGGGCGCCCGCCATCGCCACGGGGTTGGCGATGGCCCGGCCCGACCTCGACGTGTGGGTCGTCACCGGTGACGGCGACGGCCTGTCGATCGGGGGCAACCACCTGATCCACGCCCTGCGCCGCAACGTGAACATCACGATCCTGCTGTTCAACAACCAGATCTACGGGCTGACCAAGGGCCAGTTCTCGCCGACCAGCGAGATCGGCAAGGTCACCAAGTCGACGCCCTTCGGATCGCTCGACGCCCCGTTCAACCCCCTGAGCGTCGCCATCGGCGCCGAGGCCACGTTCGTGGCCCGCACCCACGACATGGACCGCAAGCACATGATGGAGACGTTCCGCCGGGCCCACGAGCACCGCGGCGCCGCCTTCGTCGAGGTCTACCAGAACTGCAACGTCTTCAACGACGGCGCCTTCGGCGCCATCACGGCCAAGGACAAGCGGTCCGAGATGCTCATCGACCTCCGCCACGGCGAGCCCATCCGCTTCGGCCCCGAGGGCGAGCGGGGCGTGGTCCTCGACGCCCAGGGTCACGCCCGCGTCGTGGACGTGGCCGACGTGGGCGCAGACGCCCTGCTGGTGCACGACGAGCAGCGCGCCGAGCCCAGCCTGGCCTTCGCCCTGTCCCGGCTGTCGCGGGGTCCGTTCGAGCCCACGCCGATCGGCGTGTTCCGCGCCGTCGAGCGGCCCGAGTACGGCGCGTCGGTCAGCGCCCAGCTGGCGGCGGCCCAGGACCAGCACGGCCCCGGTGACCTGGCCGAGCTCCTGCGGTCAGGGGCGACCTGGGAGGTCTGAGCGGATTCGTCTTGACCTGCGCGCCGTCGCGGGTCAGGACTAGGCTCCGCCGCTGGTGAGCCGCCGACCGATCACGCGCCCGGTCCTGCGGGTGGTCGCGCTGCTGGCCGCCGTTGCGGCGGGCGGCAGCATCGCCGCGGGCGCCCAGGCCCAGACCGACGGCCCGCTCGGCACGATCGAGGGGTGGTTCTCGCGCGCCAAGGAGCGGGCCCCGCAGGTCGAGACGCCGGCGGGCCCGGTCTCGCCGGGCGAGATGCCCGCACCCCAGGCCCCCGACACCGGCGCCTACGTGGTCTCGAGCCTGGGCGGCAACGCCGGACCCGACCAGGGCGACACCGGGTGGGCGGCGTTCCAGTGGGACCTCCTCGACGCCATGGGCGGCACGGTGGAGCGGTTCGAGGTGACCTTCACCCAGGCGCCCGACAACCGGCTCGACCACGGCACGCCGGTGTTCCAGGCGTGCACGATCATCGAGCCGTGGGGTGCGGCCCCGGGCTCGAACCCGTGGGTCGACCGGCCGACCCCGGCGTGCGCCGAGGCGGTCGTGCCCGAGCAGGGCGAGGACGGCGCCGGGCGGGCCACGTACACCTTCGACCTCACCGAGATGGCCCAGGGCTGGGTCGACGGCGAGGGCTTCGGCGTGGTCCTCGTACCGGGCACGCCCGACCAGGACAGCGGCCTCCCGGCGTTCCAGCTCACCCTCGCGGGGTACGCCAACGCCTCCGACGCTCGCGACGAGGTGCGGCCGCGGGTGGTGTTCGAGTTCTCCGGCGGCCTCGACGACGGCTTCGGCGAGGGGGGCGGCGACGGGTTCGGCTTCGACGGCGGCGGCTTCGACGGCGGCGGCTTCGCCGATCCCGCCCCGTTCGACCCCCAGGACGGCATCGACGTGTTCCCCGACGACGTCGGCAGCGTGCCGCTCCCGGAGGACGAGGCCGCCGGCGGCGACGAGACCGCCGCCCCGGCGCCGGGCCCGAGCCGCCCCCGTACCGTCCCGGCCGCCAACACCGGTTTCCCGCTGGCCGGCTGGCTGCTGGTCGTCGTCGCCGCCGCCGCGTTCTGGGCGTCGGGCACGGCGCTGGGGCCCGCCGGCGAGCCCGTGCCCGTCCGAGAGGGCGGTGTCAGCCGCTTGCTGGCCCGCCGCCGCTCCGACCCGATCCCCCAGGGAGGCTGACCCGCTGTGCGACCGACCACCGTGCGCACCACCGTCCTGCTCGTCGCGCTCTCGCTCGTGGCCGTCGCCTGCGGGCAGAAGCCCGGCGTGCACGTCGAGACCCGCGGCCGGACCGCCGACGACGGGTTCGCCGCGGGCGACCCCGGCTTCGCAGACGGCGAGCTCGACGACGACTGGGACGGCGAGGCGGGCGACCCCGGCGATCCCGGAGCTGACCCGTCCGGCGGGGGTGGCCCCGCGGGCGGACCCGGCGGGGGCGGCGGCGCCGGACCCGGTGGCGGGCCCGGAGGGGGTGGCAGCGGGGGAGGAGGCGAGGGAGCCGGCGGCGCCGGCCAGCCGGCCGGTGAGGCCTGGGGGGACACGATCCTCATCGGCATCCACGCGCCCATCACCGGCGCGGCGCCGTTGCCCGCCTCGTTCGCCCAGGCCGCCCAGGTCTTCCCGAACTGGATCAACCAGCGCGGCGGCATCCACGGCCGGCAGATCCGCGTCGAGGTCGTCAACGACGAGTACCAGCCCTCGACGGCGTCGCGCCGCTGCACCGAGCTCGTGCAGCGCAACAACGCCTTCCTGCTCGTCGGCGGCGGCGGCGCCGACCAGATCCAGGCCTGCGCCCGCACGGCCGAGGGCCTGGGCGTGCCGTACCTGTCGTCGGGCGTGACCGAGCGGGGCATGCGCGCGCTGCGCGGCTACTTCGCCCTGTCGATGTCGTACCCCCAGCAGGGCCCGTACCTGGCCAACCTGATCCGCCAGCGCTTCGCCGACCGGGCCGGCAACGCCGCCATCGTGCACCTCGACACCCCGAACTTCGCCGACGCCGTGCAGGCGTTCACGGGCGCCATCGACGCCCGCGCCTACCGGCTGTCGAGGGTGCCGTCCTCGACCGAGCTCGCCAACGTCGCCCGCCAGCTCTGCGTCGACGGCGTACGGGTCGCCTACCCGCTCATGGCGCCCACGAACTGGCTGACGATGCTGCGGGCCGTCACGTGCGACATCCAGTGGGTCGGCGCCGGGTTGACCATGGGCCTGAACACGGTCGCCAGCACGGGCTGTCGCACCAGCGGCCAGCAGATCGACGGCTCGATCTTCTTCTCGCCGTTCCCGGGCGTCGACCAGGCCGGCCAGCTCGACCCCGAGTTCGCCGAAGCCGCCCGGGCCGCCGGCTGGAACGGCACCGACGACATCTACGTGGCCCTGTGGGCGTCGACCAAGGCGATCGCCGCGCTTCTCGAGGCCGCCGGCGAGCACCTCACCCGACCCGGGTTCGTGCAGTCGACCGAACGGGTGCAAGGCCTCCGGACCGGGATGAACCCGACGCTCAGCTACTCGCCCGACAACCACTTCGGGGCGAGCGAGGTGCACGTGCTGCAGGTCGACTGCAGCATCGGCCAGTACCGGACCATCGACACCTTCGCCCGGTTCTGAGCGACGTGGCGAGCGACCAGCAGCGAACGGGGCCCGGTTGGACCAGCTGATCGCCACGATCGTGCTGGGCCTGTTCTTCGGCGCGCCCTACGCGCTGCTGGCGCTCGGCATCGTCCTCGTCTACAAGGGCAGCCGGGTGTTCAACTTCGCCCAGGGCGAGTTCGGCACGGTCGCCGCCTTCGCCGCCTACATCGCCAACTTCTGGCTGCCGGTCCTGGTCGCCGCCCTGGTCGGCATCCTCGTCGGCATCGCCATGGGGCTCGGCGTCGAGCGGTTCGTCGCCCGACCCCTCGCCAACGCCCCCAAGGTCATCATGCTCGTGGCCACCGCCGCCGTGGCCACCGGCGCCATCGCCCTGCAGGTCGGCGCCGGCGGCGGCCCGCAGCTGCGCACCTTCGAGCCGCTCGTGGCCGGCAACGCCTTCGTCGTCTTCAACGTCGCCATCGAGTGGCAGCGGGTCCTGGTGATGCTCGCCCTCGGGCTGTTCGCCCTGCTGCTCTACCTGTTCTTCAGCCGCACCGATCTCGGCCTCGCCGTCATGGCGGCGTCGCAGGAGCCCGTGGCCACCGACCTGGTCGGCATCGGCACCCGGCGCATGTCGTCGCTGGTGTGGGGCATGGCCGGCCTGCTCGGCGGGGTCACCGGCGTGCTGTTCGCCGGGCTGCAGCCCTTCACCCCCGGCGTCGTCACCCAGTCGCTGCTCGTGTTCGCCTTCGTCGCCGCCGTCGTGGGAGGCATGACCAGCCTGCCCGGCGCCGTGATCGGGGGCGTCGTGCTCGGGCTGGTGCAGTCGTTCAGCGCGAGCTACCTGACCCGCGTGGAGGTCGTGGCCGAGAACCTGCCCAACGTCGAGTGGCTCGCCGTGTTCGTGCTGCTGGTGGCGGTGCTCGCGCTGCGGCCCTCCGGCCTGCTCGGGAAGGAGGCCTGATGGCCGTCGTCGAGGCCCCGCCCGGCGCCGCCGGCGACGACCGCCCGGACCCCGAGCGCCCCGGCACGGGGACCGGCGCCGGCGGAGGACCCGGCGGCGGCGGGTGGGCGGCGCGGGGGCTGGCCTGGGCCGGGCTCGCGTTCGTCGTGGTCGTCCTGCCGCTGCTGCTTCCCCAGTTCCACGCCTTCCGGTGGTCCGAGGCCGTCATCCTCGCCATCGCCGCCCTGTCGCTGAACGTGCTCATCGGCCACGCCGGGCAGATCTCCCTGGGCCATCAGGGGTTCTTCGGCGTCGGTGCGTTCTTCGCCGCCTACACGGTCACCGTGGGGGGCCAGAGCTTCTGGGTGGCGCTCGTCAGCGGCGCCCTCACCGGCGCCGTGGCGTCGTTGCTGATGGGCGTCGTGGCCCTGCGCATCAAGGGCCTCTACCTGGCGCTCGTGACCCTGGCCTACGGGCGCCTGGCCCAGGAGACGCTGTTCAACCTGCCCATGTTCGGGCGGGGAGCGGGCGTCGAGGCGCCCCGCCCCGACATCCTCCAGACCAACCGGGCGTTCTACCTGTTCTGCCTGCTGATGCTCGGGGTGGTGCTGTACCTCGACTGGCGGTTCACGCGGTCGAAGGCGGGCCGGGCCGTGAGCGCCGCCCGCGAGAACGAGCAGGTGGCGTCCTCCTACGGCATCCCCGTCGCCCGCTACAAGCTGCTGGCCTTCGTGCTGTCCGGCGTGTTCGTCGGGCTGGCCGGCACGCTGTACGCCTTCTGGAACCAGCGGGTCGCCTCACAGGACCTCGACTTCGAGCTGGCGCTGTTCCTGGTGATCGCCACGGTCGTCGGCGGCGTCCGGTCGCGCATCGGCGTGGTGGTCTTCACCACGCTGTTCCACCTCATCCCCGACTACCTGAGCGACACCTTCGGCACCTCGGCACCGTTCCTCAGCCTGGCGGCCGGGGCGTTCCTCCTGGTGGCCATCCTCGTGTACGCCCCCGGCGGCGTGGGCCAGATCATCCGGCCGATCACCCGGTGGATGGGCGGCGGGCCGTTCGCCCGCGGCGACGACGAAGGGTTCGTGGAGGAGGGCGTCCGTGGCCGTCCTTGACGTCGACTCGGTGTCGATCCGCTTCGGCGGGCTCCAGGCGCTCTCGGACGTGTCCGTGCGCGTCCAGGAGTGGGAGATCGTCGGGCTCATCGGCCCGAACGGCGCCGGGAAGACGACGCTGTTCAACTGCATCACGGGCTTCTACCGGCCCAACGAGGGCCGGGTGCGGTTCCTGGGGCGCGACGTCACCGACGTGCCGATCCACGAGCGGGCGGCGTCGGGGATGGGTCGCACGTTCCAGCAGGTCGGGCTGGTGAAGGGCGCCACGGTCATCGAGAACCTGATCACCGCCCAGCACGCCAAGGTCGCCTACGACGACCTGTCGGGGATCGTCGGCACGCCCGCCGTGTGGCGCCACGAGCGCGAGCTGCGGGACCGGGCCATGCAGATCCTCGAGCTGGTCGATCTGGCCGACCTGGCCGACCGGCGGGTGGCCGGCCTGCCGTACGGCACGATGAAGAACGTCGAGATGGCGGCCGTGCTCGCCACCGACCCCGAGATCCTCATGCTCGACGAGCCGTCGTCGGGCATGGGCCCCGAGGAGGCCCACGAGCTCGGCGACACCCTGCTGCGCCTGCGGCGGGAGCTGGGGCTCACGATCCTCATGATCGAGCACCACGTGCCGCTCGTCGTGCGGGTCTGCGACCACGTGTACTGCTTGAACTTCGGCCAGCTCCTCACCGAGGGCCCACCCGAGGACGTGCGCAACCACCCCGAGGTGGTCACCGCCTACCTCGGCGAGGAGGCCGAGGAGGGCGACGCGCTGGCTCCCGCCCCACCGACCAGCGCGCCGGCCGCGGAGGGGGGCGGCGGGGACGCCCCGGCCGGCCCGGGCCGGCGCCGGCGCCGGCCCCTGCGCGCAGGGGAGGCTGGCTGATGGCGCTGCTCGAGGTCGAGGAGCTGCGGGCGGGCTACGGGTCCCAGCCCGTGCTCGACGGGGTCAGCTTCGAGGTGGAAGAGGGCGAGACCGCCGTGCTGCTCGGCCTCAACGGCGCCGGCAAGACGACGACGGTCACCAACATCGTCGGCGTCAACACCCCCTGGGGCGGCCGGGTGCGGTTCGACGGCCGGGACGTCACGGGGATGAGCCCGCCCGAGCTGGTCCGCCTCGGCGTCTGCCTGGTGCCGGAGGGCCGGCGCACGTTCCCCGAGCTGACCGTCTACGAGAACCTCCGCCTCGGCGCCTGGACCCGGCGCAAGGACGCCGCCGGGATCGCGGCATCGGTCGAGCTCGTGTTCGAGTACTTCCCCCGCCTGGCCGAGCGGCGGGACCAAGCCGCCGGCAGCATGTCGGGCGGCGAGCAGCAGATGCTCGCCATCGGCCGGGGCCTGATGGCCGCGCCCCGGCTGCTGCTCATCGACGAGGCCTCCCTCGGGCTGTCGCCGCTGCTCGCCAAGACGGTGTTCGAGGTCGTCGATCTGATCAACGAGAGCGGCGTGACCGTGATCCTCGTCGAGCAGAACGTGGGGGCGCTGCGCCACGCCGACCGGGCGCTGGTGATGGAGAAGGGGACGCTCGTGTACCGAGGGGTGGGCGACGAGATCCGCGACTCGACCCGCCTGCGCGAGACCTACCTCGGCAAGGCCTGAGCCGGGGCCTGACGCGGGCGCTCAGGGCTTGCAGACCCGGCACGGGGTGAGGCCCTCGGCCTCGGCCCGCTCGCGCGCCAGCACGTCGGCCTCCTCGCCCCGGCCCTCGGCGAGCCGGCAGTCGGGACGGTGGTACGAGGACCGGCCGGCGACGACGGAGCCCGCCGGGAGCGCCGCCGTCGCCGCGGCGGCTCCGGTGGCGACAGGGGACAGGCGGGCGAGCGTCGCCGTCATCTCGTCGAGGCGCTGCTCGAGCAGGGCCCGGTCGCGGCGGTTGCTCTCGGCGATCACGAGCGCCGCGCCCAGCACGATGAGGCCGAGCCCGCTGACCCCGCCCGAGATCAGGTAGGGGATCTGGCCCTGCGTGTAGTCGAGGCTCGCCGCCCCGTTCCACGCCAGCACGATGAACAGGAACCCCACCAGGGCGAAGCCGAGGCCGAGCTTGCCGGTCATCCCGGCCCAGCGGGTGCGCGCCCGGTCGTGCAGTGATGCGACGTCCATGGGCCACATCGTAGGGTGACGGCATGCGACTCGGCCTCAACATCGGTTACTTCGGCGCCGGCGCGCCCGATCGGCTCGTGGAGGTGGTGACCCACGCCGAGCGGCTCGGCTTCCACTCGGTGTGGACGGCCGAGGCCTACGGGTCCGACGCCGTGGTGCCGCTCACGTGGGTCGCGGCCCGCACGTCGAGCATCAACGTGGGCACCGCCATCATGCAGATGCCGGCCCGCACGCCCGCCAACACCGCCATGACGGCAGCGACGCTCGACCTGCTGACGGGCGGGCGGTTCCTGCTCGGGCTGGGCCTGTCGGGTCCGCAGGTCGTCGAGGGCTGGCACGGCGAGCCCTACGGCAAGCCGCTGGCCAAGACCCGCGAGTACGTCTCGATCGTGCGGGAGGTCCTGCGCCGCGAACGCCCCCTGGAGCACCACGGCGAGCACTACGACATCCCCTACACGGGCCCCGACGCCACGGGCCTGGGCAAGCCGCTGAAGCTGATCCTGCACCCGCATCGCGCCGACATCCCGATCTACCTCGCGGCGATCGGCCCCAGAAACGTGGCCCTCGCCGCGGAGATCGCCGACGGGTGGCTCCCGATCTTCTTCTCGCCCCAGCGCTTCGCCGAGACCTACGGCGAGACGTTCGCCGGGGCCGACCTCGAGTCGTTCGACATCGCCCCGAGCGTGCCCGTCGTGCTCGGCGACGACGTCGACGGGTGCCGCAACCTGGTGAAGCCGATGCTGGCGCTGTACATCGGCGGCATGGGTGCTCGGGGCCGGAACTTCTACAACGACCTGGCGTGCCGGTACGGGTTCGAGGCCGCCGCCAAGCACATCCAGGACCTCTACCTCGACGGGAAGAAGGCCGAGGCCACCGCTGCGGTGCCCGACGAGCTCGTGGACGAGGTCGCGCTCTGCGGGCCCAAGGAGCGCATCGCCGACCTGCTCGGCGCCTGGCGGGAGGCCCCGGTCACGACGATGATCTGCGGCGCCATGCAGCCCGAGGCGCTCGAGGTGATGGCGGAGCTCGTCGCCTAGGTGGACACCCCCGGCAAGAAGAAGCGCGTCCGGCTCGACCACGACGAGCGCCGGGCGCTGATCCTGGCGGCCGCGCACCGCCTCCTCGAGCGGAAGCCCTACAGCGAGATCTCCATGGCGGACCTGGCCGAGGAGGCCGGCGTGGCCCGCGGGCTCCTCCACCACTACTTCGGGTCCAAGCGCGACCTGTACCTGGAGCTCGTGCGCGACGTGGTGCGGGTGCCGATCCTGCCCCTGCCCGAGGAGGGCCAGCCCGTGGCCGCCGAGGTGTGGGAGGTGGCGGTCGAGGGCTGGCTGGAGCTGGTCGAGGCGAACCGCGGGCTGTGGCTGGCCGCGGTGGGCGCCGGCGCCGTGGGCCACGACCCCGAGGTCGAGGCCATCGTCGACGAGAGCGGCGAGGTCGTGGCCGAGCGGGCGCTGCAGGCGCTGGGCGTCCCCGAGCCGTTCAGCACCGAGGTCCGGGCGATCGGCCGGGCCTACGGCGGCTTCACCGAGCAGGTCACCCGCGAGTGGCTCCAGCGGGGCCGCCTCACGCGGGAGCAGGCCAAGGCGCTGCTGCTGCGGGGCCTGCCCCTGTTCCTCGAGGCGCTCCTCCCGCTGATCGATCCGTTGTCGGCGGAACGCCAATAGCAGCTACGCTCGGGGTGTGACCGACCTGTTCCCCCCCGACGCCGTGATCCGCCGCGTCAACCTCGAGCCCGCCGTGGCGCTCGGCGCCGGCCGGGCGCTGGTCCTGCAGCTCGCCAACCCGGCGGTCGCCCAGGGCGTCGCCGACCACAGCGAGTTCCAGCGCAACCCCTTCGCCCGGCTCCAGGGGACGCTCGAGGCCATGTACGCCATCGTGTTCGGGCCGGCCGACCTGGCCCGTGGCGTCGCCCGCCGGGTGCGGTGGATCCACGAGCTCGTCGTGGGCCCCGGCTACCGGGCCAACGATCCCGAGCACCTGCTCTGGGTCCACGCCACCCTCGCCGACACGGCGCTGCGCTGCTACCAGCGGATGGTGCGCCCACTGCCGCCCGAGCTCGCCGAGACCTACTACCAGGAGATGAAGGTCGTGGCCGAGCTGTTCGGGGTGCCGGTCGCCGACCAGCCCGCCACCCTCGCCGACTTCGAGCGGTACGTCGCCGACACGGTGGCGTCGCTCGAGGTCACCGACGCCGGCCGCGAGCTGGCGGGGTTCGTGGTCGACCCGACGCTGCCGCTGCGCCTGCACGTCCCCCTTGCGCCGCCGTTGCGCCTGCACCGGCTCGTCACGGTCGGGGCCACCCCGGCGGCGGTGCGCGACCAGCTCGGGTGGTCGTGGGACGAGCGGCGCCAGGCGCGCCTCGACCGGCTCGAGGCCCACATGCGCCGGCTCGCCCGGGCAACGCCCCGGTCGGCCCGCACCGCGCCCGCCCGGGCCAACGGCCGGCTCCTGCTGTGGCAGGCCCGCCGCCACGTCGAGCGCTTCGAGGCCCGCGCCGGCGCCCATCCCGCCCCGCCCACCGCCGCCTGACCCCCACGTCGCCGTCCGGGAGCCGTCAAGCCGGTTCTGGGGGGTGCTGGTCTCGCGTGGGTGAGACGTGGGCCACCCGGAACGGTGGGTGGGGGGGCGGTGGAGTGAGGAGCGGGGGGTCAGCGGCGGCGGAACAGGCCGCGGCGGCGGGGGGTGGGAGCCGGTGGTGGAGGCAGGGGGTCGGGATCGCCGGTGATGCCGGCCTGCAGCCGCTGGATGAGCGACAGGCGGCGCTGGCGGCGGCCGCCGGGTGGCACGGCCAGGACGCGCTCGAGTCGGGCCAGCAGGTCGGCGGGCTCGAAGGGCTTGGCCAGGTACTCGTCGGCGCCGGCCCGCAGCACGTCGATGCGGTGCGCCTCGTCGTGGCCCGCGGTGATCACGAGGACCGGCACCCGGGCGAGGGCCTCGATCTCCCGAAGCTGCCGCACCAGGTCGAGGCCGTCGCCGTCGGGCAGGCGGCGGTCGACCAGCACGGCGTCGGGCTCGGTCGCGCGCGCGACCTCGAGCGCCTCGTGGATCGAGCCCGCCTCGATCAGCTCGACCCCCGGCAGCTCCATCGACGCCACGACGCGCAGGTAGGCGTCGTCGTCGACGAGGAGCACGGTGTGGCCGGCTTCGAGCAACTGCGTCTCCCGGGGGCGTCCCAGCCGGGCGGAGGTTAGCGGCCGGCGGCGCGCGTCAGCCCGGCGGGCGGACGGAGCGCAGCACGGGACCGGTGCGAGGCTTGGGCCAGAAGTAGGTCGACTTCGGCGGCATCCGGTCGCGGGCGTGCGCCGTCGCTTGGATCTGCGCGACGGTCACCGGGCGCAGCAGCACGGCGCCCTGCACGGCCCCGGCAGCCACCATGCCGGCCACGATGCCGGCCCCGTGCTGGTAGCCGAGCTCGTGCGGGGGCAGGTCGGCGAGGGCGGCGTCCAGGCGCTCGCTGTCGAGCTCCGGCGCGGTCACGGCGCCGGACCGGGGGCGGGCCAGGAAGGTGCCGCCGGGCAGCACGAGGGCGAGCGCGCCGGCGCCGGCCATGCGCGCGGCGATGGTGTCGTCGACCGGGGCGGTGGGCTCGAGGTCGAAGTGGGCGCTCAGCGCGCCGGCGAGGTCGAACCCGGCGGGGAGGCCGGTGAGCACCCGGTGGATCGGCCCGACCGTGAGCTCGTCGGGGCTCAACTCGACGGCGTAGGTCATGGCCAGGTCCCAGGGGCCGGGGCCATCCTCGGCGTCGCGGCGCTGCCGGTGGGCGAGGGAGGTCTCGAACCGGTGGTGCCCGTCGGCGATGACCGCGGGTGCCGAGCCCACCAGCTCGCTGATGGCCGACACCCGGTCCGGGTCCGACACCCGCCAGATGCGGTGGACCACCCCGTCGGCGTCGGTGCACTCGCCGTCGGGCGGACCCTCGACACCGCACAGCGCCCCGAGGCCCGCCGCCAGCGAGAGCACCCAGATGGCGGACAGGTTGACGCCGGTGGCCTCGAGCAAGGCCAACCGGTCGCTCTTGGCTTTCGGTGTGGTGTGCTCGTGGGGCAGCACGTCGCCCTCGCCGGGCGGCACGAGCTCGAGCGCCCCGATGACCCCCCGGGTCGTCCGCCGGCCCCCGGGCACCGGGTGGTCCATCGTGTACACGTAGAACGACGGCTCGGGGTCGGCGACGAGCACCCCCTCGTCGATCCACCCGTCGAGGCGGTCGCGCGCCGCCGCGTAGCGGGCCTCCCCGTCCACCGGCAGGTCGACGTGCACGATGTTGTGCGGGCTGCGCGCCGCGAGCTCGGCGCGCTCCTCGTCGCCGATCACGTCGTAGGGGGGCGCGGTCACGGCGTCGAGGTCGACGTGCGCCGGGTCGTAGCGCAGGCCGGCGAACGGCTCGAAGCGGGGCATGCCCTCTGCGTAGCACGTGCGGGACGCCGGGCGCGAAGTGCTACGAATGCGTCCCGTGGCCTGGGTGCTCGACCTCGACGGGGTGGTGTGGCTCGCCGAGGAACCCATCCCGGGAGCGGCCGAAGCGGTCGCCCGGCTGCGGGCGGCGGGCGAGCGGGTCCTGTTCGTGACGAACAACTCCTCGGTCCTCCTGGCCGACCAGGAGGCCAAGCTCGCGCGCATGGGGATCCCCGCCACCGGCGACGTGCTCACCTCGGCCCAAGCAGCCGCCTCCCTGGTCGGGCCCGGCGAGCGGGTGCAGGTCTGCGCCGGTCCCGGCGTGATCGAGGCGCTCGAGCAGCGGGGCGCCGAGCTCGCGGCGGCCGGCGGCGCGGAAGGTGCGCCCGGCGGTAGCGACGAGGGTGCGGTCGACGCCGTCGTGGTCGGCTGGCACCGGAGCTTCGACTACGACGCCCTGGCGCGGGCGGCGACCGCGGTGCGCCGGGGCGCCCGCCTGATCGCCACGAACGACGACCCCACGTACCCGACGCCACAGGGCCCGATCCCCGGTGGCGGGGCCATCCTCGCCGCCGTGGCGACCGCCGCCGGCGTCGAGCCGATCGTCGCCGGCAAGCCCTACGGGCCCATGGCCGCGCTGGTGCGGGCGGCCGCGGGAGGGGGGGCGCCGGGCATGGTCGTGGGTGACCGGCCCAGCACCGACGGCGCCCTGGCCCGGGCGATCGGCTGGCGGTTCGGCCTGGTGCTGTCGGGCGTGACCGGCGAGGCCGACCTGCCCGTCGAGCCCGCGCCGGACCTGGTGGCGGCCGACCTGGCCGCCCTGTGCACCGCGGCCGGGGTGCCCTGAGCCAGCGGGCGAGGGCCGCGCCGCCTCCCCGGGGGCGGGGCCCCGGGCGCACCCCGCCACCTGCCGGTCGGGCGCCGGGGCGGGTCAGTAGCGGCGGCGGGGCGGTCCGCTGGCGGGGTCCCAGCTGCGCTCGTCGGCGGGGTTCCACCACTGGTCGCGCCACATGGCGTGCCGCACCGCCCGGCTGGCCCGCACGACCAGGCCGACCACCACACCCGCCACGAACCCGCCGACGTGGGCGACCCACGCCACCCCCTCGCCGGGCAGCACGAACTGCATGGCGAGCCAGATGCCGAGCAGCCAGCGGGCCTGGATCCGCCGGAAGAAGATGAGGCCGACGACGATGGCGGTGAGGATCGGGGCGCGGGGGAACCACACGAAGTAGGCGCCCATCACCCCCGCCACCGCGCCGGACGCGCCGATGAGGGGGATCGTGCTGGCCGGTCCCACGGCCACGTGGGCGGCCGTCGCCACGATGCCGGCCCCCAGGTAGAACAGGACGTAGCGCACGGCGCCCAAGTGGTCCTCGATGTTGTTCCCGAAGATCCAGAGGAACAGCATGTTCCCGCCCAGGTGCAGCAGGTTGGCGTGCAGGAACATCGAGAAGAACACCGCCAGCCACACCGGTTTGCCGGGGAAGGCGGCGGGCCCCACGGGGTCGGCGGCGCAGGCGTCGCCTTCACCGCGCAGCGTGCGGTTGACCTCCTCGACGGTGAGGGGGCGACCCTGCACGATCTCGCAGGGGATGGCGGCGTTGCCGAAGTTGAACCGCACCTCGGCCTCGAGGTCGTCCATCGTCGGCGGACCGGTGCCGAGCAGCGTCGCGCCCTGCGGCTGGACCAGCAGGAACACCGCGACGTTCGCCGCGACCAGCAACATGGTGACCACCGGGGTCCGGCGGGTGGGGTTGTCGTCTTTGAGGGGGAACACGCGAAGCCCGACGTTACCCACCCGAACCGGTGCGAACTCTTGCAAGCACCGAGGCCGACCGTTTAGGGTGCCGGCCCATGGCGCAGAAGCAGAACGACCTGCTCAAGCGGTACCTCGACGCCGGGATGGCGTTCACGCAGATGACCCAGCAGCGGGCCGAGGCCATCGTGCGCGACCTCGTCCGGGCCGGCGAGGTGCAGGCGGAGCAGGCCCAGCAGATGACCGAGGAGCTCTTCGAGCGCAGCCGCCGGAACACCGAACGGCTCCTCGAGACGGTCCGCAAGGAGATCCGCAGCCAGGTGAACAACCTGGGGCTGGCCACGCAGGCCGACATCGCCCGACTCGAGCGCCGCATCGACGCCCTCGGCGGTGCCGGGACCGCCAAGAAGGCGGCGGCCAAGAAGGCGGCGGCCAAGAAGTCCGGTGCGAAGAAGTCGGCCGCCAAGAAGGCGGCGGCCAAGAAGTCCAGCCGCGGCTGACCCGCTCTGCGCCGCCGGCTCGACACCGAGCTCGTCCGGCGGGGCCTCGTGCCCAGCCGCGCCGCGGCCCGGGCCGCCATCGCCGCCGGCCGGGTGACCGTCGCCGGCGCGCCCGCCGGCAAGCCCGCCCGCCTCGTCGCGCCCGACGAGGCCGTCGCCCTGGCCGGCGACGCCCCCCGGTTCGTGAGCCGCGGCGGTGAGAAGCTCGACGCCGCCCTCACCCGCTTCGCTGTCGACGTGGACGGGGTCCGGGCGCTCGACGCCGGCGCCTCGACCGGCGGCTTCACCGACTGCCTCCTGCAGCGGGGCGCCGCCGAGGTGGTGGCCGTCGACGTGGGCTACGGCCAGCTGCACGAGCGCGTCCGCCGGGACCCGCGGGTGGCCGTGCACGAGCGCACGAACGTCCGCCACCTGACGCCCGACCACATCGGCGGCGCCGTCGATGTGACGTGCGCCGACTTGTCGTTCATCTCGCTGCGGACCGTCGCCGGGGCCCTGGTCCGGCTGACGAGGCCCGGCGGCGACCTGGTGCTGCTCGTCAAGCCGCAGTTCGAGGCGGGCCGCGAGGAGGCGGCCCGGGGGCGGGGGGTGATCCGCGATCCGGCCGTCTGGCGCCGCTGCCTCGGCGCCGTCGGGGACGCGTTCGCGGCGCAGGGAGCGGCCATGATGGATGCGATGCCGTCGCCGATCACCGGAGCCGAGGGCAACGTGGAGTTCCTCGTGCACCTCCGGCGCGCCGCGCCGGGGGCGACCGTCGACCTCGACGCCGCCGTCGCCGAGGCCGCCGGCGGGCACGGAGGCGCCTGATGGCCGCCATCGGCTTCATCGTGCACCCCCAGCGCCCCGAGGCCGCCGAGCTGGCCCGGGACGCCGCCGGGTGGCTGGAGGCGCGTGGCCACGAGGTGCGCCTGCTGGCGACCGAGGCGACCGGCGCGGGCCTCGGGGCGTGCGCCGTGGACGTCGACGAGCTGGTCGTGGGCCTCGACCTGGCCGTGAGCCTGGGCGGCGACGGCACGATGCTGCGGACCGTCGACCTCGTCGCCGACGCCGATGTCCCGGTGCTGGGCGTGAACCTCGGGCAGCTCGGCTACCTCACCGAGGTCGAGCCGGGTCAGCTGCGCATGGCGCTGAAGCGGTTCCTGGCGGGCTCCTACGAGCTCGAGGAGCGCATGCGCATGGCGGTGCGCGTCGACGCCCCCGCCGGCGGCGTGGGCGACACCGAGGTGAGCCTGCACCCCGCGCTCAACGAGGCGGTCGTGGAGAAGACCCCCTCGGGCCACACCGTGCGGCTCGCCGTGAGCATCGACGGCGAGGCGTTCAGCACCTACGCGGCCGACGGGCTCATCGTCGCGACCCCCACCGGCTCCACCGCCTACGCCTTCTCGGCGCGCGGGCCGATCGTCGCTCCCCGCCACGCCGCCCTGCTGCTGACGCCGGTGTCGCCGCACATGCTATTCGACCGCACGCTCGTGCTCGAGCCCACCAGCGAGATCCGCCTCGAGGTGCTGGCCGACCGCGCCGCGACGGTGTCGGTCGACGGCCGCAACCTGGGCACGCTCGAGTGCGGCGACGCCGTCGTGTGCACGGCCGCCAAGCAGCCCGCCCGGCTGGTGACGTTCGGCGGGCGCAACTTCCTCGGCATCCTGAAGGCCAAGTTCGGCCTCAACGACCGCTGAGGCCACCGACCGTTGCTGCTCGAGCTCGCCGTCCGGGACCTGGGTGTCATCGACGAGATGCACCTCCTGCTCGGCCCGGGCATGACCGCGGTCACCGGCGAGACCGGCGCCGGCAAGACGCTGGTGGTCGAAGCCATCGAGCTGCTCGTCGGGGGCCGCGCCGACGCCACCCTGGTGCGCCCCGGCGCCAAGGAGGCGCGCGTCGACGGCCGGTTCGTGATCGGCGACGAGGAGGTCGTGCTCTCCCGGGTGGTGCCCGCCGACGGTCGCAGCCGCGCCTACGTCGACGGCCGCCCGGCCCCCGTGTCCAGCCTGGCCGAGCGCGGCGCCGGCCTGGTCGACCTGCACGGCCAGCACGCGCACCAGTCGCTGCTGCGACCCGGCGCCCAGCGGCACGCCCTGGACCGCTTCGGCGGCGTCGACCTGGCCCCGCTGCGGGCGCTCCGGCGCCGGCTGCGCGAGGTCGACGCCGCCATCGAGGCGTCCGGGGGCGACGCCCGGGCGAGGGCCCGCGAGGTCGACCTGCTGCGCTTCGAGGTGGAGGAGATCGACGGGGCGGCCATCGCCGGCGACGACGAGGACGAGCGGCTCGCCCGGGAGGAGGCTGTCCTCGCCGACGCCAGCGCCCACCGCGACGCCGGCGCCGCCGCGCTGGCGGCGCTCGCCGAGGAGGGCGGGGCCGTCGACGCCGTGGGCGCTGCCCTCGCCGCGCTCGCGGGCCGGGCGCCGTTCGCCGAGCTGGAGGCGCGCCTGCGCGCCGCCGGCGTCGAGCTGGGCGACGCCGCCACCGAGCTGCGGGCCGTCACCGAGGCGGTGGAGGAGGACCCCGCCCGCCTCGCCGCGGTCCAGGAGCGCCGGGCGCGCCTGCGCGACCTGCGGCGGAAGTACGGCGACACCCTGGCCGAGGTCCTCGCCTACCGGGACGGTGCCGCCGCCCGCCTCGCCGAGCTCGAAGGCCACGACGCCCGGGTCGCCCGCCTCGAGGCCGAGCGGGCCCACCTCGCCGCCAAGGAGCGTGCGGCGGCCGCGGCCGTCGCCGCCGCCCGCCGAGAGGCGGCGCCCCAGCTGGCCGCGGCCGTGCAGGAGCGGTTGGTCGCCCTCGGGATGCCCGCCGCCCGGGTGGCGGTGGCGGTCGAGGGGGACGACCCGGCCGACGACGTGGCGTTCCTGTTCAGCGCCAACCCGGGGGAGCCCGTGCGGCCGCTCGCCCGCATCGCCTCCGGCGGCGAGCTGGCCCGGGCCATGCTCGCCCTGCGGCTCGTGCTCACCGAGGGCCCACCGACCATGGTGTTCGACGAGGTCGACGCCGGCATCGGCGGCGAGGCCGCCGTGGCGGTCGGCGCCGCCCTCGCCGACCTGGCCCGGGCCCGCCAGGTGCTGGTCGTCACCCACCTGGCGCAGGTCGCGGCCGCCGCCGACGCCCAGGTCAGCGTCCGCAAGCACGAGGTCGACGGCCGCACCCGCGCCACCGCGGCCCCGGTGGTCGGCGAGGACCGGGTGGTCGAGCTGTCGCGGATGCTGTCGGGCAGCCCGGCCAGCGCCACCGCCCGCGAGCACGCCGAGGAGCTGCTCGCCACCAGCCGCCGGGGGAGCCGGCCGTGAGCGCCCGCCGCCTCGACACCGCCGTCTCGGGGCCCGCCCGCGTCGACCGCCGCACGAAGGACCTGGTGAAGCGGCTCCGGCCCGGCGACATCGCCGTCATCGACCACCGCGACCTCGACCGGGTGGCGGCCGAGGGGCTCATCGAAGCGGGCGTGGCCGCGGTGATCAACGCCGAGGCGTCGATCTCGGGCCGCTACCCCAACCTCGGGCCGCTGCTGGTCGCCGCCGCCGGCATCCCCCTCCTCGACGAGGTCGGCCCCGAGGTGATGGAGCGGGTGACCGAGGGCGCGCCGGTGCACGTGGACGGCGAGGTCGTCCGCTGCGGCGACTGGGAGGGCCGGGGGACCCGCCAGGACATCCAGTCGCTCGAGGCGCGCATCGAGAAGGCCAAGGAGGTGATGGGGGAGGAGCTGGAGCGCTTCGCCGCCAACACCCTCGACTACCTCCGGCGCGAGCGGCACCTCATCCTCGACGGGGTCGACATGCCCCAGGTGCGCACGAACATGCGGGGCCGTCACGTGCTCATCGTCGTGCGGGGCACCGACTACCGAGAGGACCTCCAGGCCCTGCGCCGGGGGGGTTACCTGCACGACATGCGCCCCGTGTTGATCGGCGTCGACGGCGGTGCCGACGCCCTGGTCGAGCTGGGCCACCAGCCCGACATCGTCATCGGCGACTTCGACTCGGTCTCGGAGGAGACGCTGCGCAGCGGCGCCGAGCTCGTGGTGCACGCCTATCCCGGCGGGCGGGCCCCGGGCGCGGAGCGCCTCGACGCCCTCGGCCTGCCCTACGTGATCTTCGAGGCGCCGGGCACCAGCGAGGACATCGCCATGCTCCTCGCCTACGAGCAGGGCGCCGAGCTGATCTGCGCGGTGGGCACGCACTCGTCGATGGTCGAGTTCCTCGACAAGGGCCGGGCCGGCATGGCGTCGACGGTCCTCGTGCGCATGAAGGTCGGGCCCGTGCTCGTCGACGCCAAGGGCGTGAGCCGCCTCTACCGCGGCCAGGTCCGCAAGCGGGACATGCTGCTGCTAGTGGTCGCCGCCCTGTTCGCGATGATCATGGTCACGGCGGTCAGCCCACCCGCCCGCCTGTTCCTCCGCAACCTCTGGACCGGGCTGCTGTTCGGCTGATGGTCAACCTCCGCTACCACATCGTCTCGCTCGTCGCCGTCTTCCTCGCCCTGGGCATCGGGGTGTTCATGGGCTCGGCCGTCATCGACAGCTTCACGGTCGATGTGCTCCGCACGCAGCAGCGCAACCTCGAGCAGTCCCTGCGGACCATGGAGGAGGACCGCCAGGAGCTGCGGGCCGAGCTGGCCGAGCGCGACGAGCTGGCCGGCCGGTTCGCCGAGGAGGCCGACCGCCTCGTTGCCGGCACCCTCACCGGCACGGGCGTGGTGGTGCTGGCCGCCGAGGGCGTGAGCGCCGAGGCGGTGACGTCGCTCCGCTGGCTCCTCGACGCCGCCGGGGCGGTCCACGCCGGCGACACGTGGCTGACCGGCCGCTTCGCCCTCGAGGAGGACGGCGACCGCGCCGCCCTGGCGGAGGCCCTGGGGGTGAGCCCCAACCTGTCGAGCGGCGTGCTGCGGTCGATCGCGCTCAGCCGCCTGGCCGAGGCGCTGCGCACCGCGGCGGCCCTGCCGGGCGACACCGGCGAGCTCGAGGCCGCCCCGCCCCCGGCGGTCGGCGAGCCCGGGGCCGCCCCGCCGGGCGTCGCCCCCGGTCCGCTCGCCGTGGTGGACGCCCTCGCCCAGGCCGGTTTCGTGCAGGTCGAGCTGCCCGACGGCGACGCGCCCGACGGTCGCCGCCTGCCGCTCGTGGGTCCGGGCACGCGGTTCGTGGTGGTCGGCGGTCACGAGGCGCGCGTGCCCGACGCCCAGCTCACCCGGCCCCTGGTGGCCGGGCTGGCGGTCGCCGACACCCTCGGCGTGGTCGTCACCGCGCCGGCGCCGCCGGCGGCGCCCGACGACCCCGACGCCGAACCCGCACCCGGGATCGTGGCGATGGTCCGGGGGTCGGGCTCGCTCGCGGCCCGCGTCAGCACCGTCGAGGCGGTCGACACGGTCCTGGGCCGGCTCGCCGCGGTGCTCGCGATCGAGGACCTCGAGGCCGCCGTCGTCGGCCACTACGGTCCCGAGGCGGACCGCCTGCTGCCGCCGCACCGCGGATGACCACGTCCGGCCCCGACGCGGGGCTGGTCCGCTCGACGGCGGCCATGACGGTCCTCACCGCCGTGTCGCGCGTCACGGGCTTCGTGCGCATCCTGGTCGTGGCCGCCGTGCTGGGCACGACGTATCTGGGCAACACCTACCAGGCAGCCAACACCGTGCCGAACCTGGTGTTCGAGCTGTTCGCCGCCGGCGCCCTCCAGGCGGTGGTGATCCCCGGCCTCGTCGAGCTCCTCGACCGGGGCGACCGTCGCGAGGCGCAGCACGTGGCCGGTTCGGTCCTCGGCCTCGTGGGCGCGGGGCTGGCGGCGCTCGCCGCTGTCGGGATGCTGCTCGCGCCCCTGCTGATGGCCGCGCTCGTCAGCGGCGCCCCCACGCCGGAGATCCGCGACGCCCAGGTCCGTCTCGGGACGGTGTTCCTCTGGTTCTTCCTGCCCCAGGTCGTCCTGTACGCCGCGGCCATGGTGGCGACGGGCGTGCTCAACGCCCAGGGCCGCTTCGCCCTGCCGGCGGCCGCCCCCATCCTGAACAACGTGGTGGTCACGGCCACCTACGGCGCCTTCTGGTGGATGCGGGGCGGCGCCGAGCCCTCGCTCGAGCTCACGGGCGCCCAGCAGGTCGTGCTGGCCGGCGGGACCACGCTCGGGGTCGTGGCCCTCACCGTCCTGCCCGTCGGCGCCGTGCTGCGCAGCGGGTTCTCGCTGCGCCCCCGCTTCGACCACCGGCACCCGGCGGTGCGCCGGCTCGGCCGGCTCGGAGCCTGGGCCGCGGTGTACCTGGCGATGAGCCAGGTGCTGCTCGCCGCCGTGCTGGTGCTCGCCAACGCCGTCGAGGGCGGTGTCGTCGTCTACCAGGTGGCGTTCACGTTCTTCCTGCTGCCGCATGCCCTGTTCGCCGTGCCCATCCTCACCACGCTCTACCCGCGGCTCGCCCGTCACGCGCAGCGGGGCTCGTGGGCGGACTTCGGACGGGGCGTCGAGCAGGGCCTGCGCGGCATCGCCTTCTTCGCGCTGCTGGGCACGGCGGGATCGATCGCCCTCGCCCGCCCGCTGGCCGACGCGTTCCTGTTCGGCGCCACCGGACCGGAGGGCGCCGAGCAGGTCGCACGCACGATCGCGGCGTTCGCTCCCGGCCTGTTCGGCTACGGGGCCATGCTGTTCCTCACGCGGGGCTTCTACGCCATCGGCGACAGCCGGCTCCCCGCCCTGGTCAACACCGGCGTCGCCGTGGCCGGGGTCGTGCTCATGGTCGGGGTGGCGGCGGTGGTCGACGACGCCGGCCGCGTCGCCGCTCTCGCGGGCGTGCACTCGGCGGTCCACCTCGCGGGCGCGGCGGTGCTGGTCGGGCTCCTGCGGGTGCGCCGGCCCGACGCCCCGGTGCGGGCGGGCCGGGCCCTTGGCGCCGGCACGCTGGCGGCGGTGGGGGCGGGGCTGGTCATGGTGCTGGTCCGCGCCGGGCTCGGGCTCGAGGGACGCGCCGGCGCCGTGGCGGAGCTGGTCGTGGCCGGGGGCGCCGGCGTGGCGGTGTACCTGGCGCTCCAGGTCGCCACCGGAGGGCTCCGTCCCGGCGCTGCCCTGGCCCTGGCCGGGCGGCGGGGGCGCGGGGGAGGGGACGGCCGTGGCTGAGCCCCGGGTGCTGCAGCTGCTCGGCCCCTCGACCGGCGGGATCCGGCGCCACGTGGCCCACCTGGCGACCGAGCTGCGGGCGACGGGCTGGGACGTCGCCGTGGCGGGCCCCGAGCCGGTCGTGGACGGCCGCCACCTCGCCGTCCCGGTGCCAGGCGGGATCGAACCGGTGCAGGCGTTGCAGGCCCGCGCCGCGCTGGCCCGGGCCGCCGGCAGCTTCGACATCGTGCACGCCCACGGGCTGAAGGCGGGATGGCTCGCCACCACCCTGCGGCGCCGGCCGCCGGTGGTCGTGACCCTCCACAACGTCGTGCTCGACGAAGCGGCCGGGCGGGCCGCGCCCCTGCTGCGGGCGCTGGAGGCCCGCCTCCCCGGCCGCGCCGACGCGGTCATCGCCGTGTCGTCGGGCATCGCCCAGCAGTTCGCCGGCCGCCCGGGCGCCCACGGGATCGTGGTGGTGCCACCGGTGGGGCCCCCCGCCGTCCCGACCCGGCCCCCCGACGACGTGCGCGCCGCGCTGGGCGCCGCCGGCCGGCCCCTCGTCGTGGTCGCCGCCCGCCTGCACCCCCAGAAGGGCCTCGACACGCTCATCGACGCCGCGGCCGTGCTGCGCCGGCGGGTGCCCGGCGTGCTCGTCGCAGTCGTCGGCGAGGGCCCGCTCGAGGCGACGCTGCGCGCCTCGATCAGCCGGGCCGGTCTCGGGGACACCGTCGTATTGGCCGGGCCCAGCCCGCACGCCGTCGACGAGCTGGGCGCGGCCGACGTGGTGGCGGTGCCCTCGCGCTGGGAGTCGGGCCCGCTGGTGGTGGCCGAGGCCATGCAGCTGGGCCGGCCGGTGGTGGCCACGCCCGTGGGCTTCGTCCCCGACCTCATCGAGGACGGCCGGACCGGGCGGATCGTGCCGGTCGGCGACGCCGGCGCCCTCGCGGCGGCGCTCGCCGAGCTGCTCGACCGGCCCGAGGAGGCGGCCCGCATCGGGGCGGCCGGCCGGGCCCGCGTCGCCGACCGGCTCGATCCCCGCCGGCTCGTGGCTGCCGTCGCGGACGTGTACCGCGCGACGCTGGAGCAGCCATGACGCGCCTGCGCCTGCTCGTGCTGCTCCTCCTGCTCGCCACCGTCCTCGGCGGCGTGCTCGGCGGCGTGCCCGGCACCGCCGCCGGCCAGGCGGATCGGCCGGCCGGCGGGCAGGGGCGCGTCCTGATCCTCAGCGTCCCGCGGTTGACGTGGGCGATGGTCGAGGAGCACCGGCCCCCGGCGCTCGTGGAGCTGTTCGAGCGCAGCGCTGTCGCATCCAACAGCCCCCGCACGATCGGGGCCCGCACCCTGCTCGGCCAGGGGTACGCCACGATCGGCGCCGGCAACCGCGCCACCGCCTCGGAGCTCGTCGCCGGCCTCGCCCTCGACGCCGGCGAGGAGATCGACGGCGAGCCCGCCGCCGCCGTGTACGCCCGCCGCAGCGGCGTCGAACCCCGAGGTGAGGTCCTCCACGTCGGGTTCCCGCACATCGCCGCCAACAACGAACGGCTCCGCTACGGCGCCCACGCCGGGGCCCTCGGCGCCGCCCTGCGGGCCGCCGGGCGCACGGCGGCCGTCGTGGCCAACGCCGACACCGCCGCCGAGCCCACCCTGGCCGTCGGCCTCCGCCGCGACGCCGCCCTGGCCGTGGTCGACAACCACGGTGTCACGGGCGGCGCCGTCGGCCAGGACCTCCTGCGGCGGGACCACACCGCCCCCTACGGCCTCGTCCTCGACCGCGCCGCGGTGCGGACCGCGTTCGAGGCGGCCTGGGCGGCCCACGACGTCGTGCTCCTCGAGGCGAGCGACCTCGAGCGCTACGACAGCTACAGCATCTTCCTCGATCCCGAGCTGCGGCCCGCCACCCGCGACCGGGCCATCGCCGCGAGCGACGCCATCGTCGCCGACGCCCTCGCGTCCGTCGACCCGGCGCGCGACCTCGTGGTCGTGGTCGCGCCCGCGCACCCCCGGCGGCGGGTGGAGCTCACCGTCGCCGCCGTCGCCGGCCCGGGGTTCGCCCCCGGGGCGCTCACCAGCGGCTCGACCCGCCGGGACGGCTACGTGACGCTCCCCGACGTCGCCCCGACCGTGCTGGAGTTCCTGGGCCTGCGGGTCCCCACGCACATGACGGGGGCGCCCATGGCCTCGGCCGGCGGGTCCGCGCCCGGTCCGGCGACCTTCGCCGCCCTCGCCGACGTGAACGAGCTCGCCGTGTTCCGCAACGAGGTCGTGGGGCCGGTGACGGTCTCGTACATCGTGCTGCAACTCCTCGCCTACGCCGTGGCGGTGGTGGCGCTGGTCACCGGGTGGCTCCGGCTGCGACCAGTGGTCGAGATCGTGGCGCTCACGGTGCTCGCCGTCGCCCCCCTCACGTTCCTGTCGGGGCTGTTCCACTACGACCGCCTCGGCGGCGCCGGCTACTGGGCCGCGCTGTTCGGCGCCGCCGCCCTGCTCGCCGTGGCCGTCCGGGCTCTGGGCGACCGCTACGGCGCCCGGGCCGGGCCCGCCCAGCCGCTGCTCGCACCGGTCGCCCTCGCCGGCCTGCTGCTCGCCGTGCTGCTCGTCGACATCGTCGTGGGCGGACCGCTCCAGATCAACACGGTGATGGGCTACGGCGGGGGCCCGATCGTCGCCGGCCGGTTCGCGGGCTACGGGAACATGGCGTGGACGCTCGTCGCCACCGCCGCGCTCATCGTCACGACGGCCTGGTGGGGGGCGCGCCGGCTGCGCAGGCCCGCGGCCGGCGGGCCCGTCCGCGACCGCTTTGCCCTCGCCGTCATCGGCGGGCTGTACGCCCTGATCGTGCTCGTGATCGGCCTGCCGGAGCTCGGCCTCAACGTGGGCGGCGTCCTGACCACCGTGCCCGTGTTCCTGACCACGGCCCTCCTGCTCGCGCGCGTGCCCCTCACGTGGCGGCGGGTGGTGGTGGCCGCCGCCGCACCGGTGGTCCTGCTGGCCCTGTCCGCCGTGGCCGACCTGGCCCGGGCCCCCGAGGCCCGCACGCACCTCGGCCGGTTCGTGGCCCTGGCCGCCGACCAGGGGGTGCCGGGCGTGGTCACGGTCATCGAGCGCAAGCTGCACGCCAACCTCAGCATCCTGTTGTCGTCGGTGTGGACCCTGATCGTCCCCTTCGCGCTGGCGTTCATCGCCTTCCTCGCCTGGCGTCAACCACGGTTCCTGCGGCGCGCCCAGCAAGGGGTGCCCGGGCTGCGGGCCTGCCTGATCGGCGCCCTCGTCCTGGGCGTCCTCGGGTCGATCGTGAACGACTCGGGCGTAGCCATCGCCGCCACGGTCCTCACGATCGTGCTGCCGTACGTCACCGTGCTGATCGTGCGGACCGCCCCGCCGTGACGCTCGCCGTCTCGTTCGTCGCCGGCCTCGTCGCCGCCCGGCTCGCCTGGGCGGCGCTGCGCCCCACGTTCGCCGACCCCCTCTTCGCCCGGCTGAACCACCGGGGCGTGCCGGTCCCCACCGCCGCCGGGCTCGTGGTGGTGCTCGCCGTGCTCGCCGTCGAGGCGGCCCGCGGGGTCGCCGTGGTCGCCGGCTTCGACGCCCGGCAGGTGGCCAGCCAGGGCAGCCTCCTCGTGGTCGTCGCCGTCGCCGGCTTCGGCCTCCTGGGGGCCTTCGACGACCTCGTGGGGTCGGGGGCGGCCCGCGGGTTCCGCGGCCACGTCGGGGCCCTGGCCCGAGGTGAGCTCACCACCGGCTCGGTCAAGCTCCTCGGCGGCGTCCTCGTCGCCCTGATCGCCACCGCGCCGCTCGACGCCCCCCACCTGCCCCGCCTCGCCGTGGACGCCGCCCTCGTCGCCCTCGCCGCCAACCTGTGCAACCTGCTCGACCGGGCGCCGGGGCGGGCGATCAAGGTCGGGGGGGCGTCGTTTCTGGTCCTCGCCCTGGTCAGCGGGGCGACGGTGACGATCGCCAGCGTCGGCGCGACGGTCGGTGCCGCCGTCGGGCTGCTGCGCGAAGACCTGCGCGAGCGGCTCATGCTGGGCGACGCCGGCGCCAACGCCCTCGGCGCCGCCGTGGGCCTGGGCGTGGTCATCGCCACCACCCCCTCGACGCGCCTGGTCGTGCTGCTCGTGCTCGTCGGACTAAACGCCCTGAGCGAGGTCGTATCGTTCACGACGATCATCGACCGGGTGCCCCCGCTGCGGGCGCTCGACCGGCTGGGAGGCATCCGTGGACACGAGGACCCGCCGTCGCCCTGAGGCGCTGCTCTTGGCGCTCGCGCTGCTCGCCGCCGCGTGCGGTGGCGGCGCCGGTGATGCTGGCCACGGGACCACGACCACCATCGAGGTGCCGGCGGCGGCCATGACGGCCGAGGAGGCCCGGGCCCTCGTCGAGCGGGCCGACGGGCGGCTCCCCGACGACCTCCCGGTCGCGCTGGCCGAGGGCGGCAGGGAGGTGCGGGCCACGCTCATCGCCGCCCTCGGGCGCCCCGACCCGTGGCACCTCCAGCTCGTGGCCGGCATGGCCCACAACGGCCGGCCCCGTCCCGAGCCCGGCCCCGCCCCGGCGTGGCCGGTCGACGTGCACACCCTGCTCGAGGTCCTCGAGATCAACCTGTCCCGTCAGCTCCACGGCGAGCACGCCGACCTGGTCCGGGCCGTGCTCGCCATGCGCGTGGCGGCCGAGCGGCGGCGGTGCGAGGCCGAGCCCTGCGGCAACGGTCCCGCCTGGTACCACCTGCGCACGGCGGTGACGGCGGTGCGGGGCGAGGCCCACGGTGACGGCTTCACCGGGTGCGTCACCGTCGTGGACGAGCGCGGCCGCGAGTCCGAGCACGGGTTCACCGCCGAGCGCTCCGGCCAGCACTGGGAGGCGCGGGAAGCCGGCGGCGGCTGCTGACCCCGACCGTCCACGGGGTCCGGACCGCGACGCGGTACGCTGCCATCCCGAGCGTCGTGCCGCTGCGACGCAGAGGGAGGCCCCGCCTGGTGACCACGCCGAACCCGCCCCGGGTCAAGCACATCTTCGTGACCGGCGGGGTGGCCAGCTCCCTCGGCAAAGGGATCACCGCCTCGTCGCTCGGCCGGCTGCTGCGCTGCCGGGGCCTGCGGGTCACGATGCAGAAGCTCGACCCGTACATCAACGTCGACCCCGGCACGATGAACCCCTTCGAGCACGGCGAGGTGTTCGTCACCGAGGACGGCGGCGAGACCGACCTCGACCTCGGCCACTACGAGCGGTTCGTCGACGTCAGCCTCACCCGCGACTCCAACGCCACCACGGGGTCGATCTACCAGGCGGTGCTGGCCGCCGAGCGCCGGGGCGACTACCTCGGCAAGACCGTGCAGGTGATCCCCCACATCACCGACGAGATCAAGCGCCGCATCCTGCGGCTCGCCACCGACGACGTCGACGTCGTCATCACCGAGGTGGGCGGCACCGTCGGCGACATCGAGATCCTGCCGTTCCTCGAGGCGATCCGGCAGTTCCGCAACGACGTCGGGCGCGACAACGTCTGTTGCATCCACGTCACGCTCGTGCCGTTCATCGGGCCCTCCGGCGAGCAGAAGACCAAGCCCACCCAGCACTCGGTCACCGAGCTGCGCAGCCGGGGCATCCAGCCCGACGTCATCGTGTGCCGCAGCGACCAGCCGCTGAGCGAGGACCTGAAGCGCAAGATCTCCGACCTGTGCGACGTGCCCGAACGGGCCGTGGTCAACGCCGCCGACGCCAGCAACCTCTACGCCATCCCGCTGGTGCTGCACGACGAGGGCTTCGACGACTACGTGTGCGGCGTGCTGCGCTGCGACGACCGGCCCGCCGACCTCGCAGGCTGGCGGGCCCTGGTCGAGCGGATCGAAGCCGCCGAGCGGGTCGTGCGCATCGGGATCGTGGGCAAGTACGTGCGCCTGCCCGACGCCTACCTGTCCGTGGTCGAGGCGCTCAAGCACGGCGGCTTCCACCACGGCGCCAAGCCCGAGATCGAGTGGGTCGAGGCCGAGGACGTCGAGGGCCTGCTCGCCGCGGGCCGCCTCCACCACCTCGACGGCATCGTCATCCCCGGCGGCTTCGGCGACCGGGGCATCGAGGGCAAGGTGGCCGCCGCCGGCTACGCCCGCGAGCACGACATCCCGTGCCTCGGCCTCTGCCTGGGCATGCAGGTCATGACGATCGAGTACGCCCGCGACGTGCTCGGCCTCGCCGGCGCCAACTCCAGCGAATTCGATCCCGAGACCCCGCACCCCGTCATCGACCTCATGGAGTCCCAGCGCGAGGTCACCGACATGGGCGGCACCATGCGCCTGGGCCTCTACCCGGCCCGGCTCGTCCCCGGCTCGCAGGTGGCCAAGCTCTACGGCGCCGAGGTCGTCTACGAGCGCCACCGCCACCGCTACGAGTTCAACCCCAAGTACCGCAGCCGCTTCGAAGAGGCCGGCTTCCTGTGCTCGGGAACCTCCCCCGACGACCGGCTCGTCGAGTTCATCGAGGTGCCGTCGCACCCGTTCTGGATCGGCACCCAGGCCCATCCCGAGTTCGCCAGCCGGCCCGACCGCCCCGCGCCGCTGTTCTACGAGTTCATCGGCGCCGCCCTCGACCGCGCCGAGGGCCGCAACCCGCAGCTCATCGACGTGTGAGCCCCGCCGGCTTCCGGCGCGTCGGCGGGCGCGTCGTGCACCAGGGCTTCCTCATCGCCGTCGAGGAAGGCGAGTTCGAGGCGCCGGGAGGCGAGCGCTTCGGCCGTGACGTCGTCCGGCATCCCGGGGCGGTGTCGGTCGTGCCGCTCCTCGACGACGGCACGGTGGTGCTCGTCCGCCAGTACCGGGCCGCCATCGACGGCGAGCTGCTCGAGATCCCGGCCGGGAAGCGGGACGTCGCCGGCGAGCCGCCGGAGGTGACGGCCGCCCGCGAGCTGGGCGAGGAGGTCGGCTACGCCGCCGGCCGGCTGGACAAGCTGGCCGAGTTCTACAACTCGCCGGGGTTCTGCGACGAGCGCTCCCACGTGTTCCTCGGCCGCGACCTCACGCCGGTGGCGGCCTCGGCCCAGGGTCACGAGGAGTCGCACATGACGGTCGAGCACGTCGCTTTGGCGGACGTGCCCCGGCTCGTCGCGTCGGGGGCGGTCACCGACGCCAAGACCATCATCGGCTGCATGCTCGCCCTCGAGCGCCTCCGCACCGAGCGCGCCTGACCGGCCTACGGTGGTCGTCGTGATCGTGGGCGTGCCGGCCGAGGTCAAGGACGGGGAGCACCGGGTCGCCCTCACCCCCGACGGCGTGCGCGAGCTGCGGGCCCACGGGCACGAGGTGCTCGTCGAACGGGGAGCGGGGGAGGGCTCGTCGATCACCGACGCCGAGTACGAGGCCGCCGGCGCCCGCCTGGTCGGCGCCGGCGACGCCTGGTCCGCCGGGCTGGTCGTGAAGGTGAAGGAACCCCAACCCGACGAGTGGCCGCACCTGCGCGCCGACCTGGTGCTGTTCACCTACCTGCACCTCGCCGCCTACCCCGACGTGGCCGATGCCCTCGTCCGCTCCGGGGCGACCGCCCTCGCCTACGAGACCGTGCAGCTCGCCGACGGCAGCCTGCCGCTGCTCGCGCCCATGAGCGAGGTCGCCGGCCGCATGGCCACCCAGGTGGGCGCCCACTTCCTCGAGCGGGGCGCGGGGGGCCGGGGCGTGCTGCTCGGCGGCGCCCCGGGCGTGCGGCCGGCCCGGGTGGTCGTCCTCGGCGCCGGCAACGTCGGCTGGAACGCGGCGTGGATCGCCGCGGGCATGGAGGCCGAGGTGCTGCTGCTCGACAAGGCGCTCGACCGCCTCCGCTGGGTCGACCAGATCCACCGGGGGCGCATCATGACGCTGGCGTCGAACCGGGGCACGGTCGAGCGGGCCGTGACCGAGGCCGACCTCCTGATCGGCGCCGTGCTGGTCGCAGGCGGCCGGGCCCCCACCGTCGTCGACGAGGACCTCGTGCGGGCGATGAAGCCCGGCGCCGTGATCGTCGACGTCGCCGTCGACCAGGGCGGCTGCGTCGCCACGACGCGCGAGACCACGCACCACGACCCCGTGTACGAGCGCCACGGCGTGCTCCACTACGCCGTGGGCAACATCCCCGGCGCGGTCCCCAACACCTCCACGTACGCGCTCACCAACGCCACGCTGCCGTACGTGCTCGCCGTGGCCGGCGGCCTGCGGACCGCCGTCGCCGGCGATCCGGCCCTGCGGGCCGGCGTGAACGTCGCCGGTGGCGCGGTGGTGAACCCGGCCGTGGCCGAGGCGCTCGGCCGGGACCCGGCCGACCCCCTCGAGCGCCTGTGAGCGCCACCGACCCGGGCGTCCTCCCCATCGAGGTGGAGGAGCTGCTGTCGTGGCTCGCCACCGAGCGGGGCCGGTCGGCCGGAACCCTGGCGGCGTACCGGCGGGACCTGCGGGCGTACTGGACGTGGCTGGCGACCCAGGGGCTGGCGCTCGACGCCGTCGACGCCGGCACCGTCGAGCGCTACGTGGCGCACCTGCGGGCCGCGGGCCGGGCCCCGGCGTCGGTCGCCCGGGCCCTCGTGGCGGTGCGGGCCCTGCACCGCTTCTGCGCCGAGGAGGGACACGCGGCGGCCGACCCGGCGCGCGACGTGGAGGTGCCCCGGGTGCCTGCGGGCCTCCCGAGAGCCCTCACCGAGGACGAGGTCGCGGCCCTCATCGGCGCCGTCACGGGCACCGACGCCGTGGCCCGGCGCGACCGGGCCATCCTCGAGGTGCTCTACGGAACCGGCCTGCGGATCTCGGAGCTGGTGGGGCTGTCCCTCGCCGACGTCGACGTGGAGGGCGGCAGCATGCGGGCGTTCGGCAAGGGGGAGCGGGAGCGGGTCGTGCCCCTCGCCGGGCTCGCCGCCGAGGCGATGGCGGCCTGGCTCGCGCCCGGTGGGCGCGACGTGCTCGTGCCCGACCGCTGGGCGCGGCGGGGCGACGCCGAAGCGGTGTTCCTGAACATCCGGGGCGGGCGACTGTCGCGCCAGGGGGCGTGGGGGATCGTGCGGCGCCACGGGGTCGCGGCCGGCCTGGCCGGGCGCCTGACGCCCCACGTCCTGCGGCACTCCTGCGCCACCCACATGCTCGACCACGGGGCCGACGTCCGGGTCGTGCAGGAGCTGCTGGGGCACGCCTCGATCTCGACCACGCAGGTGTACACCCTGGTGTCGACCGAGCGGCTGCGGCGGGTGTACGAGGCCGCCCACCCGCGCGCGACGGGCGCCCGCTGCTGACCGCGCTGATGCCGGACCGGGCGGAGCGGTCCGGATCGCCCGCGCGTCCGGTAGCCTGTCCGCGTGCCCAGTGACACCCTGCTCGAGATGGCGCGCGCCTCGTTGGAGGAGGAGCGCGACCAGCTCCGCCACCAGCTGGACGACCTCGGCCTGCTCGACGGCACCGGCCTGGAGTTCGACGAGAACTTCGCCGACTCCGCCCAGGTGGCGGCCGAGCAGGGCGAGCAGCGGGCCCTCGGCAACCAGCTGCGCGAGCAGCTGCGTGAGGTGGAGCACGCCCTCCAGAAGCTCGATGCGGGCAGCTACGGGGTGTGCGAGCGCTGCGGGAACCAGATCGCCGAGCCCCGGCTCGAGGCGATGCCGTCCACCCGCTTCTGCATCGACTGCGCCGCCTGACGGCGGGGCAGGGCGACGCCCGTGGCCGGGGTCGACTGGCAGCTCGTCGCCATCATCATCGGGGTGCTGGTGCCCTCGGTGATCCTCCACGAGGTCGCCCACGGGGCCCTGGCCCTGGTCTTCGGTGACGACACCGCCAAGCAGGCCGGTCGCCTCACGCTGAACCCGGTCCGCCACATCGACCCGTTCGGAACCGTGCTGCTCCCGGCCATGCTCGCCCTGTCGGGCCTGGGGGCGTTCGGGTACGCCAAGCCGGTGCCGGTGCGCCCCAACCGGCTGCGCGATCCCCGCCGGCACTCGCTGTACGTGAGCCTGGTCGGTCCGGCGGTGAACATCGTCCTCGCCATCCTGGCCGTGCTGGTGTGGCGGGCGATGTACGGCTCCATCGACTCGCCGCGGGCGGTCCCGTCGGGCCTCGTGCCCGAGGTCGTCCTCTGGTTCGGGGTGATCAACGTGATCCTGGCGGTGTTCAACCTCATCCCGCTGCCGCCTCTCGACGGGTCAGCGGTGATCGAGCGGGTCCTGCCCGCCCGGCTCTGGCCGGCCTGGCTGCGCCTGCGGCGCTGGTCGATCCTGTTGATCCTCGTGGTGGTGCTCGCCGTGCCCGGCGCCCTCGCCCGCCTCTTCGGCTGGGCGATCGACCTCTGGCTCGTGCTGCTGTGAGGGTCCGGCACCTCCTGCGGCGCTTCCTCGGGTCGCTCGTGCCCGTCGGTCCGGGCGCGGCCGACGACGCCTGGGCGCGCGCCCATTTCCTGTCCGGCGAGGAGGCGCTCTGGGACCAGCTCGGCCGGGCCGACCGCCGCCACGCCGTCGGCGTCGCCCGGCGGGTCGAGCGGGCCCTCGGCCACGAGGCCACCCGCCCGGTGATCGCCGCCGCCCTGCTCCACGACGTGGGCAAGCTCGACGCCCGCCTCGGCACCTACGGCCGGGTCGTGGCCACGCTGTCCGCAGCGGCGGCGGGCCGCCACCTCGCCGACGCCTGGGCCGAGCGCCGGGGGCTCACCCGCCGGGTGGGGCTGTACCTGAAGCACCCCGAGCTCGGCGCCGACCGCCTCGCCCTGGCCGGCAGCGACCCGCTCACCGTCGCCTGGGCCCGCGAGCACCACCTCCCCGAGGAGGCCTGGAGCGTCCCGTCCCACCTCGGCCGGGCGCTGCGCGCCGCCGACGACGACTGACCGGCCCAGCCGGCGCCCGCCCGCCCGGCGTTCTCGAGGCCGGGCGTGGCGGGATCCGGTGCGCTCAGCCTCGAGAACGCGCAGGTCCGCGAACTCGAGGCCCGGCGTGGCGGGATCCGGTGCGCTCAGCCTCGAGAACGTGGTGGTGCGGGCGGGGGCGGGGGGTCAGCGGGAACGGGGGAGCAGGCCCACAGCGCCGTGCGCTCGCGCCAGGGTGACCGAGGCCGTCTCCCGGGCGCGGGCCGCGCCCTTCTCGAGCACAGCGAGCGTCGCGTCGGGGTCGGCCTCGAGCTCGCGGTAGCGCGCCTGCACGGGGCGCAGCACCTCGACGACGGCGTCGGCGGTGTCGGCCTTCAGCGGGCCGTACTGCTGGTAGCGGCCGGCGAGCTCGCCCGGGGGCGTGCCGGTGACCGCCGACAGGATCGCCAGCAGGTTCGACACCCCCGGCTTGGTGTCGGGGTCGTAGCGCACGTCGGTACCGGTGTCGGTGACCGCCCGGCGGATCTTGCGAGCGATGGTGTCGGGGTCGTCGAGCATCAGCACCGTGCCCTGGGGCGAGTCGACCGACTTGGACATCTTCGCTGTCGGGTTCTGCAGGTCCATGACCCGCGCCGCGACCGTCGGGATGGCGGCCTCGGGCACGACGAAGGTGTCGCCGTAGCGGCCGTTGAAGCGGATCGCCAGGTCCCGGGCCAGCTCGAGGTGCTGACGCTGGTCGTCGCCCACCGGCACCCGCTCGGTGTCGTACAGCAGGATGTCCGCCGCCATGAGCGCCGGGTAGGTGAACAGCCCGCCGCTCACGAACTCGGCGCTGGCGCTCTTCTCCTTGAACTGCGTCATGCGGCGCAGCTCGCCCACGCTGGCGGTGCACTCCATCAGCCAGGCGAGCTCGGTGTGCTCGGGGACGTGGCTCTGCACGAACAGGGTGCACACGTCGGGGTCGAGTCCCGAGGCCAGGTACAGGTTCGCCGTCTGCAGCGTCCGGGCCCGCAGCGCCGCGGGGTCCTGGGGCACGGTCAGGGCGTGGAGGTCGACGATGCAGAACACGGCGTCGGGGCTCTGCTCCTCGGCCGCGAACCGGCGCAGCGCGCCCAGGTAGTTGCCCAGGTGGAGGTCGCCGGTCGGCTGGATGCCCGAGAAGACCCGTGCCATGGCGGGCGAGGGTACCTCCGGTCATCGGGATCCACGGAACGGGTCGCGGGCGACCGTAGACTTCCCCCGATGGGCTACGAGGTGCAGACCCCGGTCTTCGAGGGGCCGTTCGACCTGCTCCTGCACCTGATCCTGCGCGAGCAGGTCGACCTCTACGAGATCTCGCTCACCCCCATCGTCGACGCCTACCTGGCCGAGCTCGACCGCATGCGCACGGTCGAGGAGCGCCTCGACCTCGAGGTGGCCACCGAGTTCCTGCTCATCGCCGCCACCCTCGTCGAGCTCAAGACCCGCCGCCTGCTGCCCGGCCGCGACGACGCCGACCTCGACGAGGAGCTCGCCCTCTGGGAGGAGCGCGACCTGCTCCTCGCCAAGCTCGTGGAGTGCAAGACCTTCAAGGACGCCGCCCGGGTGCTGGCGGGCATGGCCGACGACGCCGGCCGCTCCTGGCCCCGGCTGGCCGGCCCCGAGCCGCACTTCTTCGACCTCACCCCCGACCTCCTGGCCGGGGTCACCCCCGCCGCGCTGCGCGCCGCGTTCCTGCGGGCCGTGGCGCCCAAGCCCGTGCCGCGCGTCGACATCAGCCACCTCCCGTCGGTGCAGGCCAGCGTCACCGACGCCGTGGCCGAGCTGCTCGAGGCGCTGCCCCGGGTGGGCCGCATCGGGTTCCGGCGCCTCACGGCCGGCCTCGTGGACCGCATCGAGATCGTCGTGCGCTTCCTCGCGATCCTCGAGCTGTTCAAGGAGGGCTTCGTCGACCTGGAGCAGGCCACGTCCTTCGGCGAGATCGTCGTCGTGTGGGCGCCCGACGAGGACGCCCCGCGCCGCATGCCGGCGCTCGCGGGCGTCGACGCCTACGAGGGCTGAGGGCCGGGCCCGTGACCGACGAGGTACGCCGGGCGCTCGAGGCCGTGCTGATGGTCGCCGAGGAGCCCGTGCCCCCGCAGCTCCTCGGCCAGTTGCTCGAGGTCGGTCCCGACGCCGTCGAGGCCGAGCTCGTCGCCCTGCGCGACCGGTACGAGGCCGAAGGCCGCGGGTTCCAGCTCGTGCGCGTGGCGGGCGGGTGGCGGTTCGCCAGCCACCCCGACCTCGCCGCCTACGTGGAGCGCTTCGTGCTCGAGGGCCAGTCGGCCCGCCTGTCGGCCGCCGCCCTCGAGACCCTCGCCATCGTCGCCTACAAGCAGCCCGTCTCCCGGGCCCAGGTGGCGGCCATCCGGGGCGTCAACGTCGACGGGGTGATGCGGACGCTCGTGCACCGGGGCTACATCGCCGAGGTCGGCCGAGACCCCGGTCCCGGCCAGGCCGTGCTGTTCGGGACCACCCCGCTGTTCTGCGAGAAGCTCGGCATCGACAGCCTCGACGACCTGCCCCCCCTCGGCGACTTCGTGCCCGGCGCCGACGTGGTCGAGGCGCTCGAGCAGGGCCTGCGGGCGCCCACCGAGTGAGCGCGGGGTCGGGCGACCGGCTCCAGAAGGTGCTCGCCCGGGCCGGGCTGGGCAGCCGGCGATCGTGCGAGGCGCTGATCGCCGCCGGCCGGGTCACGGTGAACGGCGCCGTCGCCGTCCTGGGGGCGAGGGTCGATCCCGAGCACGACCGCATCGAGGTCGACGGGGTGCCCATCGGTGTGCGCGCCGGACTGGTGCACTACCTGCTGAACAAGCCCCGGGGCGTCGTCACCACCGCCCACGACCCGCAGGGGCGGCCGACGGTGGTGTCGCTCGTGCCGCCCGAGCCGAGGGTGCACCCCGTCGGCCGGCTCGACGCCGACACCGAGGGGCTGCTGCTGCTCACCAACGACGGTGAGCTCACGCACCGGCTCACCCACCCGTCGTTCGGGGTCGAAAAGGAGTACCTGGCCGAGGTCCGGGGCGAGCCCGGGCGGGCGGCGCTGCGCCGGCTGCGGGAGGGGGTCGACCTGGAGGACGGGCGCACCAGCCCCGCCAAGGTGGGGCGGGTCGCCCCCAACCTGCTGCGCATCACGATCCACGAGGGCCGCAACCGCCAGGTGCGGCGCATGTGCGAGGCGGTGGGCCACCCCGTCGTGCGGCTCGTGCGGACCCGCATCGGGCCCGTCACCGACCGGACGCTGCGCCCGGGACGGTGGCGCCCCCTCCGCCAGGACGAGGTGCGGGCGCTCGAACGGGCGATACGGGGCGCGGACTGAGCGCCCCCCGGCGGTAGCATGCGCGGCCGTGCCTGCCGCAGTCCGGGCCCTTCGGGGCGCCACCACCGTCGACGAGGACACCAGCGACGCCATCCACGAGCGGGTGCAGGCCCTGCTCCGCGAGATGCTCGCGCGCAACGGGGTCGACCACGACGACCTCATCAGCATCGTGTTCACGGCCACCGACGACGTTCACGCCGAGTTCCCGGCGGCGGCGGCCCGGGCCATCGGCCTGGGCGACGTCCCCCTGCTCTGCGCCCGCGAGCTGGACATCACCGGGGGGACGCCCCGCTGCATCCGGGTCCTGATGCACCTCACCACCGAGCGCGCCCGCGACGAGCTGCGCCACGTGTACCTCGAAGGGGCCCGGGGCCTGCGCGACGACCTGCCGGGCTGATGGCGGCGCGACGGGCCGGCATCGTCGGCACCGGGCTGATCGGCGGCTCCATCGGGCTGGCCCTGCGGGCGCGGGGCTGGCACGTGACCGGCACCGACCACGACGAGGGACGGGCCGCCCGGGCCCTTCACCTCGGCGCCCTCGACGCCGTGGGGACCGATCACGAGGCGGAGGTCACGTTCGTGGCCACCCCCGTCGGGGCGGTGGCCGGAGCCGTCCGGGCGGTGCTGGCCGGCGGGGACGGGGTCGTCACCGACGTGGGCTCGGTGAAGGCGCCCATCGTGGGCGCCGTCGACGACCCCCGCTTCGTCGGCGGGCACCCCATGGCCGGGTCGGAGCAGGAGGGGGTGGACGGCGCCGATCCCGAGCTGTTCGCCGGCGCCGTCTGGGTGCTCACGCCGGTCGCCGGCACCGACCCCTCGGCGCACGCCCTGGTGCGCTCGGTGGTCTCGTCGCTCGGAGCGGAGGTCCTCGAGCTGAGCCCCGAGGCCCACGACACCCTGGTGGCCGTCGTGTCCCACGTGCCCCACCTGACGGCCGCCGCGCTGATGTCCGTCGCCGCGGAGCGGGCCGAGGACCACCGAGCCCTCTTGCGCCTGGCCGCCGGCGGGTTCCGCGACATGACAAGGGTGGCAGCCGGGCACCCCGGCATCTGGCCCGACATCTGCGCCGAGAACCGGGAGGCGATCGTGGAGGCGCTCGGCGCCCTGGTGGCGTCGCTCGAGGAGCTGCGCCAGCGGGTGTCGGCCGCCGACCGGGACGGCCTGCTCGGCGCGCTCGAGCGGGCCCGCAGGGCCCGGCTGAACCTGCCGCCCCGGATCGCCCGGGCGGGCGATGTCGTGGAGGTGCGGGTGCCGGTGCCGGACCGTCCCGGCGTGCTGGCCGAGATCACCACCCTGGCCACCGAGCTCGAGGTCAACATCGCCGACCTCGAGATCGCCCACTCGGCCGAGGGCGCCTCGGGCGTGGTGCTGCTGCTGGTCGAGGCCGACCGGGCCGAGCGCCTGCGGGGCGGCCTGGTCGCCCGCGGGTACCGCCCGGCCGTGAGCCCGCTGGAGTGACGGCCGTGGGCGTGGTGCCGGGCCGGCGTCCGCGGGTACTCGGTGTGACCCGTCGGCGCGTCGCGGGAGGCGGGCGGTGAGCGCCGCTCGGCGCGTCGAACCGCTCGACGGGCCGCTCGACGCCGAGGTGACCCTGCCGGGGTCGAAGAGCCTGACGAACCGGGCCCTGGTGGTCGCCACGCTCGCCGCCGGCACGAGCACGCTCGAGGGCGCCCTCACCGCCGACGACACCGAAGCCATGGTCGGGTGCCTGACGCGCCTCGGCGCCCGGGTGGCCCGGGCCGGTGACCGCTGGACCGTGGCGGGGACCGGTGGGCGGCTCGCCCCGGGTCCGGCCACCCTCGACGCCCGCCTGTCCGGGACGACGGCGCGCTTCGTGCTGCCGGTCGCCGCCATGGGCCCCGGCCCGTACCGCCTCGACGGCCGGGCGCCGCTGCGGCGCCGGCCCATGGGACCGGCCCTCGAGGCGCTGCGGTCGCTCGGCGTCGCCGTCACCGAGGCCGGGGTCAGGGGGCACCTGCCGGTGACCGTGAGCGGCGGCCCACTCCGGGGCGGCGCGGTCGCCGTGCCGGGCGGCGTGTCCAGCCAGTTCGCGTCCGGTCTCATGCTGGCGGCGCCGTGCATGCCGGAAGGCCTCGACGTCTCGGTGCCGGGCCGGCTGGTGTCCGAGCCCTACGTCGCCATGACCGCGGCCGTCATGACGGCCTTCGGCGCCACGGTCGAGCAGCCCGGACCGGGCCGGTTCGCCGTGGCGCCGGGTTCGTACCGGAGCCGCACCTACGTCATCGAGCCCGACGCCTCGGCGGCGTCGTACTTCTTCGCCGCCGCAGCCGTGTGCGGAGGGCGGGTGCGGGTCCCGGGCCTGGGCACCGGGTCGCTCCAGGGCGATCTCGGGTTCGTCGACGTGCTCGAGCGCATGGGCGCGGTGGTCCGCCGCACCGACGAGTGGACCGAGGTGGAGGGCGTGGGCCCGCTGGAGGGGATCGACGTGGACCTCGCCGGCCTGAGCGACACCGCCCAGACCCTCGCCGTGGTGGCGGTGTTCGCGTCGTCGCCCACCCGTGTGCGGGGCATCGGGTTCATCCGGGCCAAGGAGACCGACCGCATCGCCCACCCCGTCGCCGAGCTGCGCCGGTGCGGCATCGAGGCCGAGGAGACCGACGACGGCTTCGTGGTGCACCCCGGGACGCCCCGACCGGCGACGGTCCAGACCTACGACGACCACCGGATGGCGATGAGCTTCGCCCTGCTCGGTCTGCGGGCCCCCGGCATCGCCATCGCCGACCCCGGGTGCGTGGACAAGACCTTCCCCGGGTTCTGGGACACCCTCGACTCGCTGCGTTCGGGGTCAGGGGAGGCCCGGCAGTAGGGTTCGCGCCCGCATGGACGTGATCGCCATCGACGGCCCGGCGGGGTCGGGGAAGTCGACCGTCGCCCGCACCCTCGCCGCCGAGCTGGGCCTCGACTACCTCGACACCGGCGCCATGTACCGGGCCGTGGCGTTCGCCGTGCTGCGCCGGGGCATGGACCCCGCCGACGAGGCCGACGTCGCCGCCCTCGTACCCGAGCTCCAGATCGACGTGAGCGACGACGCGGTCGTCGTGGACGGGGTCGACGCCAGCATCGAGATCCGGGGCCCGGAGGTGACCCGGGCGGTGAGCGTGGTCGCCGCCAACGCCGCCGTGCGGGAGGAGCTGCGCCGCCGCCAGCGCGAGTGGGCCCGGGCGCGCGGGGGCGGCGTCATCGAGGGCCGCGACATCGGCACGGTCGTGTTCCCCGACGCCCGCCTGAAGGCGTACCTCACCGCCCGGCTGGAGGTGCGCGCCGCCCGGCGGCACCGGGAGGTCAGCGAGATGGAGTACGAGACCGTGGCCGCAGACATGGCCCGGCGCGACAGCGTCGACAGCGAGCGGGCCGTCGACCCGCTGCGGATGGCACCCGACGCCGTGGTCGTCGACACCAGCGACCGGACCGTGGAGGAGATCGTCGCCGAGCTGCGGGCGGCCCTGTGACGCGCGGCGGGTGGCTCTTCAGCCTGCTGCGGCCCCTCGGGGTGAGCCTCGTCCGCCTCTACTGGCGGGTGTCGGTGCGGGGGCGGGAGCACGTGCCACCGACGGGCGCGTACATCATCGCGCCGGTGCACCGCTCGAACATCGACGTGTTCGTGGTGCCCACCATCACCCGGCGCCGGATCCGGTTCATGGCCAAGGACTCGCTGTGGAAGGTGAAGGCCTTCGGCTGGCTGGTCGAGGCGCTGGGCGCCTTCCCGGTGCACCGGGGCACCGCCGACCGCGAGGCGCTGCGCCAGAGCCAGGCCGTGCTCGAGGCCGGCGAGCCCCTGGTGCTGTTCCCGGAGGGCACCCGGCAGTCAGGCCCCGAGGTGCAGCCCCTCTTCGACGGCGCCGCCTACCTCGCTGCCCGGCTGGGCGTGCCGATCGTGCCGGTGGGCATCGGCGGCAGCGAGCGGGCCATGAGAAAGGGCTCCAAGCTCGTCCGCCCCGTGAAGGTGGCCGTCGTCGTCGGTCCGCCCCTGCACCCCGAAGCCCGGCCCGACGGGGGCCGGGTACCGCGCCGCGCCGTCCGCGAGCTGACCGAGCAGCTCCATGCCGAGCTGCAACGCCTCTTCGACCAGGCCCAGGCCGCCGCCGGCTCCCCCAACCCCCCCCGGGGCTAGCGCGAGCGCGCCGCCGTCCCGAACCCCACGGCGCCGACCCCACCTCGCCGCCCCCACCTCCACCGGTTCTGGGTGGCTGTGGTCTCACCGGGGTGAGACGTGGGGTACCCGGAACGGGAGGCGCGGCGCCGGTGCCGGGACCGGGGGCGGTCGGCTCAGGCCAGGGCGGCGAGGACGGCGCTGGCGGGCAGGTCGCGGTCGGACGCGGCGGACGGCGACGGAGCGGGCGCGCCGAGGCCGAGCGCGGCGACGGCGCCCACCGCCTGCACCAGCTGGCGCAGCTCGCGGGGCGGAGGGAAGTACTCCTCCTCGGTGGTGTAGGCCGCCACCTCGACGCCCTCGCGCGGGGCGAGGCGGGCCAGCACCTGCTCGACGAGCTCCTCGGGGGCCGAGGCGCCGGCGGTGACGCCGACCGTGCCGGCGAGGTCATCGGGCAGCTCGTCCGCGCTGTTCACCCGGTGGACACGGGGGCAGCCCGCCTCGCGGGCGACCCGCTCGAGGGCCAGCGTGTTCGACGAGTTCGCCGAGCCGATCACCACCATGGCGTCGCAGCGGGGCGCGATCTGCACCAGCGCCGACTGGCGGTTGGTCGTGGCGAAGCACAGGTCGCTGCGGCCCGGCACCCACACGTCGGGGAAGCGCTGCCGGGTCGCGTCGAGCACGCCCTGCCAGTCGCGGTGCGACAGCGTGGTCTGGGCCAGGAGGGCCACGGGCTGGCCGGGATCGGGCAGCGTCGCCACGTCGTCGACGGTCTCGACGAGGCGCACGGCGTCGGGCGCCACGGCCATCGTGCCCACGGCCTCGTCATGGCCCTCGTGGCCGACGTACACGATCGTGTAGCCCTCGCCGGCCCGGCGCTTCACCTCGTGGTGGACCTTGGTGACGAGCGGGCAGACGGCGTCCACCAGGTAGCCGGCCCGCTCCCGGGCGGTGGTGACGACCTCGGGCGCGGACCCGTGGGCCGACAGCATGAGCGGCGCGCCCTCGGGGACCTCGGACACGTCGTCGACGAACACCACGCCCAGGTCGCGGAAGCGGTCGACCACGACCTGGTTGTGGACGATCTCGTGGTAGCAGTACACGGGCGGGTCGAAGGCCCGCACCATCCAGGCCAGGGCCTTGATGGCCATCTCGACCCCGGCGCAGAAGCCTCGGGGTGCGGCCAGGAGCACACGGTCGACGTCCATCGGAGCCCTCAGGCTACCGGCGCGGCTGGGGTTCCTCGTGGGTCGGCCCCGTAGAATCGTCGGATGGCCGCCCCGCTCGTCGTCGCCGTCGCGCCCGGGTCGCCGGCCGCGCGCGCCGGCGTCGCCGTGGGCGACGAGATCGTCACCCTGAACGGTCGGGCGCCCCGCGACGTGATCGAGTACCGGGTGCTCACCGACGAGGCCGACGTCGACGTCGCGCTGCTGCGGGGCGGCGTGGAGGTGGAGGTGGCGGTCCGCAAGCGGGCGGGCGAGCCGCTGGGCGTCGAGGTGCAGTCGGCCCTGTTCGACCAGGTCCGCACCTGCGACAACCACTGCGAGTTCTGCTTCATCTACCAGCTTCCGCCCGGGCTGCGGAAGAGCCTGTACACCAAGGACGACGACTACCGACTCTCGTTCCTCTACGGGAACTACACGACGCTCACCCGGTTCACCGAGGCCGACCTGGAGCGGGTGGTCACCGAGCGCCTGTCGCCGCTGAACGTGAGCATCCACGCCACCGATCCCGACGTCCGCGCCCGGATGCTGCGGAACCGGCGGGGCGCTACGAGCCTGCGCTGGCTGCGGGCCCTGCTCGACCACGGGATCGAGGTGCACGGCCAGGTCGTGGTGTGCCCGGGCGTGAACGACGGCGACGTGCTCGAGGACACCCTCGCCGGCGTGCTCGACCGCTACCCCGAGCTCGCCACCTGCTGCCTCGTGCCCCTCGGCGTGAGCCGGCACTCGCGCGAAGCCACCCTGCGGCCCCACACGCCCGCCGAGGCGGCCGCCGTCCTCGACGCCACCGAGCGCTGGCAGGCGACGTTCCTCGAGGCGGTCGGTCGCCGCGTCGTGTTCGCCGCCGACGAGTACCACCTGCTCGCCGACCGGCCGTTCCCTCCCGCCGAGTGCTACGAGGGCTTCCCCATGCACGAGGACGGCATCGGCATGGCGCGGGCGTTCGAGGCCGAGCTCCTGGGCGAGGCCGATCACGGCATCGGCGTGCAGCCCGGGTTTTTCGCCTGGGTCGACGGCGCGCCCGCCGCCGGCTACCGCGCCCCGCGGGCGGCCGCCTGCGGCCCGGGCCCCGGGGGCCCGGGCGAACCCGACGGCCGGAGCGTGGCGGTGGCGCTCGGGCCCCGGCGGGACGCGCCGGTGGGGATCCTCACGGGGGAGTACGGCGCCCGCGTCATCGCACCGCTGCTCGCCCGCCTCGGGCGCGACGACGTGCGCGTCGTGCCGGTCCGCAACGAGTTCTTCGGCGGCAACATCGCCGTGACCGGCCTGCTGGTCGGCGAGGACCTGGCCCGCACCCTCGCCGGCGAGCCCGAGGGCCACCGCTACCTGCTGCCCGACGTGTGCCTGTCGGGCGGCCGCTTCCTCGACGGCACGACCCCGGCCGACCTGCCCCGCCCGGTCGAGGTGATCCCCACCGACGGGATCTCGCTCCGGCGCGCCCTGGCGGGCCGGGCGCTCGGGTCCGGGGGCTAGGCGGCCGGCGTGGGTGTGCCGGTGGTCGCCATCGTGGGCCGGCCCAACGTCGGGAAGTCGACGCTGCTGAACCGCATCGTCGGCCGCCAGGAGGCGATCGTCGAGGAGCGGCCCGGGGTGACCCGGGACCGCAAGGAGCTCGACGCCGAGTGGGGTGGGCGCCGCTTCGTGCTGGTCGACACCGGGGGCTGGCTCGCCTCGGGCGACGCCATCGACGAGCAGGTCAGCCGGCAGGCCGAGCGGGCGATGGCCGCCGCCGACCTGCTCCTGCTCGTCGTGGACACCGAGGTGGGCGTCACCGAGGAGGACGCCCGCGTCGCGGCCGTCGTCCGCCGCCTCGGCCGGCCCGTGCTCGTGGTGGCCAACAAGGTCGACGGCGACAGCCGCGACCTCGACGTGTGGGAGTTCGCCCGCCTCGGCCTCGGCGACCCCTGGCCGGTGAGCGCCCTGCACGGCCGCGGGACGGGCGACCTGCTCGACGAGGTCGTGGCCCGCTTGCCCGAGCCCGGCCCTGACGAGGAGCGCGCCTTCGAGCTGCGCCCCGCCGCGCCCGGCCCGGTCCCGGGCCCCGAGGCGGCGATGCCGTCCGTCGCCATCGTGGGCCGTCCCAACGTCGGCAAGTCCACGCTGTTCAACCGCCTGATCGGCGACGAGCGCTCGGTCGTCCACGACATGCCGGGCACCACCCGCGACACGATCGACACCGTCATCGAGGCGCCGTCGGGCCGCATCCGCCTGCTCGACACCGCCGGCATGCGCCGGCGCAGCCGCATCCACGAAGGCACCGAGTACTACTCGCTGGTGCGGGCGTTGCGGGCCGTCGACGCCGCCGACGTCGCCATCCTCGTGATCGACGCCACCGAGGGCGTGTCCCACCAGGACCAGCGCCTGGCCGAGCGCATCGACGCCGCCGGGTCGCCGATCGTGCTCCTGCTGAACAAGTGGGAGCTGCTCGACGCCGAGCAGCGGGCCGCCGTGCGCGCCCAGGTCGCCGACCGGCTCGGCTTCCTGCCGGAGGCCCCCGTCGTGGCGGGCAGCGCCCTCACCGGCAAGGCGATCCACAAGCTGCTGCCCGCGCTCGACGCCGCCATGGAGGGGTACCGCCGCCGGGTCCCGACCCGCGAGCTCAACACCGTGATCCAGGCGGCGCAGGCCGCCCACCCATCGCCCGGGGGCCGGGTGCTGTACGCCACCCAGGGAGCGACCGATCCGCCGACGATCACGCTCTTCGCGACCCGCGAGCTGCCCCGCACCTACCTGCGGTACCTCGAGCGCAAGATCCGGGAGCACTTCGAGTTCGGCCCGACCCCGGTGAAGCTGCGGGTGCGCCGGCGCTCCGGGTGACCGGGCATCGCCCGGCGTGACGATCGGGTGACGGTCGTCACGCAGGTCGCGCGCGGGGGCGGTCCGGGCCCCGGGTCGGCGGTAGCATCTCCGCGGTCATGATCGAGCACACCCTCCTGGCGGTCGTGGGCATCGCCTGCCTCGCCGGAGCGGCCGTCTGGGGCCGATCGGCCCGCCGCCTCCAGCGCATCTGGCAACGCATCCACGCGAACGCGGGCCCGCACTCCGACGCCGCCGTGCTGGCCCTGTCCGCGTACCGCAAGGAGCTGCACACCACGGTCCTGTACGTGGTGCTGGCCATCGCCGCCCTCACCGGCTTCGCCGCCGGACCGTCCGCCTTCGAGGTGGCGTTCATCCTGGTGCTGGCGCCGGTGGCGGTCTCGCTGCTGTACGGCCGGCGCTTCCTGCGCGAGGCCCGCCTGGCCGAGGGCCGCTCGCAGCTCGAGCAGCGGGCCCAGGAGGTGCTGGTGCAGGAGCACCTCGCCCCCAAGCGCTGGGCGCTGCGGCTCGCCCCCGAGGAGCTGCCCGAGTTCGCCGGGTTCGAGGTCGGCACGCTCTACCAGGCGGGCACCGGCCTGATGGCGGGAGACTTCTACGACGTGTTCCGCACCGCGCCCACCCGGCTGGCGGCCGCCATCGGGGACGTCGCCGGGCACGGCATCGAGCCGTCGATCACCGCGTTCCAGGCCAAGTACCTGCTGCGGGTCTTCCTCCGCCAGTACCGCGACCCCGCCCAGGCGCTCGAGGAGCTGAACCGGCAGATCTCGGCGCTGGGCCGGCCCGAGGAGTTCATCTCGCTGTGCGTCGTCATCTTCGACACCGAGGCGGGCACGCTGCGCTACGCCTCGGCCGGCCACCCGCCGGCGTGGCTGTGGCACGACCGCGAGGTGCGCCCGCTGCGGGCGACAGGCCCCCTGCTCACGCTCGACCCCGAGGCGGGGTTCACGAGCCGGGAGGTGCCGTTGGATCCGGGTGACGTCGTGGTGCTCTACACCGACGGGCTCGCCGAGGCCCGCAACGGGGAGCAGATCTTCGGCGAGGAGCGGATCGCCTCGCACATCCGCAAGGACCCCGGCGCCGAGCCCGACGTGCTGTGCAAGTCGTTGCTCGAGGCGGCCACCGACTTCGCCACGAGCCCTGTCTCCGACGACATCGCCATCCTCGCCGTCCGGAGGGCCTGACGTGACCGGGGACGTGTTCTCGGCCGCCGAGCGGGCGCGCCGGGGCAACCTGGCGACCGGTGCTGAGAAGCTGGCGGCGCAGGGGAAGCTGTTCGTCCGCGACCGGCTGGCCCTGCTGCTCGACGAGGGCAGCTTCGTGGAGGACGGCCTGCTCGCCAACGCCGTCGCCCCCGACCTCCCGGCCGACGGCGTGGTCACGGGCGTTGGGCGGGTCGACGGCCGGCCCGTGTGCGTGATGGCCAACGACCCGACCGTGAAGGCGGGCTCGTGGGGAGCCCGCACCGTCGAGAAGATCGTGCGGCTCACCGAGCACGCCCTCCGCCACGAGCTGCCCGTGGTGTGGCTGGTCGACTCCGCCGGCGCCCGCATCACCGACCAGGTCGAGCTGTTCCCCGGCCGGCGCGGCGCGGGGCGCATCTTCTACAACCAGGTGCGCCTGTCGGGGAAGGTGCCGCAGGTGTGCTGCCTGTTCGGCCCCTCGGCGGCCGGGGGCGCCTACATCCCCGCGTTCTGCGACGCCGTGTTCATGGTCGAGGGCAACGCCTCGATGTACCTGGGGTCGCCCCGGATGGCCGAGATGGTGATCGGCGAGCGCACCACGCTCGAGGAGATGGGCGGGGCCCGCATGCACGCCACGGTGTCGGGCTGCGGCGACAACCTGGCGAGCGACGACGCCGACGCCATCGCCCAGGCCCGGGCGTGGCTGTCGTACCTGCCGTCGAGCTGGCGCCACGACGCGCCCCGCTACGAGCCCGACAAGCCGGTGGCCGAGCTCACCGCCGACGTGGTTCCCCGCGAGGAGCGCCAGGGCTACGACATGCACCGGGTGATCGACGGCATCGTCGACGAGCACAGCTTCTTCGAGCTGAAGCCGCTGTGGGCGCCCGAGCTGATCATCGGCTTCGCCCGCCTCGAGGGCCGCCCCGTCGGCGTCGTCGCCAACAACCCGCTGCACAAGGGTGGGGTGCTGTTCGTCGACTCGGCCGACAAGGCGGCCCGGTTCATCTGGCTGTGCGACGCGTTCAACGTGCCCCTCGTGTTCCTCGCCGACGTACCCGGGTTCATGGTCGGCACCCAGGTCGAGCGGGAGGGCATCATCCGCCACGGCGCCAAGATGATCACCGCCGTGTCCGAGGCGACCGTGCCCAAGGTGTCGGTCATCGTGCGCAAGGCCTACGGGGCCGGGCTCTACGCCATGGCCGGCCCGGCGTTCGAGCCCGAGGCGTGCCTGGCCCTGCCCACGGCGTCGATCGCGGTGATGGGCCCCGAGGCGGCCGTGAACGCCGTGTTCGCCAACAAGATCGCGGCGATCGAGGACCAGGCCGAGCGCGAGCGGTTCGTGGCCGAGCGCCGGGCCGAGTACGAGGCCGACATCGACCTGCTGCGCCTCGCCTCCGAGCTGGTGGTCGACGCCGTGGTCGACTTCCCCGACCTGCGCGACGAGATCGCCCGGCGCATCGAGCTCGCCGCCGCCAAGGACCGCACGTTCAGCGACCGACGCCACGGCGTCCCCCCGGTGTAGGCCGTGCTGCCCGCGTCCGTGCAGCTCCGCGACGTGGGGCCCCGGGACGGGCTCCAACCCGAGGCGCCCGTCGAGCCCGCGGCGCGGGCGCGGCTCGTCGAGCTGCTGGTCGCCGCTGGGCTGCGCCACGTCGAGGTGGCGGCGTTCGTGTCGCCCAGGGCCGTCCCGGCGATGGCCGGCGCCGCCGAGGTGGTCGCCGCCCTCGAGCGCCACGACGGCGTCACCTACGCCGCGCTCGTCCCCAACGACCGGGGCGCCGAGCTGGCGCTGGCCGCCGGCGTCGACGAGCTGACCTTCACCCTGTCGGCGTCGGAGACCTACAACGAGCGCAACGTGCGCATGCCCGTGGCGGCCTCGCTCGAGCAGCTCGAGGCGATCTGCGAGCGGGCCGGCGCGGTGCCGGTCGACACGGTCGTGTCGTGCGCCTTCGGCTCGCCCTACGAGGGCGAGGTCGACCCGGAGGACGTCATGGCGTTGGTGCGCGCGGTCTACGACGCCGGCTCGGCGCGCGTGACGCTGGCCGACACGACGGGCATGGCCACCCCCCGGCGGATCGACGACCTGCTCGACCTCACCGGCAACGACGTGGGCCTGCACCTGCACGACACCCGGGGCACCGCCCTGGTGAACGCCTACGCCGCCATGCTGCGGGGCGTCCGCCGCTTCGACACCGCGGTCGGCGGCCTCGGCGGCTCGCCGTTCGCCCACGGCGCGGGCGGCAACCTGGCCACCGAGGACCTCGTCCATTTGTGCGACGACATCGGCGTGGCGACCGGCGTCGACCTCGACGCCCTGCTCGCCGTCAGCGCCTGGCTGGGCGGCCTCGTCGGCCGGCCGGTGCCCAGCCGGGTGGCGGCGCACGGACCGCGCACGCGCCGGGCGGCGGGGGAGGGCTGAGCGGTGCCCTGGTGCGACGACTGCGACCGGTTCTGGAACCCCAACACGATGCGGCCCGACGGGTCCTGCCCGAGCTGTGGCCGGGTGCTCGACGCCGCCGCCGTGGCCGGGCGACGCCCGGCGCCCGCGCTCGTGGGCGCCGCCACCGTCGACGAGGAGGACGCGCCGCCGCGCGCCCCGTGGCACTTCAAGCTGATGGTGGTCGCCCTCGTCGTCTACCTGGTGTGGCGCTTCTGGGAGGGCCTCGTCTGGCTGGCCGGGCTGCTCAGCTGAGGGCACCTGCGTTCGCCGGGCGGCGGGACGGGCCGGTAGGGTTGCGTGGTCACGGGCTGTGGCGCAGCTTGGTTAGCGCGTCGGTCTGGGGGACCGAAGGTCGCCGGTTCGAGTCCGGCCAGCCCGACGAGAAGGACGGCGCCGTGCCCGCCGGCGGTCAGGAGAGCTCGCGGCGCAGGGCGAGGCGGGCGGCGTGGTGGCCGCACATCCCGTGGACGCCGGCGCCGGGCGGCGTCGAGGCCGAGCACAGGTAGACCCCGTCGACCCCCGTCCGGTACGGGAGCAGGGTCGGGCGGCGGACGAGCTGCAGGCCGCCGTGGCTGCCGCCGGCGATGTCGCCGCCGACGTAGTTGGGGTTGTAGGCCTCCAGGTCGCCGCAGTGCATGGTCCGGCGTTCGAGCACCACGTCCCGGAAGCCGGGGGCGAAGCGCTCGATCTGGTCCTCGACGGCGCGGGTCACATCGAGGGTGGACCCGCGGGGCACGTGGCAGTAGGCCCACAGCGTGTGGCGGCCCGCCGGTGCCCGGGTGGGGTCGAACAGGCTCGGTTGGGCGACGAGGACGAAGGGCCGGGCGGGATGCCGGCCGGCGGTCACGGCCGCCTCGGCCTCCACGACCTCGGCGAGCGTGCCGCCGACGTGGACGGTACCCGCCCGACCGCACGCCTCGTTGGTCCACGGGACGGGCTCGCTCAGGAGGTAGTCGAGCTTGAAGGCGCCCGGGCCGTGGCGGAACCGCTCGAAGCGCCGCCGCGCTCGTGCCGGCATGCGGTCCCCGAGCAGGTCCGCGGCACGGCGGGGTGCGAGGTCGAGCAGGACGGTGCGGGCGGCGGGCAGCTCGTCGAGGTCGGTGACCCGCCAGCCGGTTCGCACCTCGCCGCCCAGGCGGAGGAAGACCGCGAGGAGGGCGTCGGCGATGCGCTGCGAGCCGCCCCGGGCGAAGGGCCAGCCGGCGCTGTGGCCGGACGCGCCGAGGGCCAGCCCGAACGAGGCCGTGAACGGGTGGTGCAGCGGCAGGAAGGCGTGGGCGGCCATGCCGGCGAACAGCGCGCGCGCCGGCTCCTCCCGGAAGACCGCCCGGGCGAGGGGTGCGGCGGGCAGGACGGCCAGCGCGCCGAAGCGGGCGAGGGCGACGGGGTGCCGGGGAGGGCGCACGAGCGGGCCGGTGACGTCGAGCGCGAGGTCGTCCCACCGGGCGGCGGCCGCGCCGAGCACGTGCCGCCAGCGGTCGCCGTCCGCCCCGAGGCCCGCGGCCGTGGCCTCCACGGAGCGGTCGAGGACGGCGGCGGCACCACCGTCGAGCGGGTGGGCGAGGGGCAGGTCGGGGTGGACCCAGCCGAGGCCGTGCTCGTGCAGACGCAGGCGCCGCAGGAACGGTGACGACACGCCGAGGGGGTGCACGGCGCTGCACACGTCGTGGACGGTGCCGGGCCCGGTGAGCGGCGCCGACCGGGTGCCGCCCCCGACCGTGGCGGCCGCCTCGACCAGCAGCACCGACCGGCCCGCGGCCGCCAGCGTCACGGCGGCGGCGAGCCCGTTGGGGCCGGCTCCGACGACGACGGCGTCCCGGGCGCTCATCGTCGGGACGCTAACCGGCGGCGGTCAGGGGTCGGGGACCGCCGTCGGCCAGCGCAGGTCGGGGGCGAGCAGCCGCTCGGCGACCGCAGCGGGCTGGGGGGCGGCGAAGTAGTAGCCCTGGCCGGCTTCGCAGCCGAGGGTGCGCAGCTCGAGCACCTGCTCGGCGTCCTCCACGCCTTCGGCGACGGTGCGGAGGTCGAGCGACCGGGCGAGGTCGATGACGGACGTGACGGTGCGGCGGGCGGCGGCGTCCCGGAGCAGGCCGTCGACGTGGGGCCGGTCGATCTTCACCTCGTCGACGGGAGGGAGCTCGTCGCGGTGCAGGTCGGCGATCGTGGCGCCGGCGTCGTCGAGGCTGATTCGGACCCCGATCGCCCGCAGGCGGTCCAGCGCCGCGGTCGCCGTGGTGCCGAGGCGGAGGAGGTCGGCCTCGCCCACCTCCGCGCAGACGTGCCCGGGCTCGGCGCCGGTCCGGGCCAGGGCCGCTTCGACGACGCCGGCGAGGTCGGGCCGGGCGAGCTCCACCTCGGACAGGTTGAACGACACGACGAGCGGGTGGCCGTCGGGGCCCCGCCGCCACACCGCGGCGGCCCGGCACACCCGGTCGAGCACGAGCTCGCCCAGGTGCAGGAGCAGCCCGGCGGAGCGGGCGAGGGGCAGGAACACCGAGGCGGGCAGGACGCCCAGCTCGGGGTGGTCCCACCGGGCGAGCGCCTCGAGGCCGGCGAGCGTGCCGTCGGGCAGGCGGACCTGGGGCTGGAACACGACCCCGATGCGCTCGTCCCGGAACGCCTGGTGGAGATCGGCCTCGCCGAGGCGCGCTGCCAGCGCATCGGGCGCCGGTGTCGAGGCACCACCGGCGCGCCCGTTGCGCTCGGGCGGGTTCGCCTCGTGCAGGCGCAAGCGCCCCTCGGCCTTGGCTCGGTACATGGCCGTGTCGGCGTCGCGGAGCAGGGTCTGGGCGTCCGGCCCGGAGTGCGTCGAGAACGCCACCCCGATGGCGGCGGTGAGGGTGATGTCGGCGTCGCCGATACGGTACGGCTCCTCCACGGCGTCCACGATGCGGTTGGCGACGTCCACCGCCTCGGTGGGTCCGCGCAGCTCCTCGAGGAGGATGACGAACTCGTCACCACCAAAGCGCGCCACGGTGTCAGCGGGCCGGAGCACGCGGCGGATCCGCTCGGCCATGGCGGCGAGGAGGTGGTCGCCCGCCTCGTGGCCGAACGTGTCGTTCACGTCCTTGAAGCGGTTCAGGTCGAGGAAGAGCACGCCCACGGCCCGCCGGTCGCGCCGGGCGAGGGCGTGCGCGAGCCGGTCGAGCAGCAGGTCGCGGTTCGGCAGCCCGGTGAGCGGATCGTGAAAGGCGCGGTGGACGAGGTCGGCTTCGACCGCCCGGCGGTCGGTGACGTCGACGGCCTGCACCACGAGGAACGGCGGCACGGTGCCGCCCCCGGCGGAGCCGATGAGCAGCTGGAGGCGGCGCTCGCCCGCGGGGGTGGCGGCGGTGACCTCGACCTCGACCGGCGCACCCGGCGACTCGCCGCGGACCCGGAGCCGCTCGTCGAGCAGGTCGCGATCGGCGTCGACCACGAGGGCGTGCAGGGGGGTTCCGGCGAGGCTGCCGGGCCCGACGCCGGCGAGCTCGCCCAGGGCGGTGTTGGCGCGCAGGATCGTGCCACCCCGGCTGACGAGCGCGGCGGGGCCGGGCGCGTCGTCGAACGCGGCCCGCAACCGGGCTTCGCGCTCGGCGAGGCGGCTGTCCGTGGCCTCGGGCGGGCTGGTGGGCGCCGTTCGCAGCACGAGGAGCCAGTCCGGACCGGGCGCCCCGGCGATCCGCCCGATCGACACGTGGGCGTCGTGGCTCCGGCCGGAGGCGTCGACGAGGCGGACGGCGGCGGCGGCGTGGTCGAGGGTGCCGGCCCCCGCCCCGGTGAGGAGCGTGGCGGTGAGGGCGAGGTCGTCGGGGTGCACGAGCGCGAGGACGTCCCCGACCGTCCGGTCGACCGTGATGGCCCGCCCGAGGATCCGTGCTGGTGCGGGGTCGACGTGCACGATCCTGTCGCCACGCCCGACCAGTGCGACGTGCTCTCCCTGCGGGCCCGTTCGCCTCTCGGCGGCCGGGTCCGTGTCCGCCACGGCGCCAGTGTGGCCCGGCGCCGCCGGGTTCCCAATAGGGGATTTTCCCAGCGTGCCGCGGTCCGTACGCAACGTGCGGAGCGGTGGTGGGCAGCCCCGCCGGTAGGGTCGGTGGCGTGTGCGGTCGCTTCTCGTCGCAGACCTCGGCCGAGGAGCTGGCGGCCTACTTCGAGGCCGAGAACACCGTCGCCGAGGACCCGGGCCCGCGCTTCAACGTGGCGCCCACGCAGGACGTGCTGGCGGTCGTCGGCGGGGAGGGCGGACGCCGGCTGGGCACGCTGCGCTGGGGTCTGGTGCCGTCGTGGGCCGGCGACCCCTCGATCGGGAGCCGGCTCATCAACGCCCGCGCCGAGACCGTGCGCACGAAGCCGGCCTTCCGCTCGGCGTTCGAGCGCCGGCGCTGCCTGATCCCCGCCGACGGCTTCTACGAGTGGCAGGCCCGACCCGGGCAGCAGCGCAAGCAGCCCTGGTACGTCCGCCGGCGCGACGGCGCCCCACTTGCGTTCGCCGGGCTGTGGGAGGTGTGGCGCGACGCCGAGGGCGGCCGGCTGGCGACGTGCGTCATCGTCACCACCGGCGCCAACGCCACGGTCGCGCCCCTGCACGACCGGATGCCGGTCGTGCTCGAGGCCGGCCGCTGGGACACGTGGCTCGATCGCGCGAACGTCGACGCCGAGGCCCTGGCCGGCCTGCTGGTCCCCGCCGCCGACGACCTGCTCGTCGCCGTGCCCGTCAGCACGGCCGTGAACGACGTGCGCAACGACGGACCCGAGCTGGTCGAGCCCGTCACGCTGGAGGACGGACCGGCCGCCGGGCGGTCCTAGACTCCGCGGGTGTCCGCCCTCGAGGAGCACGCGCCCGACCGGCGGGTCCTGACCCTCCCGAACCTGATCTCGTTCGCCCGGCTGCTGTGCATCCCGCTGTTCCTGTGGCTGCTCTTCGGGCTCGAGGACCGGCTCGTGGCCGCAGCCCTGCTCGGCGTGCTCGGGGCGACGGACTGGGTCGACGGCTTCCTGGCCCGGCGGCTGGGCCAGGTGAGCGAGCTCGGCAAGATGCTCGACCCCGTCGCCGACCGGCTCCTGCTCCTCGTCGGGGTGGGCGGCATCCTCCTCGACGGGTCGGCGCCGCTGTGGCTCGGGCTCGTCGTCGTGGTCCGGGAGGCGATCGTCGGCGGCACCGTGCTCGTGCTCGCCGCGCTCGGGGCCCGGCGCATCGACGTCGTGTGGGTCGGCAAGGCCGGCACGTTCGCCCTCATGTTCGCCTTCCCGCTGTTCCTGCTCGGGAACGCCGACTTCCGCTACGCCGGCGTCGCCACCCTGCTGGCGTGGTGCTGGGGCCTCCCAGGCCTGGCGCTGTCGCTGTACGCCGCCGTGCAGTACGTCCCCGAGGCCAGGAGGGCTCTCGCCGAGGGCCGGGTAGGTTCGACGCCGTGAAAGCCGTGATCATGGCCGGGGGCGAAGGCACCCGCCTCCGTCCCCTGACGTCGAACGCCCCCAAGCCGATGCTGCCCATCGTCAACCGGCCGATGATGGAGCACATCGTCCGCCTGCTGCGCCAGCACGGCATCGACGAGGTCGTCGTCACCGTCGCCTTCCTCGCCAACGCCATCCGGACCTACTTCGGCGACGGCTCCGAGTTCGGTGTCCGGCTCGTCTACGCCACCGAGGAGGTCCCCCTCGGCACGGCGGGCTCGGTCCGCAACGCCATGGACGAGCTCGACGAGCGCTTCCTCGTCATCTCCGGCGACGTGCTCACCGACATCGACCTGGGCCAGGTGATCGAGCTCCACGAGCGGAAGGGGGCGCTGGCCACCATCGGCCTCACACCTGTCGAGAACCCCCTCGAGTTCGGCATCGTCATCACCCGGGAGGACGGCTCGATCGACCGGTTCCTCGAGAAGCCGAGCTGGGGCCAGGTGTTCTCCGACACGATCAACACCGGCATCTTCGTGCTCGAGCCCGAGATCTTCGACCACATCGCGCCCGACCGGCCCGTCGACTTCTCCAGCGAGGTGTTCCCCGCCCTGCTCGAGGCGGGGAAGCCGATCTACGGCTGCGTCACCGACGGCTACTGGGAGGACGTGGGCACGCTCGAGGCGTACGTGCGGGCCCACTACGACGTGCTCGACGGCAAGGTCCGGGTCGAGGTGCCGGGCTTCCAGGTCGACGAGGGGGTCTGGGTGGGGGAGGGCGTCGAGGTCGACCCCGCCGCCCGGGTGGAGGGCCCGGCCGTGCTCGGCGACTACTGCCGGGTCGAGGCCGGCGCGCACCTGCGCCCCTACGCCGTGCTCGGCTCGAACGTGATCGTGAACGGCGACGCCGACGTCGAGCGCTCGGTCGTCCACGACAACGTCTACATCGGGTCGTCGGCGAGCATCCGGGGGACGGTCGTGGGGCGGGGCACCGAGCTGCGCGGCGGCGCCCGCACCGACGACGGCGTGGTCATCGGCGACGAGTGCTTCGTCGGCGAGCAGGCCTCCCTGGCCCAGGGCGTGAAGGTGTACCCGTTCAAGACGGTCGAGGCCGGCGCCACCGTGAACTCCTCGCTGGTGTGGGAGTCCAAGGGCGCCCGCAACCTGTTCGGCCGCGACGGCGTGGCGGGCCTCGCCAACGTCGACATCACCCCCGAGCTGGTGACGCGGGTGGCGATGGCCTACGCCACGACCCTGAAGAAGGGCACGACCGTGACCACCTCGCGGGACTCCAGCCGGTCGGCCCGCATGCTCAAGCGGGCGATCATGGCCGGTCTCAACGCAAGCGGCATCAACGTCGACGACCTCGAGGTCGCGCCGCTGCCCGTCACCCGGTTCCAGGTGCGCTCGCAGCGCTCGCAGGGCGGGATCACCGTGCGCCTCAAGCCCGGGGACCCGAAGTCGGTGGTGATCCGGTTCATGGACGCCGACGGCATCGACCTGCCCGAGGCCACCCAACGCAAGATCGAGCGCCAGTTCCACCGCGAGGACTTCCGGCGGGTGGTGCCCTCCGACATCGGTGACATCGGGTTCCCACCCCGCAGCATCGAGCACTACACCGCGGCGCTGGTCAGCAGCATCGACACCGACGCCGTGCGGGCCGCGGGGTTCAAGGCGGTCGTCGACTACGCGTACGGCACCACCGCGTTCGTCATGCCCAACGTGCTGTCCAAGCTCGGGGTGGACGTGCTGGCGGTCAACCCCTACGCCTCCACGCCCGGGGCCATGGCGTTCGACGCCGGCCGCCACGCCGAGGGCGTCGCCCCGCTCGTGAAGTCCTCGGGGGCGGTGCTGGGGGCGGTGATCGGCCCGCACGGCGAGCACGTCACGTTCATCGACGACGCCGGCCGGGCCCTGACCCCGACCCAGGCCATGCTCGCGTTCCTGGCCCTCCTCGGCCGCACGCGCGAGGGGGTCAACGTGGCCCTGCCCGTGAACGCCACCGCCCACGCCGAGCGGCTCGTCGCCGAGGTCGGCGGCAAGGTCACCTGGACCAAGCTCACCACCTCGGCGCTGATGGACGCGGCCTGCTCGGGCACCGTGGACTTCGCCGCCAGCGACCACGGCGCGTTCATCGTGCCCGCCTTCCTGCCGGCCTTCGACGCCATCGCCGCCTTCTCGCTCATGCTGGAGCTCCTCGCCACCAGCGGCCTGCCGCTGTCGCAGGTCGTCGACGGCCTGCCCGAGGTCCACCTGCTGCACCGCACGGTCGTCACTCCATGGGACCAGAAGGGTCTCGTGATGCGGTCGCTCGTCGAGCGGGCCGACCGCGAGCTGGTGCTGGTCGACGGGGTGAAGGTCGTGCACGACGACGGGTGGGTGCTGGCGGTGCCCGACCCCGAGGACCCCGTCACCCACCTCTGGTCCGAGAGCGACACCGACGCCGGCGCCGAGCGCCTCGCCGACGAGTACGCCCGGCGGATCGAGCAACTCGTCCGCGGCTAGCGTCGTGCCGATGAACATCCCCGACGACCTCCGCTACAGCCGCGACCACGAGTGGGCCCGCCGCGAGGACGGCAGGGTGCGGATCGGCATCACCGACTACGCCCAGGACGCCTTGGGCGACGTGGTCTACGTGCAGCTGCCGGAGGTCGGGGCGACGGTCGAGGCGGGCGACACGTTCGGCGAGGTCGAGTCGACGAAGTCGGTCTCGGACATCTACGCCCCGGTGTCGGGGACCGTCGTCGAGGTGAACGGCGAGCTGGCCGACGCACCGCAACGGCTCAACGAGGACCCCTACGGCGCCGGCTGGCTCTGCGTCATCCAAGCGAGCGATCCCGGTGAGCTGGACCAGCTGCTCGACGCCGGGGGCTACCGGGAGCTCATCGAGGGCTAGGAGGCGGGGCGTGGAGGTCTTCTGCAACCAGTGCGGACACCGGAACCCGCAGGGCGCCCGGTTCTGCTCGTCGTGCGGGTCGCCGCTCGAGCCGTTGCGCGAGGACCACACCGTGACCTTCACGCTCGGCGAGCCCGTCGGCGAGGCCGGCGACGACGAGGTGCAGGTCACCCTCGACGAGCTCCACGACCGGGCGGCCCTGCTGGTCGTGAAGCGGGGCCCCAACGCCGGGTCGCGATTCGTGCTGGAGCACGAGGTCACCACCCTCGGCCGGCACCCCGAGAGCGAGATCTTCCTCGACGACATCACCGTCTCCCGCCGCCACGCCGAGATCGTGCGCGGCGAGGCGGGCTACGTCATCCGCGACGTCGGGTCGCTGAACGGGACGTACCTGAACCGCGAGCGCATCGAGCAGGAAGCCCCGCTCGCACCGGGCGACGAGGTGCAGATCGGGAAGTTCCGCATGGTGTTCTTCCCGCACGGAGGGGGCGAGTGAGCGCCGGGACCGGCGGCTACCTGTCCATCGGCGAGGTCCTGGAGCTGCTGCAGGACGAGTTCCCCGACGTCACCATCTCCAAGATCCGCTTCCTGGAGAGCCAGGGCCTGGTCGACCCCGAGCGCACGCCCTCGGGCTACCGCAAGTTCTACGACGCCGACGTGGAGCGGCTGCGGTGGATCCTCCAGCAGCAGAAGGAGCACTTCCTACCGCTGCGCGTCATCAAGGACCGCCTCGACGCCGAGGGCACCCGCACCGGCGCGCCCGCAGCCGAGCCGGCGCCGGCCCCGCCGCCGGCGCCGGGCGACGGGCCCGCCGCCGGCGCCGAGGCCGGCACCGGCGGGGCGCGTCAGGCCCCGCCGTCGTCGGGTGCGGTCGGCGCGTCGCCCGGCGCGCTGCGGGCCGGTGTGTCGTCGGCCAGCTTCACGGCCGAGGAGCTCGCCTCGGCTGCGGGCATCGAGGTGGAGCAGGTGCGCGAGCTCGAGCGCTACGGGCTGCTCGCGCCGCGGGCGGTCGCCGGCCAGGAGTACTTCGACGAGGAGGCCTTCGTGGTCGCCCGCGTGGCGGGGCGCTTCATGCGATTCGGGGTCGAGGCTCGCCACCTGCGCATGTACCGCACCGCCGCCGAGCGTGAAGCCGGCTTCTTCGAGCAGGTCGTGATGCCGCTGCTCAAGCAGCGGAACCCCAGCGCCCGCCAGCGCGCCGTCGAGGCGCTCGGTGAGCTCGCTGAGCTGGGCCAGAGCCTGCGGGCCGCCATGGTCCGCCAGGCTCTCCGCGCCCACACCGACGGGGGCTGAGCCGGCGACGCGCGGCCGTGTGCAGCCACCGCCGAGGCGGTAGGGTCGGGGCGTGGTGGAGATGGAGCTGCTCGGCGTCCGGTTGGAGCTGCCGGCCAACACGCCCGTGGTGCTCCTGCGCGAGACCGTCGGTGAGCGTCGGGTGCTGCCCATCTACATCGGTGGCGAGGAGGCCAAGGCCATCGCGCTCGCCCTCGAGAAGATCGCCACCATGCGGCCCATGACCCACGACCTGATGAAGGACCTGCTCGACGCCCTCGAGGTCCACGTGGCCCTCATCGAGGTCACCGAGCTGCGGGACAACACGTTCTTCGCCGAGATCGAGCTCGTGCAGGCCGGGCGGCGCCAGCGGGTGTCGAGCCGGCCGTCCGACGCCGTCGCCCTGGCGGTGCGCACCGGCAGCCCCATCTTCGCGAGCGAGGGCGTGCTCGACGCCGCTGCCAGCCCCGTGCCCGAGGCGGGCGACGGCGAGGAGCAGCAGGAGGAGCTGGTCGACCAGTTCCGCGAGTTCATCGACCAGGTCAACCCCGACGACTTCGCGTCCTGACCGCCGAGGCGTGGGTACGCCCCGTTGACGGCGGGACCTGACGGTCGTACGCTGCAATGACACGAACGTAACTACGGGTTTGTGGCGCGCCTGGCGGCGGGCCCGGGGCGGAGGTGACACGGATGGGGGACCAGGAGCAGGGGTTCCGCGGTCAGCAGGTCTGCGGGATCATCGGGATCACCTACCGCCAGCTCGACTACTGGGCCCGCACCGACCTGATCCGCCCGTCGATCGCCGACGCCCGCGGCAGCGGCACCCAGCGTCTGTACTCCTACCGCGACCTGCTCGAGCTCAAGGTCATCAAGAGCCTGCTCGACGCCGGCATCTCGCTGCAGTCGGCCCGCAAGGCGATCACCTACCTGCGGGAGAACCTCGGCGAGGACATCGCCACGGCCAACCTCGTCATCAACGGATCGAGCTCGGTGCTCGCCTCGAGCGACGGCGAGATCGTCGATCTGGTCCGCAAGGGCCAAGGCGTGCTCAACATCGTGCCGCTCGCCGGCGTGAAGGACGAGGTCGATGCCGCCATCCACGAGCTCCGCCCCGCCGGGGGCGCGCCCGTGGCGGCGCCGTCCGGCGCCGGCCGGGGCCGCGCCGCCACCGGCTCCTGACGGTCGGCCGCTCGCGAGCGCACTGCGCCCCCGCCCGTCCGTCGCCGTGTCGCCGCGGCGGTACGCTGCGGCCGTGGCCCCCTCCCGCTCGCCCCTCGACGCCACCCACCGCGCGCTCGGGGCGAAGATGGTGCCCTTCGGGGGCTGGGAGATGCCGCTCGCGTACCCCACCGGCACCGTCGCCGAGCACCTGGCGTGCCGGCGGGGGGCGGCGCTGTTCGACGTGAGCCACCTCGGCACCGTCCGGGTCGAGGGTCCGGGCGCGCTCGACCGCCTGCAGCGCACCCTGAGCAACGACCTCGGCCGCATCGGCCCGGGCCGGGCCCAGTACACGCACCTGCTCGACGACGACGGGTCGGTGCTCGACGACATCATCGTGTGGTGGGTGGGCGACGCCACCTTCGACGTGATGCCCAACGCCTCCAACACCGAGCGCGTGCTGGCCGCTCTCGGCGACACCGCCCGGGACGTGACGGCCGAGCGGGCCGTGCTGGCCGTGCAGGGCCCGACGGCGCGCGACGTGGTGCGGGCGGTGTGCCCGGAGGCGGCGGCGGTGGCGCGCTTTCACGTGCAGCGGGTGCCGTTCGCGGGGCGGCCCACCGTCGCCGCCGGCACGGGCTACACGGGGGAGGACGGCGTCGAGCTGGCGGTCCCGGCGGAGGGCGCCGAGCGGCTCTGGGACGCGCTGGTCACCGCCGGCGCCGTGCCGGCGGGCCTCGGCGCCCGCGACACGCTGCGGCTCGAGGCGGGGCTGCCCCTGCACGGTCACGAGCTCGGCCCGGGGATCACCCCGCTCCAGGCCGGCCTGGGCTGGGTCGTGGGGTGGAGCAAGGGGTCGTTCCCCGGCCGGGCGGCGCTGGAGGCCGAGCGCGAGCGCGGGCCGCACCGGCTGCTGCGCGGCATCCTGCTCGACGGCCGGCGCCCACCGCGGGCGGGGCAGGCGATCCTCTACGAGGGCTCGCCGGTGGGCGAGGTGACCAGCGGGAACTTCTCGCCCGTGCTCGAGCGGGGCATCGCCCTCGGGTTCGTCCCACCGGAGCTGGCGCCGGGCACCCCCGTCGCCGTCGACCTCCGGGGCACCGAGGCGCCAGGCCGGATCGTCGAGACACCGTTCGTCGAGCTCGGGAGGGCCGCGTGACCGGGTTCGTGCCGCACACCGACACCGACATCGAGGGGATGCTCGCCGACCTGGGCCTGGGCTCTGTCGACGAGCTGTTCGCGGTCGTGCCCGCGGCGCTGCGCCTGGCTGGGGGCCTCGACCTGCCCGCGGGCCGCAGCGAGGCCGACACCCTCGAGCACCTCGGCGCCCTCGCCGGCCGCAACCGGGCGGACCTGGTGTGCTTCGCGGGTGCGGGCGCCTACGACCACGACATCCCCGCCGTCGTGCGCCACCTGGCGCTCCGCTCGGAGTTCGTGACCGCCTACACGCCCTACCAGCCCGAGGTCGCCCAGGGGGTGCTCCAGGCCCTGTTCGAATACCAGACGCTGCTCGCCCGGCTGACCGGCATGGAGGTGGCCAACGCCTCGCTCTACGACGGGGCGACCGCCACCGTCGAGGCCGTGAACCTGGCCGTGGCCGCCATCGGGCGGCCCAGCGTGTGGCTCTCGCAGGGGGTGCACCCCAGCTGGCGGGCGGTCGTGCACACGTTCGCGGCCGGTACCGGCCACGACGTCGTCGAGGTGCCCCTCGGCCCCGCCGGGGTGACGGCGTGGCCGGCCGGGGTGGGGGAGGGAAGCGCGCCCGCGGCCGTGGTGGTGCAGCAGCCCAACCACCTGGGACGCCTGGAGGACGTGGGCGCCGCCGTCGCCCTGGCCCGCACGCACGGCGCGCTGTCGGTGGTCGCCGCCGACCCCGTGTCGGCGGGCCTGCTGCGCACCCCCGGCGAGCTCGGCGCCGACATCGCCGTGGGGGAGGGACAGCCCTTCGGCACGGCCCTGTCGTTCGGGGGCCCGTACCTGGGCCTGTTCGCCAGCCGGCTCGAGCACGTGCGGCGGCTGCCGGGAAGGCTCGTGGGCGAGACCGTCGACGTCGACGGCCGCCGGGCCTACGTGACCACGCTGCGGACCCGGGAGCAGGACATCCGCCGCGAGAAGGCGTCGTCGAACGTCTGCACGAACCAGACCCTCATCGCCGTGGCCTTCGCCGTGCACCTCGCCTGGCTCGGCACCACCGGGCTGCGCGAGCTCGCCCTGCGCTGCGCCCGCGGCACCCGCTACGCCCGGGAGGCGCTGCTCGCCATCGACGGCGTCGAGCCCCTGGGTGACGGCCCGGTGCTGCGGGAGTTCGCCGTGCGCACACCGGTGCCGGCGGCGACCCTGGTGGAGCGCATGGTCGAGGAGGGCTTCCTGGCCGGGGTGCCGCTCGAGCCCGAGTACGACCCCGACGGGCGGGGCCTGCTCGTGGCGGTGACCGAGCGCCGCACCGCCGCCGAGATCGACCGCTACGCCGCCACGTTCGAGAAGGTGGTCCGGTGAGCGGCCACGAGGGGCAGGGTGGTCCGGTGAGCGGCCACGAGGGGCAGGGTGGTCCGGTGAGCGGCCACGAGGGGCAGGGTGGTCCGGTGAGCGGCCACGAGGGGCAGGGTGGTCCGGTGAGCGGCCGGAACGGGCGGATGCGGGCGCACGACGGCGGCCCGCAGCCGGGTCCGGCGGCGGGGGGGCGGGCCACGAGCGCGCCGATCGTCGGCCGCGCCGAGGAGCCGACCATCTTCGAGCTGTCGTCCCCCGGCCGGCGGGCGTGGTCGTTGCGCGCCACGGGCGTGCCCGACTGGCCGGCTGAGGAGCTGGTGCCGGCCGAGCACCTCCGGCCCGAGCCGGTCGAGGTGGCCGAGCTGTCCGAGCGCGACCTCGTCGGGCACATGACGCGGCTCACGCACCGGCAGTACTCCGTCGACCTCGGGGCCTACCCGCTGGGCTCGTGCACGATGAAGTACAACCCCAAGCTCTGCGACGAGGCCTCGGCGCTGCCCGGCTTCACCCGGGTGCACCCTGCTGCTCCCGAGGCGGTGGCGCAGGGCTGGCTGGGGCTGCTCGGTGAGCTGGAGGGGGCGCTGTGCGCCATCACGGGCATGCACGCCGCCACGCTCCAGCCGCCGGCGGGCGCGTCGGGAGAGCTCACCGGCCTGCTGCTGATGCGGGCGTGGCACACCGAGCGGGGCAACCCCCGCAGCAAGGTCGTCATCCCCGACTCGGCCCACGGCACCAACCCCGCCTCGGTGACCCTCGGCGGCTACGAGACCGTCACCGTCCCGTCCGACGAGCGGGGGTGCGTCGACCTGGCGGCGTTGCGGGAGGTGCTCGACGAGGAGGTGGCGGGGATCATGCTCACCAACCCCAACACCCTCGGCCTGTTCGAGGAGGACATCGTCGAGATCGCCGCCGCCGTGCACGAGGTCGGCGGGCTGCTCTACTACGACGGCGCCAACCTCAACGCCATCCTGGGGGTCACCCGCCCGGGCGACATGGGCTTTGACATCGTGCACATGAACCTGCACAAGACCTTCGCCGTGCCCCACGGCGGGGGCGGCCCGGGCGCCGGGCCCGTCGCCGTGTCCGAGCGCCTGGCCCCGTACCTGCCGGGCCCGCGGTCGGTGCGCGACGACAGCGGCGCGTGGCGGTGGGAGACACCGGCGCGCTCGATCGGCCGGGTGCACGGGTGGCACGGGAACGCCCTGGCGCTGGTGCGGGCCTACGCCTACATCGTCGCCTGCGGCGGGGACGGCCTGCGCCGGGTGGCCGAGGCCGCGGTGCTCAACGCCAACTGGATCCGCCACCGCCTGCGCGGCCACTACGACGTGCCCTACGACCGGCCCTGCATGCACGAGTGCGTGGTGGCGGCCCAGACGCTCAAGCGGGACAGGGGGGTGCGGGCCCTCGACGTGGCCAAGCGCCTGCTCGACGAGGGGTTCCACAGCCCCACCGTGTACTTCCCGCTGATCGTGCCCGAGGCGCTCATGATCGAGCCGACCGAGACCGAGAGCCCCGAGACGCTCGCCGCCCTCGCCGAGGCCTTCATCCGGATCGCCGAGGAGGCGGGCGAGGCCGACGCCGAGGCGCCGCGGGGCACCCCTGTCCGCCGCGTCGACGAGGCCCGGGCCGCCCGCCGTCTGATCCCCACCTTCGACGCCCGCCCCCCGGCGTAGCGTCGCCTCTTCGCTCGCCGTCGGTCAGGAGCCGGCGGACTGCCGCTCGGCGCGCTCGGCGTGGTGCTTCTGGATGGCGCTCATGATCGCCGACCCCGCCGCCTCCATGAAGGCGGGGCGGTTCGCCGCGGCCCAGTCGCGGGAGTCGAGCCGTGCCGTGGCCGACCCCTGGAAGCGGGGGAACACCTCGCGGGCGAGCAGCTCGTAGGAGCGGCGGGTGGCCTCCCGGTCGGCCCAGTCGTTGGCCATCACGAGGAAGGTGCCGAACCCGCCTGACTGCTCGATCAGTCGGGTGATCTGGGCGGCGGCGTCGTCGGGGGTGCCGATGACGGCGAAGCCGGAGCCGTTCATGGCGTCGGCCAGCTCGACGCTGTCGTCGCTCTCGGGCGCGAGCGGCAGGGCCGCCACCTCGCGGAAGTAGCCCACCCAGTCGGCCAGGCCGTACCGCACGTCGGCGTAGGCCTGCTCCCGGGTCTCAGCGACGTGCACGGGACCGACGAGGCGCCAGGTGCGCCGGTCGGGCGTGGCGCCGAACTGCTCGGCGCGCTCCTCCACGACCTGCCAGTGGCTGCCGAGCACGTCGAAGCCGCCCTGGGTCGTGGCGCCGAGCGAGAGCAGCGAGCACCCGAAGCGCCCGGCGGCTCGGGGCCCGGCGGGCGACACCTGGGCGGCGACGGCCACCTCGAAGTGGGGGTGCGTGTAGGGCCGCAGCTGCAGCCGGGCGTCGCGCAGGGCGAACCAGCCGGTCTCCCGGGTGACGGGCCCGTCGTCGCGCAGCAACGCGAGGATCGCCTCGAGGGCCTCTTCCATCATGTCGCGCTGGCGGGCGACCTCGATGCCCATCATGAACGCGTCCGATGGCAGGGCGCCGGGGCCCACCCCGAGCATGACCCGGCCCCGGGTGAGGTGATCGAGCAGCACCATGCGGTCGGCGAGCACGAGCGGGTGGTGGTAGGGCAGGGAGCTCACGCCGGTGCCCAGGCGGATGTGGCGGGTGCGCGGGGCGGCGGCGGCGATGAAGACCTCGGGCGAGGCGATGATCTCGAAGCCCGCCGAGTGGTGCTCGCCGATCCACGCCTCGTCGAACCCGAGCTCGTCGAGGTGCTCGATCAGCTGGAGGTCGTGCTCGAGGGCGAGCGTCGGGTTGCGGTGGGGCGGGTGGAACGGGGCGAGGAAGATCCCGAATCGCAGTGGCCAGTCGAGTCCGTGCTCCATCTCGCGAGCCTGCCGGCACTTGACCGTGCGGTCAAGTCTGGGTGGGCCAGCCCGGGGGAGCGGCCGTCCGCCCGACGTCCACCACCACACTGCCCGCCAGCTTGTCGTGGAGGGCCTCGCGCCGCTCGTCCCACAGCGGCCACAGGCCGTCGACGAGGGCCAGCAGCCCGCAGGTGAACCAGCTGGCCGGTCCGGGCAGCAGGTAGCGGACGGCGCCGCGCCCGACCCCGATCGGTCCGCCCTCCGCCCGGGCGTCGCGGACCTGGATGCGCAGGGCCATCTTCCCGATCGTCTGGCCCCGCTGGCTGCCGTTGAGGACGGCGAAGTACGCCCACGACACGACGAGGGCGACCACGGCGTACACGCCCATCGCACCGGCGAGCCCCTCGAGCCCGGTCACCTCGCCGGTGACGGGATCGACGTCGATGTCGGCGCCGGCGAGCCCGAACAGCACCCCGAACACGATGGAGATCGGGACGTTGAGCACGACCGAGTCGACGATGAGGGCAACGAGGCGCTTCCACCACTCAGCGAGCGGCCGGCCGAAGGCGTCGGTGGGGACGGGCCGGTAGTGGACCGGCTGGGGCCATGGCTGCCCGCCCGGCGCCGTGCCCGGCCCCGGCGCCCACTGCTGGCCCGGCGGTTGCGGCGGCCAGGCGCCCTGACCCTGCTGGCCCGCGCCGGGCGGCGGCCAGCTGTCTGGGGGCGGGGGCGTGGGGGGCTGGTCGGACACGGCGGGCTCCTCGGGCGACGTCGGCCCGACGGTAGTGCGTGCGTCGCAGCTCCGGGGCCGGCCGGGAGCATCCCGCTCCGCTCCCGGCGCGCCCGGTAGGGTGCGGGCCGTCATCGTCGACGACACGAAGGAGCGCCGATGACCGATCAGCCACCGTCCCCGCCGCCGTCACCGCCACCGGGGCAACCACCGCTGCAGCCGCAGCAACCGTCGGCCCACCAGTGGCAGGGGCCGCCGCTCGCGGAGTGGCCCAAGCGGGCCCAGGCCGCGGCCATCGACTGGTTCGGACCGGCCGTCGTGGTCGCGATCCTGAACGCCATCCTGCCCCTGGCCATCGGCATGCTGCTGTGGCTCGCGGCGCTCGGCTGGGTGCTCTACAACGCCTGGCTCCAGGGCGAGCGGGGCCAGAGCATCGGCAAGCAGCAGGCAGGCATCACGCTGGTCAGCCAGGAGACCGGACGCTTCATCGGCGGGGGGATGGGCATCGCCCGCTACTTCGTGCACATCCTGGACTCCATCCCGTGCTACGTCGGCTTCCTCTGGCCGCTGTGGGACCCCATGCGCCAGACGTTCGCCGACAAGATCGTGAAGACCGTCGTCGTCGACGGGAACCCGCCTGCCGGCTCCTGACGGACGGGCGACAGCCCCGTGCATTTCGTCACGTGACGGAATCAGCGGCGGTGCGCCGGTGCGGGTGGTGCAGGCGGGTGCTGGCCCCGCGGGCGGGACCGGGCCGGCCCCGGCTGTTCTGTGCCCAGGGGTGCCGCCAGCGGCACTACGAGGCCCGCCAGCGGGCCCGGGAGCTCGGGGTCGGCGAGGCCGAGCTCATCGTCGCCCGGGCGGCGCTCGAGGAGCTGTCCGACCGGCTCTACGTGCTCGAGTGCGCCGTGGACGACGTCGTGCGCGACCTCGAGGCGGCCCGCACCGTCGCCGAGCACCGGGAGGCCCTGGAGTGGCTGCTCGAGGCCGCCCGCCAGGTCCTCGACCACCCGGTCGCCGGACCGGGCCCTGACTTTACGTAACGGGGATTATGGGCGGCGCCGGGCGATGGGCCCGCGATGACGGTCAGTCCCCGCCCTGTCAGTCCCCGCCCTCGTACTTGAACGACACCTTCACCTTCGCCCGGTAGGCGCGGACGTTGCCGTCCTCGAGCTGCATGTCGAGCTCGGCGACCTCGGCGATGCGCAGGTCGCGCAGCGACTGGCCCGCCCGGCTGACGGCGGCGGCCGCCGCCTTCTCCCATGACTCGGTGCTGGTGCCCACCAGCTCGATGACCTTGTAGACGGCTTCGGCCATGGTGTGATCCCCCCTGGTTGCGGTGAACGGTCGCCCTCACCTTCGACCGAGCCGGCAGCGGTGTCAACGGTCGGGACGGGTGGCGGGGCGCGCGGGCGGTGTCAGGCCGGCACGAAGCTGAGGCGCACCGAGCGGTCCGGGTTGTCGCGGTTGAGGTCCACCAGCACGATCGACTGCCAGGTGCCGAGGAGCAGGCGGCCGTCCTGCACCGGGACCGTCAGCGACGGGCTGACGATCGCCGGCAGCAGGTGGTCGGCGCCGTGGCCGGGTGAGCCGTGGGCGTGCGCGTAGCGGCCGTCCCGGGGCAGGAGCCGTTCGAGGGCCTCGAGCAGGTCCTCCTCGGAGCCCGCGCCGGTCTCCATCAACGCCAGGCCGGCGGTGGCGTGCGGCGCGAAGACGTGGAGCAGGCCGCTGCCCCGCCCCTGGGCGAACGCCGACGCCTCGCCGGTGAGGTCGACGATGCGGCTGCGGCTGGTGTCGATCGACAGGACGGTCGTCTCCATGGCCCCAGCATGCCGGAGCGAGGGTCGGGCCATCGACGGAGGGGTCCTTTCGGACCATGGCGAGCCGGCCCCACGACCGCATACGGTGGTCACGGTGCGCGTGCTCGTGTGCGACGACGAGGAGTCGATCCGCCTGCTGTTCCGGACGGCCTTCGAGGACGAAGGCGTCGAGGTCTGCGAGGCGGGCGACGGCGACGAGTGCCTGGAGGTGGCCGGCCGCTGCCACCCGGACCTCGTGGTGCTCGACCTGTTCATGCCGCGCCGTGACGGCCTGTCGACGCTCCCCGAGCTGCGCCGGAAGTGCCCGAGGACGCCGGTGCTCGTCGTGAGCGCCCACGCGGCGGTCGAGATCTTCGAGCAGAGCCGCGCCCGGGGCGCCACCGCCTGCTTCGACAAGCTGGGCTTCGTGCCCCGCATCCCCCAGGTGCTCGCCCGCTACGCCGTGGCCTGACCGGGCCGATCCGCGCCGCAAGCGAGTCGTTGCGGCCCGCGGCCCGCGGGTAGCGTTGGTGCCCATGTCGCGCCGGATCGAGGTCGAGCTCACCAGCGCCCGTGACGACGGCACCTGGACGTGGCGGGCGGCGGGCGCCCGGCAGCCCAAGGGCGAGCTCGACGGGTCGCTCCTGCCCGCGGGCGTCGCCGTGGGCGACGTGTTGCGGGCCGAGGCCGACTTCGACCTCGAGGGCATCACGATCACCGCGGTGCTCCCGCCCAAGGGTGCGCGGCCCGAGCCCGAGCGCATCGAGATCATCGGTCCCCCGCCCAAGCCCCGGCCCGACCCGGCGGACCGCCCGGGCGATCGATCCGGGCGGGCGGAGCGCCGCGAGCGCCGGCCCCGCGACCGCCGCGACGGCGACCGCCGCCCCCGTGGCGATTGGCCGCGGGGTGAGCGGCGCGGGGGCGACCGTCCCGGCGGTGACCGGGCCGGCCCCGGGCCCGAGCACGGTCGCGACCGGCAGCGTGACCGCCGCCCCCGGGGTGAGCGGTCGGGCCGGCCCGAGCGGCCGCGTCCGGGGCCGTTGCCCGAGCCCCGACCCAAGCCCAAGCGCCTCCGCCCCGGGCGGGCGCACCGCCAGGCCCTCCTCGCCGGCCTCGAACCCGCCGAGGCGGCCGTGGCCGAGCAGCTCATGCGGGGCGACCTGCGCGCCGTGCGCAAGGCCGTCGAGCAGCAGAACGCCGAGGCCCGTGCCGCGGGCCAGCCCGAGCTGCCGCTGGCCCCGGTGATCAACATGGCCGAGCAGCTGCTCCCCCGCGTGCGGGCGGCCGAGTGGCTCGACCGGGCCGAGGCGGCCCTCGCCGATGTCGAGGAGATCAGCGTGCGCGACCTGCGCTCGGTCGTGGTGAGCGCCGAGGACGCGGCGCGCGGCGAGCGCAGCCGGGAGCTCGCCGACCAGCTGCGGGCGGCCCTCGACCGTCGGGCCGCGGCGGCGACCGAGGAGTGGGTCAGCGACGTCACCGCCGCCCTGGACGCCGGGCGGGTCGTGCGGGCCCTGCGCCTGTCGTCGCGCCCGCCCGTGCCCGGCACGAGCCTGCCGCCTGAGCTCGCTGCCCGGCTCACCGAGGCGGCCAGCTCGGCGCTGGCGGCCGACGTCGCCCCCGACCGGTGGGGCACCGTCCTCGACGCCGTGGCCTACGCCCCCGTGCGCCGCGACGTGAAGCCCGCGGGGGTGCCGGCCGAACCCACCGACGAGCTGCGGGACCTGGCCCGCAAGCACGCCACCCGCGTGCCCGCGGCCGCCGAGGCCCTCGGCGTCGAGCCACCTCCGCTGCGGCCCGCGGGCCGCCCGGCGGGCGCCACCAGCCCGCCGGCGGCGCCGGCGCCGCCGTCCCGTTCGGGGCCGAAGGAGCAGGCGCCGCCCCCGCCTCCGGAGCCCGAGCGGCCGGCCGAGCCGGAGCCGGCGACCGCACCCCGGCCGGAGCCCGAGCGGGTCGAGGGCGCGCCGCCGCAGGAGGCGCCGGCCCCCGAGCCCGAACCCGAGCGGGTGGAGGCACCCCCGCCCCCGGCGGACGTGCAGGACGGCGCCGGCGGGCGCGCCGAGGCGCGGCCGGGCTGAGCCTCATCCGTCCCGGCGGGTGACGCCGTGCCCGGCGCCATCCTCTAGGGTGCGGCCCCATGGTCGACTACGAGCTCCAGGGGCGCATCGCCCACATCACCATCCGTCGCCCCGAGGCCCGCAACGCCGTCAACGGCGAGGTGGCGTCGGGCATCGAGGCTGGCATCGACCGCCTCGAGGAGGACGAGGGCGCCTGGGTCGGCATCATCACCGGCGAGGGTCCGGTGTTCAGCGCCGGCGCCGACCTGAAGGCCATCGCGGCAGGGCAGGCCGCGGGCCTGCAGACCGAGCGGGGCGGCTTCGCCGGCATCACCCGCCGGGAGCGCACCAAGCCGATCATCGCCGCGGTCAACGGCCCCGCCCTCGCCGGCGGGTGCGAGATCGTGCTGGCGTGCGACCTGGTGGTGGCCTCACGCGAGGCCACCTTCGGCATCCCCGAGGTGAAGCGCTCGCTCGTGGCGGCCGCCGGCGGGCTGTTCCGCCTGCCCCGGGTGCTGCCCCGCAACGTGGCCATGGAGCTGGCCCTCACCGGTGACCCCATCGACGCCGAGCGGGCCCACGCCCTCGGGCTCGTCAACGTGCTGTGCGAGCCCGGCAAGGCCGTGGAGGCCGCCGTCGAGCTGGCCGGGCGCATCTGCGCCAACGCCCCCATCGCCGTGCGCGAGAGCCGCAAGGTGGTGCTGGCGGGGATGCTCGCCGACGACGACACGGCCTGGGACCTCACCAACCGGGCCATGGCGACGACAGCGAGCACCGAGGACTTCGCCGAGGGCCCCCGCGCGTTCATCGAGAAGCGCCCCCCTGAGTGGAAGGGCCGCTGAGCGCCGGCCCGGCCAGGAGGCGGGCGCGGTCGCTCAGGTGATCACGGCCAGCACCCCGTGATCGGCCAGGAACTCGGCCAGCCCCTCCACCAGGCGGAGCTCGGTCGCCTCCGCCAGCGGCACCCAGCGGACCTCGGCGGCGTCGCCCCCGGCGACGGGGTCGGCCGGGTCGAGCACGGTCACCAAGAAGTCGAGGATCACGAAGTGGTGGTCGTCGCCGATGCGCTCCACCCACCCCAGGAAGGCGCCGCACACGCCCTCGAGCCCGGTCTCCTCGGCCAGCTCGCGGACCACCGCCTCGGCCAGGGTCTCGCCCGGCTCCACCCGCCCGCCGGGTACGGACCACTCCCCCGCCGCGGGCCCGTGGCCCCGTCGCACGAGGAGGAGGCGGTCGTCGGCGACGGCGACGGCCCCGACGGCCAGCTCGGGCCGGGGGGCCACGGTCAGGGTCCGGAGGGCTCGAACGGCCGGTGGACCACGATCGCCCGGGCGGTGAACCCGAACGACTCGAAGAAGTTCTTGGTCTCGCGGTTGCCGGGCAGCGCCAGGCCGTCGACGCCGGCGCAGCCCCGCTCGCGACACCACGCCAGGGCCCGCTCGATGAGCTCCTCCCCCACCCCGACCTCCCGGGCGCGGGGCTCCACGAACAGATCCGAGATGATCCCCAGCACCGAGCCGTCGCGCAGGGCCTCGGTGCGCACGACGGCGTAGCCGACGGGCACGTCGTCGATGAGCCCGACGAGCACGAGCTGGTCGGGGTCGGCGACCGCCTCGGCCAGGGATTCGTCGGCGGGCAGCGGCCGGGTCTCGCGGGCGGCGAAGAGGCGGCCGCCGCGGGCGTCCCGCTGCTCGGCCACGGCCTCGGCCGCCAACCGGGCCAGGGCGGGGACGTCGTCGGGGGTGGCGAGCCGGGCGCTCTCCATCAGCCGGCGGGTGCAGGTTGCCGGGTCACGACGCCTGCAGCTGGGCGACCCGGTTGAGGATCGTCTTGCGGCCCCGGTGGGCGGCCTCGTAGCCGCGCACGGCCTCGAGCTCCTCGGGGGAGAGCCCGGCGAGCCGGGGGACGACCTGGGACGCCGACAGCGAGTCGTAGTCGGGGATGGCGAGGTCGGCCGCGCCCGGGCCCGGGGTCGGCCGGGCCGGGCCGGTGGCCGCCTCGCCGGAGGGGGCGGCGCCCGCGCTCGGGGGGGCCGGCGCCGGCGGCGCGGCCGCAGCGGAGGCGCCGCCGCCGGAGCCGTCGGGGGTGAGGCCCAGCGCCGCGAGCACGCCCTCGGCCTGCTCGCGGAGCTGGCCCGCGGCCCGCCCGGCGTCCTCCCGGCCCTGCTTGACGGCGAACTCCCCCATCATCTTCGCGACGGTGATCTGGTTCGTGGCCTGCCGGCGACCCTTCTCGATCAGCTCGGGGAGGGCCTCACGGGCCGTGATGGCCATGCCGAGCGGGGCGAACACGAACAGCTCGAGGGCCCGCTCCAGGGGGGACTTGTCGTCGGAGCTCACGGAGACGATGTTCCCGCGCGGCGGTGGCGCCGCGCCATTCGAGCCGGTTCAGGCGCCGGTGTGCGCGATCAGCAGGTCGCAGGGGGCGTGGTGGGAGATGCGGTTGGCGACGCTGCCGAGGACGAACCGCCGGGCCGAGGTCATCCCCTTGGAGCCCACGACGACCAGGTCGGCGTCCTCGCGCCGGGCGGTGTCGAGGATCACCTCGTCGGCCTCGCCCTCCTCGGCGACGACGGTCACCTCGTTGACGCCGAGCTGGCGGGCCCGGGCCCGGCCGGCGCGGGCCCGCTCCTCGGCCAGGTTGCGGTCGCTGAGCTGCCAGCGCACGTCGTCGGGCACGCGGGGCGCGGTCGGGTCCTCGGGCTGCACGGTGAAGGCGGTGACGACCAGCAGGCGGGCGGCGCACGCCTGGGCCAGGCGGGCGGCGTGCTCGACGGCGGCGGTGGCGGTGTCGGACCCGTCGGTGCCGACGACGATGCACCGGTAGGGGCCGCCGGCCGGCGCGCTCACACGCAGTCCCGGCAGAGCATGGCGTCGGCGTCGGCGAGCTGGCTCGGGTGCTTGACGAGGAAGCAGGACTGGCACACGAACTCGCCGGGGGCGCGGGGCCGCACGCGCGTCCCGCCCTCGGCTCGGTCCTCGACCTCGGGCGCCTCCTCCTCGTCCTCGTCGTCATCCTCGTCGGCGACGACCAGACGGTCTTTCAGGATCGTGTCGAGATCGGCCTCGACGTCGTCGGGGTCGACCTCCTCCTCGTCGTCGTCGCCGTCGTCGTCGTCGTCGGACGAGGCCGGGGCCGGCTCGCCGTCGTCGTCGTCCTCGTCGGTGTCGTCGTCGACCAGGTCGTCGTCGACGAGCGCGTCGTCGTCGAGCGCGTCGTCGTCGAGGTCGTCGTCGACCAGGTCGTCGTCGTCGAGATCGGGTTCTTCGTCGTCGAGCTCCTCGTCGAGGTCGTCGACGTCGTCGGGCTTGTCGGCCATCGGGGTCCTTGTGCGGGGGGTTCGTCGGTCGCTGGCGCGGCCGGATCATAGACAAGCCGGGTGCCTACCCGGACCCGCCCTCCTGGTCCCCCGCTCCGCCGGAACCGCCCGGCTCCTCCCCCGGCGGTCCACTAGGGGTGTCGCCGTCGGTGGGGATCGGCAGCGGATCGTCCTCGGCGAAGGTGAGGCTCGTGACGAAGTCGACCCGCCACGCCCCGTCGACCTTGACGAGGTCGAGCCGGATGTAGGAGTCGAGCAGGGGTCGGGGCCCGGCCGTGCCCTCGACGAGGGCGTCGACGACGGTGATGGCCTGCGCCGCCCCGTCGCTGATGTCCCCCACGAAGATCGCCTTGACCGTGGCGGTCGAGGAGGCTTCGAAGCCCTCGACGAGGGCGGCCAGGCCCTCGAAGGCCTCCTCGTACTCCCGCCGGAAGCGGCCCGTCGACAGCGCCAGGACCCGGTCGCGGGCCACGTCGAGGTCGCGGTGGTCGTAGGTGAGCAGGGCCTCGCTGAACTGCCCGGCGACGCGCTCCACCTCGGCCCGGTCGCCCCGCACCTCCTCGAGGTCGCTCTGCAGGCGCACGGTGACAACGGCGAGCAGCACGGCGACGGCCGCGAACACGACCGCGAGCGCCGTGGTGAGGATCGTCCAGCCGCTGCGACCGCCCGCCGGCCGGTCCGCGGGCCCGGCGTCGGGTTCTGGAGGCGGAGCGGGCCGGGATCCGGCGCGCTGGGCCTCGAGCTCGCGGCCGCCGGCCGCGTCGCCGTCCGGCGGCGGCCCGGCGTCGGTGTCGGGGCCGGGGTCGTCCGGGAGGGATGTCACGGCGCCTCCTCGATGCGGGTGACCCGCAGCACGACGGCGCCGCCGCCCAGACCCAGCCCGGCGAGCAGCACGAGCGGGGCGGCCGGCGCCGGGTCCGCCGGCGCCGACGCGGGCCGGGCGCCGGCCGGCGCCGCCTGGAGGGGCGAGTCGCACGCCGGCACGGGTGGCACCTCGGGCAGCGACTTCGGCGGGACGTACTGCTGGGAGGGGTTCTCGGGGTTCAGGATGATGCCGACCCGGACCCACGGCCCGTCGGGCTCCTCGTCGAGGGTGCGGAACACGTTGCCGAAGGCGCGGGGCCCGACCTGCAGCAGGGTCCGCAGGCCGGCGAGGCGCTCGGGCGTGGTCGCCTCGCCGAGGACGACCTCGAGGTCGGACAGGATGCAGTCGAGGTTGGCCTTCTGCCCGCCGACCAGGTCGGCGGCCTCGGTGATCAGCCGGCTGCCCTGGTCGAGCACCACCGCCAGGTCGTCGCCGGAGCGCCGCAGGCTCTCGGCCAGGTCGGCCAGGTCGCTGACCGAGCGCCCGAACGAGCCGCGGTGCTCGGCCATGACCCGCGTGAGGCGCGTGGAGTTCACGGCGAGGCGGTCGAGCACGTCGGTGCGCTCGGCGAACGTGGCGCTCAGGTGGTCGCCGGCCTCGGTGAGGCGGCGCAGGTCGGGTCCCCGGCCCTCCAGGGCGGCGGCCAGCTCGGTGACGAGCGTGCGGGTCGCCTCCGGGGAGACGTTCCCGAGCAGCTCGGACGCGGCCCGCAACAGCTCGGAGAACTCGAGCGGGATCGCGGTGCGCTCGCGCGGCACGACCTCGCCGGGCTCGATGAACGGGCCGTCCGCCAGGTCGCCGTCGGTTGGTGGCGCGAAGTCGATGAAGGGCTCGCCGATGGCGGACTTGCGGAAGATGTGGGCGGTGGACCCTGCGGGGATCCGCCGGTCCCGGTCGATCTTCATGTGGATGCGCACGCCCCGGTCGATGCGCTCCACCCGGTCGACGTAGCCGTAGCCCACGCCCAGGTAGGCGACCTCGGAGCGCTGCATGATGCCGACGGCGGCGTCGAACTCGGCGGCGATGTCGTAGGGGCGCTCGAGGGCCTCGACCGTGACCAGGTTGCGGGCGGCCCAGACGAGCATGACGGCGAAGACCGCGCCGAAGAACGCCAGGTTGATCAGGACGCGCCGGTTCATCGGCCCGCCCCTCCGAGGGGGACCTCGACGGGGTCCTCGCCCTCCTCGTCGTCGGTGACGTTCCAGCCGTAGACCTGGGCGAAGTCGCCGGGGACGCCGAGGGGCAGCCGCTCGACGAACAGCACGAGCCAGTCGACGAGCGACGCCACCTCGCCGGTGGCGCCCGCCACCCGCTCGAGGATGGCGTCGAGCTGGCTGAGCTGGCGGTCGAGGTCGGAGAGGTGCGGACCGAGGACCTCCTCGTTCTGGATGCGGGCGAGGCGGGTGAGGGCCTCGACGGCGGTGATCGCCCGGTCCCGGTTGTCGGCGAGCAGCTGCGTGGTCCGGGCCAGCTCCACCAGCAGGCCGTCCAGGTCACCCGAGCCACCGGCGAGGGTGCCCGCCGCCGCGTCCAGCCGGTCGATGATCCGGCCGATGTCGCCGGAGCGCTCGGCCAGCGTGTCGGTGATCACGGCGAGGTCGTCGAGCAGGGCCCGCAGCTCGGGCCCCCGCCCACCGAAGCCCACGCTGCCGGTCTCGACGAGGATGCGCAGGTCGTTGGCGACCACGGCGCCGAGCACGTTGACGGCCTGCTCGGCCACGAACTCGAGCTCGGGCGCCTCGAAGGCCCGTTCGACGACGTCGCCGTCTTCAAGGAACGGGCCTTCGGTGGGGTCGCCGAGGGCGCGCAGCTCGATGAACTTCTCGCCGAGCAGCGACGTGGTGCGCAGCACGGCGCTCGACGCCCGCGGCACCTCGAGGTCGCCCCTGATCTCGAAGCCGACCTCGGCGCGGAAGTCCTCGGTGAGCTCGATGCGGGTGATGCGCCCGACGCGCACGTCGGCCATCTGCACCGAGTGGCCGACGACGAGGTCGCCCACGTCGTCGAACGTGGCCGTGAGCCGGATCGGGGCGTCACCCCCGCAGGCGGTGAGCCCGGTGGCGACCAGCGCGCCGACGAGCACGGCCGCCAGGGCGCGGCGCAGGCGGCTCACCCGGCACCCCCGAGGAGCGTGGCCGCCGCCCGGCGCAGGAAGCGGCCGGCGGCGGCCACGGCATCGGGCGCCCAGTGACGACCGGGCGCCGGCGCGTGCCGAGCGGTGAGGGCTGCCGGCACCGCCCGGGCGTCGGGGCCGGCGCCGCGGGCCCCCGCACCGACGGCGCCGGCGGCGTCGGGCGCCGCTCCCAGGGCCCCACCGGTGCCCAGCGGCACGGGCAGCTCCGCGTCGGGGCACTCCACGTCGGCGGGGACGCACAGCTCGCTCAGGTCGATGCCCAGGGGCTCGAGCGCCCGGTTCAGCGAGTCGGTGACGACGGGCGAGAGGTTGGGGCGCAGGTCGAGGCGCCGGTACTCGGGGTTGTAGGCGCCGTCGAGGCCGGTGGCCAGGAGCGGCCCGGCGTCGAGGAGGTCGCGCACCGAGTCGAGGTTGGCGACCGCGGAGCGCAGCGTCCGACCCACGACGTCGAGGCCCCGGTCGAGCTCGGCGGCGTGGGCGCTCACCAGGTCGAGCCCGTCGGTGGACACCCGGGCGAGCCCGGCGACCAGCTCCTCGATGGCCTGGCGCTCGCGGGCGAGGGCGGCGGTGGCTTGGGCGAAGTCGTCGAGGACGCGGCCGAGCTGGGCCTCGCGCGTGACGAGCGTCGCGGTGAGCCGGTCGAGGTTCTCGACGATCGCGACCAGCTCGCCGCTCTTGGCCGCGAACGTGCTGGCCAGCCCGGAGAGCGACTCGAGGGCCCGGTTCAGGTCGGCGCCGGTGCCCTCCAGGTCCCCGGCCAGGTTCTCGACGAGCCGGCCGGCGCCGTCGGGGTCGAGGGACTGCAGGAAGTCGCGGGCGGCCTCGAGCGCCTCGTCGGGCTCGACGGGCACGACGGTGCGCTCCACGGGGATGCTGCCCCCTTCGGGCAGGCGGGGGTCGCCCTCGGTCCACGCCGGGAAGAGCTGCACGGTCCGCTCGCCGATCAGCGACCGGGGCAGCAGGCTGGCGTGGACGTCGGCCGGCAGGGGGATGCCGGCGTCGATGTCGAGCTCGACGTGGACCTCCCGCCCGTGGGGCTCGACGCTGCGGACCGTGCCGACCGGCAGCCCCAGGACCAGCACCTGCGACTCCGGGTAGAGCGACACCGCCCGGTCGAACACGACCGAGACCCGGTAGGTGTCGCCGCCCCCGACCAGGCCGCAGCCGCCCAGGACGAGCACGGCGGGGAGCAGGAGCAGGCCGGCGAGCCGGGCGCGGGCGCTCACTGGTCGCCGCCCTCCAGCACGCCGGCGATGACGTCGGCGAACACGCCGACGGCGTCGGGCCCGAGCGACTGCACGAAGATGTCGGCCCAGGGCCCGTGGGAGGTGGCCCGGGACTGGCCGAGGAACGCGGGGCCGAGCCATGCCAGCGTCCGGTCGAGCGCCTCCTGGTTGCGCTCGACGACGGCCAGGGTGGGGTGCAGCACCGAGAGGATCCGGTCGAGCTCGGCCTTGTTGTCGGCGAGCAGGCGGGCGAGCTCGCCGGACATGCGAGCGCCGCTGCGCAGGGCGGCACCGAGGTCGGCCTCGCGCTCGCCGATCACGCGTAGGATCTCCTGGCTGGCGTCGATCAGGGCGACGAGGGTCCGGTCCTTCTCGGCCAGCGTCTGGGTGAGGGTGGCGCTGTGGTCGAGGAGGCTGCGCAGCTGCTCGTCGCGCTGGGTGAGGGCCCGGGCCATGCGGTCGATGCCCACGACCAGCTCCGACACGGTGTCGCGCTGGCCGCCGGTGACGTCGGCGAGCTGGTTGATGAGCTGGTTCAACCGGTCGGTGTCGGTGGCCTCGACGCTGCGGGTGGCGATGCGGGTCAGCTCGAACAGGTCGAAGGGCGTGCGGGTGCGGTCCCGGGGGATGACCCGGCTGCCGTCGTCGAGGTCGGCGAGGAACGGCGCCTCCACCGGCCCGGCCAGGCGCACGTGCTTGGCGCCGAGGAGCGTCTCGAGGGCGATCTCCGCGGTCGTCTCCGGCCCGAGGTCGACGTGGCGCTGCACGACGAGGTCGACCACGACCAGGCCGCGCCGGCGGTCGACGTCGATGCTGCCGACCCGGCCCGCCTGGATGCCCGCCACCTTGACGTCGTCGCCCACCCGCAGCCCGGCGACGTCGGCGAACTCGGCCCGCACGGTGTAGGTGCGCTCGAACAGGTGCAGCACCCCGACGGCCATGGCGAGGGCGACGAGGAGGCCGATGACGGCCACGGACACGAGCCCGACGGCGTAGGGGTTGAGGTCGCGGAACGACCGCAGTCGGGGGGTCCTCACCGCCGCCCCCCGAGCAGGTCCAGCCCCATGAGGTGGCGCACGGCGTCGACCTGCGTGCGGACGCCGGCGGGGGGCACGCCGGCGGGGGCGCCGTCCTCGCCGTAGGCGCAGGCGGGCGGCTCGCTCTCGGGCGGGCCGAGCTCGAAGCACGGGATGACCTGGTTCAGCCACTCGCCGTGCCGACCGGCCCGGAAGACGGCGGCGCTGGCCGTGTCCAGCCCGGCCACGGCCTGCTCGAGGGGCCCGAGCCGGCCCTCGACGACGTCGAGCACCGCCACGAGGTGCAGGAGCGACCGGTCGATCTCGCCGCGGTTGCCGGCGAGGAGGGTGGCGAGGCGCTCGGAGAACGGTCCGAGCTCGTCGAGCGCGGCTTCCACGACGCCGGTGTTGTCGCTGAACGCCGAGGTGATCTCGACCAGGTTGTCGAGCACGGTGCGGATCTGCCGGTCGCGCTGGGCGATGGTGCCCGCGACGGTGTCGAGGTTGCCCACGAGCCGGCCGAGGGCCGCGTCGCGCTCGCCGAGCGTGGACGCCAGGGTCGCGAGGTCCGCGAGCGTCGCCCGCACCTGGTCCTCGTTGCCCTCGAGGGCGAGGGTCACCGTGTCGAGGAAGTCGTTCACCTGGGCCGGGTCGATGGCGGCGACGATCGGGCCCAGCCGGTTGAACAGCTCGCCCAGGTCGACCACCGAGATCGTGCGCTCGAGCCGGGCGCCGGGCTCGAGCACGGTCGCCGCCGTGCCCGGGTAGACGTAGAGGTAGCGCTGGCCGATGAGGTTCCGCCAGCGGATGGCGGCCGTCGAGTCCGACGGCAGCCGCACGTGGTCGTTCACCGTGAACGTGACGTCGGCCCGGCCCCGGTCGATCTCGATCTTCGTGACCTTCCCGACGACGACACCGGCCACCTTCACGTTGTCGTCGACGATGAGGCCGGTGACGTCGTCGAAGGTGGCCCGCACCTCGTAGGTCGACTCGAAGAGCCGGATGTTGCCGATCGTCATCGCCAGCCAGGCGGTGATGGCCAGGCACACGGCGGCGAACACGCCGAACTTGACGGCGACGCGCGTCATCGCAGCAGGTCCTCGAGCAGCGCCACGATGCCGCTCGCTCCCGACCGCGACCGCAGCGGGCCCCCGAGATCGGGCACCGGGACGACCGGCGGGTCGAGGGGCACCTCGGGCAGGGGCAGGGGCGGCAGCGGCGGCACGGGTCCGGGCGGCGGTACCCCCCCGTCCTCGGCGGGCACGAGGTCCTCGGCGGGCGCCAGCAGGCACTCGACCCCCTGGCCGTACCCGCACGGGTCGCCGCCCGGGATGCTCTTGACGGCGGCCAGCAGCGTGCCGTCGCCGGCGTCGATGCGGATCGCCTCGGTCAACAGCTGCGTGAACTGGCGGAGGCCCCGGACGAGCGGCCCGATCTGCTCCCGCTCCTCGTGGAGCACGGTGAGGCTCTTGTTGCCGGCGTCGATGCTGCGGCGCAGGAACGGGCGGTTGGCGTCGAGCAGGTCCGCCACGTCGGTGCTCAGGCGGGCGGTCTGGTCGAGCAGGGCGACGAGCTCGTCACCCCGCTCGTTGATCACGGGCAGCGCGGCGCTGAGGTCGCGGGCGCCGGCGACGAGGTCCTCGGCCCGGTTCGCCAGCTCGTCGCTCAGCGCCGCGAAGTCGGCCAGGAACCGGCGCAGCTCGCCGTCCCGGCGCACCTGGAGGGCGGTGAGCTGCTGGAAGTTGACGATCGTGCGGTTGACCCGCTCGCCCATGCCCTCGGCGCCCTCGGCCAGCGAGGAGATGATGACGGCGAGGTCGACCGGGTCGATGGCCTCGAGCACGGGGTAGGCGTCGACGAGGACCTGCTCGAGCTCGAAGCCGCCGAGCGTGTCGGCGATCTCGTCGCCGTCGGCGAGGTAGGGGCCGGTGGACTCGGCGTCGCCGGGCTCGAGGTCGATGAACTTCTCGCCGAACAGGGTCTTCGGGCGGACCACCGCCCGCACCGTGTGGGGCACCCGCTCGTCACGGTTCATCGCCAGGGTCACCAGCGCTCGGCCGCGGTCGAGCTCGACGCGTCGGACCTCGCCCACGTTCACCCCCCGGATGCGCACGTCCGAGCCCGGGGTGAGGCCCTGCCCGGCGGCGGCGAAGCGGGCCTCGAGGGTGTAGGTGGGCCGGAAGGCGCCGAAGGCGGCCTTCACGCCGATGGCGGCCAGCGCGAAGAACAGGGTGAGGGCGATCAGCCCGACGAGGACCTGGCGCTGGTGCTCGCTCACGGTCCCCTCACCCGCTCAGGTTCACCGTGTCGCCGCCACCCCAGAACAGCAGCGACAGCAGCAGGTTGAGCACCACGACGGTCGTGATGCTGAGCCGGATCGCCCGGCCGGTGGCCACGCCCACGCCCTCGGGCCCGCCGGAGGCGTAGAACCCGTAGTAGCAGTGGATGAGGGCGACGGCGACGGCGAAGATCGCCGCCTTGGCCAGGCTGTAGAGCAGGTCGATCGGCGGCAGGTAGAGCCGGAAGTAGTAGTCGTAGATGCCCTCGGACATCCCGAAGAACCACACGGCGATGAGCTTGGTGGCGACGAAGCTGGCGTACAGCGAGAGCAGGTACAGCGGGATGATGGCGGTCACGGCCGCCACGACCCGGGTGCACACCAGGTACACGAACGTGGGCACCGACATGACCTCGAGGGCGTCGATCTCGTCGGAGATGCGCATGGCGCCGAGCTCGGCCGTGTAGCCGGCACCGACCTGGGCGGCGAAGGCGACCCCCGCGATCAGCGGGGTGATCTCCCGGGTGTTGGCGTAGGCGCCGACCAGCCCGATGAACGCCTCGGCGCCGATCTGCTCGAGGCCCCGGAACCCCTGCATGCCCACCTGGGTGCCGGTGAAGAACGACATCGAGAAGATCACGAAGACCATGCCGGCGCCGACGATCAGGGCCCCGGCGCCGATCGTGATGTCGCTGACGAGGTTGAGGATGACGTTGCGGTAGCGCAGGCGGATCACGAGGTGGACGACGGTCTCGTAGAGGATCCGCACGTAGAACCCGAGCTGGCGGCCGACCTCCTCGAGGGCGCTGCCGGCGGCGATGGCGGCCCGGTGGGCGCTGCGGCGGGCGGTGGCGGTGGCGGTCAACGGCGGCTCAGAACTTCGGGGGGACGAGGGCGAAGTACAGGCTGGTCATGACGAAGTTGGCGAAGAAGATCAACAGGAACGTGATGACCACGGCCTGGTTCACGGCGTCGCCCACGCCCTTGGGGCCGCCCTTGGCGTAGAGGCCCTTGTAGCAGGCGACCATGGCGGCGATGAACCCGAACACAGCCGCCTTCACCAGCGCCGAGTACAGATCGGGCAGGTGGACGAGCGAGGTGAACCCCTGGAAGTAGGCGCCGGGCGTGACGTCCTGGATGACGACGTTGAAGAAGTACCCGCCGGCCAGGCCGGCCAGGCTCACGAGCGAGACGAGGAACACCCCGACGGTGGCGGCCGCGAACAGGCGGGGCGTGACCAGGCGGTGCACGGGGTTCACCGCCATGACCTCCATCGCCGCGATCTCGTCGCGGATCTTGCGCGATCCCAGGTCCGCGGTCATGGCCGAGCCACCGGCGCCGGCGATCAACAGGGCCGTGGCGACGGGGGCCGCCTCCCGCACGATGGCGAGCACCATGGCGGCGCCCGTGGTCGACTCGGCGCCGAGCTGGCGGGCGAAGGTGCCCACGTGCAGGGCGATGACCATCCCGAACGGGATCGAGATGAGGATGACGGGCACGCTCGTGACCTTGGCGATGAACCAGCACTGCGTGAGGTACTCGCGCCACCAGTGCCGCACGTCCCACGTCCGCCGCAGGCCCTCCAGCGAGATGGCGAACATGTTGCCGGTCTCCCGGACGACGAACTGGGCCTTGTCGATCACGCCGGGCCTCAGACCGTCATGATCTCGGGCTCGTCGTCACCGAAGAGCTCGTCTTCCTGGGCGACGAGCTCCTGCTCGAGCTCGGTCTCGTCGTCGGCCATCTCGTCCATGCCGATGGGGCCGCGGGCCCGGCCGGCGAGGAACTGGCGGATGATCGGGTTGTCGGACGCTCGCATCTCCTCCTTGCTGGCGAACTGCACCAGGCGGGAGCGGAACAGCACCCCCAGGTAGTCCGCGGTCCGCATCACCGACGGGATGTTGTGGGTGATGATGAAGAACGTGGCGCCGGTCTCTTCCTGGACCTTGCGGACGAGCTCGTCGAGGTAGGCGACGCGCACGGGGTCGAGGCCTGAGTCGGGCTCGTCGAACAGCACGATCTCGGGTTCCATCACCAGCGCCCGGGCGAGGCCGGCCCGCTTCTTCATGCCGCCGGAAACCTCGCCGGGGTACTTGCGCATGTGGTCGAGCAGGCCGACCATGCCCGCCTTCTCCTCGACGATGGCGCGGATCTCGCTCTCGGGCTTCTTGGTGTGCTCGCGCAGCGGGAAGGCGATGTTGTCGAAGATCGTCATCGACCCGAACAGAGCGCCGTCCTGGAACAGCACGCCCATCTTGCGGCGCACCCGGTACAGGTCCTGCTCGCCCATGCCCACGATCTGCTCGCCGTCGACCCAGATCTCGCCCCGCTCGGGCCGCAACAGGCCGATGACGTTCTTCAGCAGCACCGACTTGCCCGTGCCGGACGGGCCGAGGATGGCGCTGATCCGGCCGCGGGGCACGTCGAAGCTGATGTCCTCGAGCACGGTGTGGCTGCCGAAGGACTTCGTGACCCCCCGTAGCGAGATGATGGCGTCCCCGGCCATGGACCCCCTGCTCCGTCGTCATGTGGTGCGTCGCGGTGCCCCGGCGCGATGCCCTGGCGGCAGCTCGTGTCGCTGCCGGCGGCAGCGTAGCCGTACCGGACGCTCCAGGGGGTCGCGCGCGGCGCTCAGCGGTTCACGCGAAGTGCCGGGCGCGCAGGGTCTGCACGTTCGCCACGTAGGCCTCGCTCACCGCGAACACCCCCCGGGCCCGCACCGAGGCCAGGCCCTGGTAGTAGCCGGCCAGGGCGAGGCGCTCGTCCCCGCCCGTCCGTTCGAGGAGCCAGGCGAGGTAGCGGGCGCTCATGCGGATGTTCTGGTCGGGCACGGCGGGGTCGAGCCGGGTCCGCAGCAGCACGTCGGAGACGAAGTCCACGGTGGCGGGCATGAGCTGGCCGATGCCCTGGGCGCCGACGTGGGACACGACCTGGTTCTGCCAGCCGGACTCGAGCCAGGTCATGGCCATCAGCAGGTCGACGGGCACGCCGTACTCCCCCGCCCAACGCTGGAAGTGCGGGACGAGGGCCAGGCGCTCGGGGCTGGTGCGGAGCCGCTCGGGGAACCGGCTGGCGTCGACGCCGGCGCGGGCCGCGGGCGGGGTCGGCGTGGTGGTCAGGTCCGAGCCGGGGATCGTCAGGCGCACCCCGGCCCGGATGCGGTTCACGTCGGTGATGCCGTTGGCGTCGGCGAGGGCCCGGACGGTCACCGCGAAGCGCCGGGCGATGCCCGACAGGGTGTCCCCGGCGGCGATCACGTAGGTCTGCCCGCCGCCCGCCGGGGCCGGGGCCGCCGCAGGCGGTGGCGGGACGGCCGGTGCCCCGCCGGCTCCGGGGAGCTGAAGGGTGCGGCCTGCGATGATCCGGTTCACGTCGGTGATCCCGTTGGCGGCCGCCAGCGCCGAGATCGTCGTCCCGTGCTGGCGGGCGATGGCGCCGAGCGTGTCACCGGGCCGGATCGTGTAGCTGCCGACCGACGCCGGCGCCGCCACGGCGAGGGCGAGCAGGCCGGCGAGGACCGTGGCCGCCCGCCGCTGGGCTCGCCGGGGCGCCGCGCTGGCGCGGGGTCGGGTGGTCGTGGCGCGCATCGTTCTCCCTCCGTGGCCACTCCCGCCCGCTCCCGAGGTGGGAGAGGCATCGGCGTGCCGCCGGCCCGCCTTGAGCCTGTGGTGGAGATCGACCGTCGAGCACGGCAGCCTCGACGTCGACCTCGAGGTGAGGGTCAGCCGCACGCTGCCACCAGGGTCGGGTAGGGGTTGGCGGGCCGCCCGCCGTTCGGGTGGATCTCGAAGTGCAGGTGGGGCGCGGTGCCCGCCGCGTTCCCGGTGCTCCCCACGTAGCCGACCACGGCGCCGGCGGCGACCCGGCCCGACGCGCCGAAGGCGTCGAGGTGGGTGCCGATGTAGTGGTGGCCGTCATCGCCCCGCAGGCGGAACTGCAGCCCGCCGATGGAGCCCGTGCTGTGGGTCACGACCCCGCTCACGGGGGCGACGACGGGCGTCCCCCGCGGGGCGAACAGGTCGATCCCCTCGTGGAACCGGCCGCCCGCGCGGGGCGCACCGAAGTCGTCGAGGAAGCGGGACGGCCCCGCGACGGGGCAGCGCCAGGCGCCGGGCACGGTGAGGGTGCGCCCGGCCACGATCCGGTTCGGGTCGGTGATGCCGTTCGCCCGGGCGAGGGCAGCAACCGTGGTGCCGTACCGGCGGGCGATGGCGCCGAGCGTCTCGCCCGCGGCGATGGTGTGGCTGCCGCTGGTGCTGCTGACCAGCTGGATCGGTGCGGGCGCCGGACCACTGAGGTGCAGGCGCGAGCCTGCCCACACGCGGTTCGGGTCGGTGATGCCGTTGGCGGCCATCAGCTGGGCGACCGTGACGCCGTGGCGCCGGGCGATGCCGCCGAGGGTCTCCCCCGGCCGCACCACGTGGATCGCCGGCGTGGGGGCGCCGGGGACCTGCAGCACCTGGCCCACGCGGATGCGGTCGGGGTCGGCGATGCCGTTGGCCCGGACGAGCTCGGCGACCGTGGCGCCGAGCCGGCTGGCGATGCCCGAGAGCGTGTCACCGGACCGCACCGTGTAGGTCCCGGTGCCGGCCCCGGCGACCAGGCCGATCACGGTCATGGCCGCCACGGCTGCCGCTGCTCGGGGACACGTGGGCCCGCGCACGAATCACTCCTTTCAGCCCCGGCCGGACATGCTACGCACGCAACACCAGCAACATCAACCCCAACCTCAACATCACCCCCAGCCGTCGCTGGCCCGCGCCCTTCTGTGAGGATTTTCTGCTGCTATGACCCAGAAAATCCTCACAGAACGCGCCAGCCTGCCGGGGGGCGGAAGGGGGCGGAAGCTCAGGCCTGCTGGCGGAGACGGCGGGCCTCGGCGCGGCGCTCGGCTTCGAGGCGCTCGAGCTCGGCGTCGTCGCTGTGGTCCACGAAGCGCATCATGGCGGCGACGGCCCGGTGGCCGGCCTGCTCGGCGATGAGGCGGTGCATCTCCTGGGCGACCCGCCGGTACGAGGGGTGGCCCTGGGGCGTCGTGCGCAGCTCGAGCAGGTGCATGGCCTCGCGGGCGTTGAGCTGGATGACGTAGCGGACCCGGTAGGCGAGGGCCACGGCATAGGCGGCCTGGTGGGGGGCGTGGCCGGCCAGGGCGTCGTAGAGGCCGGCCGAGATGCCCATGGCCTCGTCGTAGCGGCCGGCGCACCCGGCGTCCACGACGGGTGCGGGCACGTCGTAGCCGTGCCGGGGGCTGAGGGCCTGCCACTCGATGGTGAGCATGCGGTGCCGCTGCAGGTCACGGAACGCGCCGTAGTCGGAGCACACGTCGAACCGGTAGAAGATGCGCTCGAGGGCCCGGCCGGGCTTGTGCCGGCGGTTGCCCCGCTGGCCCACGTAGGCGGCCACGACGGCATCGCGCTCGTCGGGCCCCAGCTCGGCCACCCGGCGGCGCACCTGGTCCTCGGGCAGGTCGGTGTGGGGGTAGAGCATGGCGGCGAGCAGCTTGTCCTCACCCTCGGGGTCCCAGTCGAGCAGGGTCACCTCGGCGGCGGGCTCGGGTTCCACCCCGGCGAAGAGCCGCTCGGCGACCTCGGCGGTGGCGCCCCGGGTGCCGGCGAGGTAGTCGATCCAGGCGCCGCCCCGGTCGGGCAGGTCGACGCGCTTGAGGAACGAGGGGATGACCTTGCGCAGCTCGGTGAGCATGAGCTCGGCGTACTGACGGGCCTCGGGCAGCGGGTGGGCCCGCATCCGCAGCAGCAGGGCCTCGTAGCCCTGGCCCGTGCCGTAGATGCCCACGTTCGACAGGGCCGCGGCCGGAAGGATGCCCCGCAGGGCGTCGAGCGCCTTGGCCCGGATCGAGCTTCGGTAGACGAAGTCCGAGTCGCCCGGGTCCTTGGGGTGGCGCTCGCGCAGGTGGTCCTGCAGCGCCGGGAGCAGCTCGGCGTAGATGTCGAAGATGCGGTCCATGTCGCCGACGTAGCGGGTGCCGAGGGGCGACGACAGGATCCCGGGGTCGCGGTAGTAGCGGTAGCGGCCGCCGAGGCGGGCGTCGTAGGGGATGTAGCGGGTCGACTGCTCGAGGTAGGACATGAGCCGGCCCCACTCGAGGATCTTGGTGAGCAGGTTGGATGCCTGCTCGCACGCCAGGTGCACGCCCCCGAGCTGGGCGACGGAGTCGTCGCCGTACTCGAGGAACACCCGGTCGTAGAGCTCCTCGGCGCGGGCCAGGCCGACGGTGGCGTCGATGCTGGCGTCGCCCTCGATGTCGAGCTCACCGACGAACTCGTCGAGGAAGAGGCGGCGCAGGCTCTTGTGGGTCCGGGAGTAGCGGGCGAAGAGGGCGCCCTTGACGACCTCGGGCAGGTTGACGAGGGCGAAGACCGGCCGGTCGAGGTTCGTGACGTACCGCCGCAGCACGTCGGCCTCCTCGGCCGTGAACTCCTCGCCGACGTACGCGGACACAGGCTGCGATGCTACGGCGCCAGGGCGCCGCCGGCGCGGACCTGGGTGAACGCCCGGCGGGCGTCGGCCAGCAGGGCGGCGTCGGTCCACACGTCGATGGCGGTCATGGCCATGGCCTTGGCGCCGTCGAGCACCGCGGCGTCGCCCTCGGGGGCGGCGGCCCACCGGGCGAACTCGTGGGAGTGGATCGCCACCCCCGCCGGCGCCACCTTGATCATCGGGTGGATCGAGGGCACCAGCTGGCTGATGTTGCCCATGTCGGTGCTGCCGACCACCTGGCGGTCGGGGCCGGGGTCCTGGACCACCCGGCCGAGGGCCCGGGCGTTGGCCCGGTAGGCGACGACGAGCGGCTCGTTGTCGACCATCTCGGCGTAGGTGGGATCGAGCGGTTCGCAGTCGATGCCGCAGCCGGCGGCGGTGGCGCCCGCCTCGAGGCACGCCACCACCCGTTCGGTGAGGGCGTCGAGCAGGTCGAGGCGGGGCGAGCGGACGTACCACAGCGCGCCCGCCCGCTCGGGGACGATGTTGGGCTGCTCGCCGGTTTCGGTGAGGATGCCGTGCAGCCGCTCGTCGTCGCGGATGTGCTGGCGCAGGGCCATGACGTTGACGTAGCCGAGCACGGCGGCATCGAGGGCGTTGCGGCCGGCCTCCGGGAAGGCGGCGGCGTGCGCGGCCACGCCCTGGTAGGTGACGGCCAGCCGGCGCACGCCGATGGCGTGCATGGCGGTCAGGTCGTGGTCGGCGGGGTGCACCATGAGCGCCACGTCGACGCCGGCGAACGCACCGGCGCGCGCCATCAGCACCTTGCCGCCCCCGCCCTCCTCGGCGGGGGTGCCGAGGATGGCGACGCGACCTCCGGCGGCCTCGGCCACGGCGGCCGCGGCCAGACCGGCGCCGACGCCGGCGGCGCCGATGATGTTGTGGCCGCAGGCGTGGCCCACCCCGGGCAGGGCGTCGTACTCGCAGCAGATGCCGACCACGGGCCCCTCGGTGCCGGCCCGGGCGTCGAAGGCGGTCTCGAGGCCCCAGGCGTGGCGCTCGACCGCCAGGCCGTGGCGCTCCAGGATGCCGGTGAGCAGGTCGTGGGCGTGCCGCTCCTCGAAGCACAGCTCGGGGTGGGCGTGCAGGCGGTGGGACGCGTCGACGAGGTCGCCCGCCAGCTCGTCGACGCGCTCGCAGACCTCGTGCTTCAGCTGCGCCCGGGCGTCGTCGTCCACGCGGCCCGAGCGTACCGGGGGCCGCCCCGGCGAATGACCAGGGGCCCGACGACGGCCTCTCAGGTGCCGCCGATCACTGGCTGAGCGACTCCCGCCACTCCACGGCGGAGAAGAAGATCGGCCCCGCCTCCATCATGTCCACGACCGGGACGTGCTCGAACTCGAAGAAGTCGGCGAACTTCACGGCGTCCTCGAGCAGCGGGGCGAGGCGGGCGGTGGCCTACTGGTGCCAGGCCGCCGATCCCGACCGGGCCGACGGCGACGCCGAGGTGCAGCGGGCGCGGCGGCGGGTGCAGCTGTCCCGGACCCTCGAGGACATGTGGGCCGGGGATCTGCTCCTCGATCCGATCTCGGGGGTGATCGTGGCAGGCGAGCTCGCCCGGTTGGAGCAACAGTTGTTCCAGGCGGACTGGGCCGAGGCGACCGAACGCCTCGGGCGCGAGCGGCCCCACCACCCAGGCCAACGGCCGCCCCGCCTGCGGGTTCGACAACCGCAACCGCCCCCCCGACCCCGGTGACCGGCGACGTGCTCAGTGGCGGAGGACGATCTTGCCGAGCTGCTGGCCGGACTCGAGGCGCTCGAGGGCGGCCGGGTAGTCGGCGATGCCGAACACCTCGTCCACCACCACCGGAAGGCCCTGGCCGACGAGCTCGACGACCTGCTCCCACTCCTCGTAGCTGCCCATGGTCGAGCCGATCAGCTCGTGCTGCTTGAAGAACAGCCGGGGCAGGTTGAGCTCGACCATCGGACCTGACGTGCCGCCGCAGACCACGAGCCGCCCGCCGGGGGCGAGGGCGCGCACGGAGCGCTCCCAGGTGGCCGGGCCCACGCTCTCGAGCACGACGTCGGCCCGCACCGGCCAGTCCTCGTCGCTGTCGTAGGCCTCGTGCGCCCCGAGGGCCAGGGCCGCCTCCCGCTTGGCGGCGTCCCGGGACGTGGCGACGACGTGGGCGCCGGCCCGCACCGCCAGCACGAGCGCCGCGGCCGAGACCCCGCCGCCCACCCCGACGACGACCACGGTCTCCCCCGCCCGCAGCCGGCCCCGCCGCAGCATCCGCCAGGCCGTGAGGGTGGTGAGCGGGAAGGCGGCGCACTCCTCCCAGGAGCGCCCCGCGGGTCGCGGCGACACGTTGGCGGCGGGGACGACCAGGAGGCCGCCGTGCCCACCGGCGCGGTGCTCGCCGACGATCTGGAACCGCCGGCACAACGGCGACTCGCCCGCCCGGCACGCCCGGCACGCCCGGCACGACACCGCCGGGTTGACGACGACCTCGTCGCCGGGCGCAACGCCCTCGACCCCCTCCCCCACGGCGTCCACCACCCCGGCCACGTCGCAGCCGGGCACGTGGGGCAGCGGCGGCTTCGGCAACCCCCGGGTGACCCACAGGTCCATGTGGTTGAGGGCGCTGGCGACCGGCCGGACCCGCACGTCGCCGGGGCCGGGCTCGGGGTCGGGCAGCGCCCCCCACCGGTAGGTGCCGGGCGACTCGTCGAGGATCCAGGCGTCCACGGCCTTCAGACGACCACGGCGGGACCACCCCGGTCCAACCGGGCGTGCCGGTGCGGCGCGATCAGACGACGACGGTGAGGGCGCCGGGGTCCAGCCGGACCGAGATGGACCGCACCCCGCGGGCGACGCGCTCGCCGTCGAGCCACACGTCGAGCGGCGGGTCGAGGGCGACCTGGGCCGCCGGCACCCGCCGGGTGGCGATGGCCGGGTGGGGCAGGTGCTCGCCGAGGCGCAGCCGGGACCTGACCTTCAGCCGGTCGTTCAGGGGCACCCGGGCGTCGAGTACCTCCAGGAGGCCGTCGCCGGGGTGGGCCCGGGGGGCCGCGTTCCACGCGCCGAGCCACTGGGCGTTCATGGCGAGCCACGCCCGCCCGCGCCACCAGCCCCGGCGGGCCACCAGGTGCGCGCAGAACCGGCGGAGCTCGCCGTCGAGCAGGGCCTCGCCCACGTCGACGGGCAGGCGCACGGCCGAGTCGGAGCGGATGCGACCCTCGTCGCCCCGGCCCCCGACCGTGCGGCACAGGTCGCCGCCCAGCAGGCCCACGGCGGGGACGGGCCGGCCCTCCCGGCGGGCGAGCTCCAGCAGGCGGCGGACCTCGGCGTCGCTTCGGGCCAGCACGCCGCCGTCGGGCAGGGCGCCCGGCGTGCCCCAGTCCTCGCCCTTGCGGATCGTCACCGCGCGCGCCCGACGGGCCCGCGGCACCCGGCCGCACCGGTACCGGTCCGGGCCGTCAGCCCGCACCCCCGACGGCGGAGGACACGGCGATCACGCCGCGGAAGAGGCGGTCGGCGGCCGCACCGGCGGCATCGGCCGTGGCCCGGTTCGGCGCCACGCCCGCGAGCTGGCGGAGCAGGTCGATGAGCTGCTTCACGTTCCGCACGAAGTCGCCGCCGGTGATCTCCTCCTCGCCCAGCACCTCGTCGAGGTCGCCCCCCGACGCCCATCCGTGGGCGAGGGCGACGAAGCCGGGATCGAGGTCCCGCGTCGGCGGCAGGCTCAGGGCGCCCTCTTCGGCGACGAGGCCGCTGTGCAGCTCGACGACCGCCGACCAGCGCTCCCGCACCTGGTGGCTCGGGAACCACGGCGCCGGCCCGTCGCCGGGACCTCGCGCCTCGTAGGTGAAGCACGAGACGAGGCCGGCGAGATCGGCGGGGTCGAGACCGTCGAAGAGCCCGGCGCCGAGGGCCTCGGCGACGAGCAGGTCGCACTCGTGGTAGATGCGAGCGAGCCGCTCCCCCGCCGCCGTGAGCGCCCAGCCGTCCAGGTACCCCCGGCCTTCGAGGATCTGCAGCACCCGGTCGAACTGGCGGGCCAGCGACTCGCTGTGCCGCCGCACGGCGTGGACGGCGGCCTCGCGCTCGCGCTCGAGCCGCTCGATCTGGCGCAGCGCCCGCAGGTGCCGGCTCAGATCGGGGCAGCGCGAGACCGGGTGGGCGGCGAGCCGGGCCTCGAGCCCTGCGACCTGCTCGTCGCCGGGCACCGGGTCGCTGGTCTCCCCGTCCACGCGCAGGGCGCGCACGGCCGCGGCGACCTCCCGCTGCCAGGCGTGGCTCGACGGCTGGTACGGCTCGGGCAGGTCGATCGCGCCGACCGGCCGGGGGGGCCGGTCGAAGTCGCCGGCCGTGAGGTTGGCGACCCGGCGGCGGGCGTTCACGACGCGCAGGCGCACCGCTCCGCCCCGCCGCTGCCCGACCCCGATCACGGCCGCCGGGCCCGCCGACTTGCCGCCCTCCACGACCACCACCTGGCCGGGCCGCAGCCGGGCCAGGGCGGTGTTGACGGCGTCGGCGGGGGCGGGCCGGGTGCGCTGGGCGGCCCGCAGCTCGGTCTGGAGGGCGGCGTAGTCGGCCACGTCGCCGAGCTCGCAGGTGGCCTCGGCCCGGGCGCGCTCGAGGGCGGCGGCCGAGCGCTCGGCGCGGGTCTCGAGGCGCACGATCTCGGCGTCGGCCTGGTACTGGGCGAACGAGAGGTTGAGCAGGTGGTGGGCGTCGGCCGCGCGGTACCGGCGCACCAGGTTCGCTGCCATGTTGTAGGTCGGGCGGAACGCCGAGCGCAGGTGGTAGGTGCGGGTGGAGGCCAGCCCCGCCACCTGTTCGAACGTCACGAACGGCGACCACAGGACGACGGCGTGGCCGACCTCGTCGATGCCGCGCCGGCCGGCGCGACCCGTCAGCTGCGTGTACTCGCCGGGGGTCAGGAGGTCGTGGCGCTCACCCCCGAACTTGGTGAGCTTCTCGATGACGACCGCCCGGGCGGGCATGTTGATGCCGAGCGCCAGGGTCTCGGTGGCGAACACCGCCTTCACCAGCCCGGCCGCGAAGCACGTCTCGACCGCCTCCTTGAACGGGGGGACCATGCCCGCGTGGTGGGCGGCGAAGCCCGCCTCCAGGCCACTGATCCACGACCCGTAGCCGAGGGCGTCGAGGTCGGCGTCGCTCAGCCCCCGCAGGTGCGGCTCGACCAGGGCCCGGATGCGGTCACGCTCGTCGCGCGAGGTGAGCCGCAGGCCCGCCTCCTGGCACTGGCGCACGGCGTCGGAGCACGCCGCCCGGCTGAAGATGAAGTAGATCGCGGGCAGCATGCCCTGCTCGTCGAGGTGCTCGATGACCTCCCACCGCCGCGGGGTGTAGAGCCGGCTGCGGCGCTGGCCCCGCAGCCGGGGGCCCCGGCCGGCCTCGTCGAGGCGGATCGCCTCGGGGTTCGGGCGGCCGTCGACGAACGTCGGCAGCAGGTGCAGCCGCTCGGCGGCCCGGTCCCCCACCAGGAACAGGTGCTGCAGCTCGACCGGCCGCCGCTCCTCGATGACCACGGTTGTGGGTCCCCGCACCGTCGTGATCCACTCGGCCAGCTCCTCGGCGTTGGACACGGTGGCCGAGAGGCACACCAGGCGCACCTCCGGTGCGGCGTGGATGATGACCTCCTCCCACACCGGGCCCCGGTAGGCGTCCTGGAGGTAGTGCACCTCGTCGAGCACCACCCAGCGCAGCCCCCGCAGCGTGGGCGACCCCGCGTAGATCATGTTGCGCAGCACCTCGGTGGTCATCACCACCACGGGCGCCTCGCCGTTGATCACGTTGTCGCCGGTGAGCAGGCCCACGTTGGCGGCGCCGTGGCGGCGCACCAGGTCGCCGAACTTCTGGTTCGACAGGGCCTTGATCGGCGTGGTGTAGAAGGCCTTCTGCCCGGCGGCGAGGGCGGTGGCCACGGCGTGCTCGGCGGCCACGGTCTTGCCCGAGCCCGTGGGGGCGGCCACGAGCACCGACTGGCCGGCGTCGATGCCGGCGATGGCCCGGCGCTGGAAGTCGTCGAGCGCGAACGGGTACTCGGGCGGGCCGGCTGGCGCCCGGGGGGCCGCGGGCGTCACCGGGCGGCGGCGCGCTGGCGGCGGCGCTGACGGCGGAGTCGCAGCTTGCCGATGAGGATCGTGCCTTCGTAGAAGAGGCACAGCGGGATGGCCAGCGCCGTGAGGGTGAACGGGTCGCCGCTCGGGGTCAGGATGGCGGTGGCGATGAAGATCAGCACGATGGCGTAGCGCCGGAAGCCGGCGAGCTGCTCGGGCCGCAGGATGCCCGCCAGCTGCAGGAAGATCAGCAGGATCGGGAACTGGAACGCGACCCCGAACGCCAGCATCATGAACGTGATCAGCCCGATGTAGCGGCCGGGCGTGTAGAAGGTCTCGAGCTGCTGGCCGCCCATGGCGACGAGGAAGTCGAGCGCCCGGGGGAACGTGAGGAACGCCAGCACCGCGCCGAGCAGGAACAGCACCACGGCGCTGGCCACGAACGGCACGGCGTAGCGCTTCTCGTTCGGGTACAGGCCCGGCGTGACGAACCGCCAGATCTGCCACAGCACGACGGGCGAGGCCAGGACGAGCCCGACGTAGGCCGCCATCTTGATGCGGATCGAGAACGCCTCGAGCGGGTCGGTGATGATGAGCCGGCAGGCCCGGTCGGGCGGCAGGATGTCGCAGTAGGGGTCGATCAGCACGCTCAGCACCGGGTTGTAGAGCACGAAGCCGGCGACGCCGCCGATCGCCACGGCGACGACGGCGATGACCACCCGGTTGCGCAGCTCGGTGAGGTGCTCGATGAGCGTCATCCGGCCGCCCTCGAGCGGGTCCCCGGAGCCGTCGCCCACGGTGTGCGCGTGGCTGTCGTGGTCGCGGATCGCCATCAGGAGGGCGACGACCCCTGGCCGTCTCTGCCGCCGCGCCCGTTGCCCGCCGGCGGCTCGGCGTGCCGGGCGGCTTCGGCGGCGGCGTCGGGCGCCGAGGCCAGCGGCGGCCTGGTGGTGCGGCCGGCGGTGTCCCCGCCGGCGGCGGTGGGGCCCCTTGCGGGGGTGCCGTCGACGGGCTCCTTCAGGGCGTCGCGCAGCTCGGCCTGGAAGCTGGCGTTCATGCGCCGGAGCTCGCCCATCACGCGCCCGACCTGGCGCGCCACCTCGGGGAGCTTCTTGGGCCCCAGCACGATGAGCGCGACGAAGAGGATCACCAGCAGCTCGGGCGCGGCGGGCATCCCCCCAGCCTACCGGTGGGCCCTAGGAGCGGTGGCGCAGCGCCGCCAGGGCAGCGCGGGTCTCGTCGACCTCGCGCCGCACCTCGACGGCGGCGGTCCGCACGTCACCGACCCGCTCCAGGGCGTCGCGCAGGCCGTCGACGTCGGCGCCGAGCCGCCGTCCCAGGACCAGCAGGACGGCCACGCCGGCGACGGCCGCCAGCGCGGGGATCGTCCAGACCAGCTCCACGCCGGTCACCCTACCGGCCGGTCAGCGGGTGACCATGGCGGCGAGCCGGGCGAACCAGGCGTCGTTGCGGTGCAGCAGCTCGTGGAAGTCGAGCAGGTCGTCGTGGGTGAGGTCCGGGAGCGAGGTGGGGCGCTCCTGCAGCTCGGCGGGGAGCCGCCAGACCGAGAGGCGCACGCCCGAGGAGACCAGCAGGTCGACGATGCGCTGCTCGGCGTCCTTGATGACCGCCATGGTGCACTCCGGGCAGCGGAACACGTACGAGCCCTGGTTGTCGTCGGCGCACACGCGCACCTGGACATCGGCCGTCGTGAGCTCGACGTCGCCGCAGTCAGGGCAGCTCGCACGGATCGTTGCCATCGGGGGTCCTCCTTCCCTCCAGCAGTTCCATCGGCGGGGGGTGGGCGGGGCTTGAGGATCGGTTTCCCCTCTGACGTCCGGGTGCCTCAAGTGTGACGGAGCGGACAGCCGATAGACCTCTCGTGCTGGCCAACGCGCGCCCGTCCCCGGAGCTGAACGGGCGCGCCCGCTCGGCCGACGTCCACCTGCAGCGGGTGCTGCGGGGCATCGCGTCGGGGGCCGACCCCGGCCGGCTGCTGCACCAGGTGGTCGTGGGGGCGGTGGACGCCGGGCGCGGCCGGCACGGCGTGCTCGTGGGGGTCGTGGACGGCACGAGCCTCCCGCTGGCGGCCACGCCTGACGTCCCCGCCAGCGCCGTGGCCGCGGCCGACGCGGCGGTGACGACCGGTCGCCTGGCCCGGCGCAGCAACGGCGAGCGGGCGTCCGCCGTCGCCGAACCCATCCGGGCCGGAACCCGCGTGGTCGGGGCGCTCGCCGTGAGCGGCGAGCTCCGCCAGCTCGAGCCCGGCGGGCTCGCCCTGTTCGCCGACTGCGCGTCGATCGTGCTCTCCCGGCGTGCCGTCACCCCCACCGTAGGCGCCGCCGAGCTGCTCGACGCCCTCAGCCGCGCCGCGCTGGAGCAGGACCACGCCTCGGTGCTCGAGCGCCTCTTCGAGGCCGCCGAGGCCCTGTTCGCGGCCCAGGCGGGCTTCGCCGCCACCGTCGAGGGCTCCACCGCCCGGATCCTGTTCGCCCGGCGGATCGACCGGGGGCGCCTCGCCCGGGCCGTGGGCCGCGCCGAGGTGCGCGCCCTGCTCGCGGCGCCGGTGCTCCAGGTGGAGCGGCCCGACAGCGCCGTCGCCGCCGCCCTCGCCGGCGGCCTGGAGACCGTGGTCGCCCTGCCGCTGCGGGCCGGCGGCTCCTCCGCGGGGTGCCTGGTCCTGCTGCTCGGCGAGTCGCCCGACGCCGCGCGCCGGGCGATGCTGGAGGCCTTCGCCCGCCATGCCGGCGCGCTCCTGCACACCGCCTGGCTGCGGCGGGAGCTGCGCGCCAGCCGGGACCAGGTCGCAACCGTCGTGCAGTCGATGCTCTCCCCTGTGCTCGTGGCCGACGAGCGCGGCGACTTCGCCCTGGTGAACAGCGCGGCGGCCGAGCTGTTCCACCTCTCCGAGACGTTCGAGGTCGGCCAGCCCGTGCGGGGCCGCCTCGGCAACGTCCCGCTCGAGGAGCTGCTCACCGGCGAGCGCCACGGCAGCCTCGAGGTGGCGCTGGGCACCGACGGGCTGCGCGTCTACCGGGCGGTCGCCCGCACCGTGAGGGGGGCCGAGGGCCGCAGCCTCGGTCGCGTCCTCGTGCTCGACGACCTGACCCGCCAGCGCGAGATCGAGCAGATCAAGGAGGACTTCCTCGCCGTCATCGGCCACGAGCTGCGGACCCCGCTCACGATCGTCCGGGGCGCGGTGCGGACCCTGGAACGGCGGGGTGCGGCCATCGAGGAGCCGGCCCGGGCCCGCGCCGTCGACGCCCTTGGTCGCAACGTCGACCGCCTCGAGCGGCTCATCGAGGACCTGCTGTTCGTCGCCGCCGTGGAGCGGGGGCAGGCGTCGCTGCGGATCGAGCAGGACGACATCGGCGAGCTCGTCGCCCTCCTCGCCGGCGACCGCATCGTGGTGCGCCGGCCACGCCGCCCGCTGGCCGCGGCGTTCGACGCCGCCAAGATCGGCCACGTGCTGTTCCACCTGGTCGACAACGCCCTCAAGTACTCCGAGGAGCAGGTGTTCATCGACGTCATCGAGCGCGAGGGCGAGGTCGAGGTCGCCGTCACCGACAGCGGCCCCGGCATCTTCTCGGGCGACATCCCCCGCCTGTTCGAGCGGTTCCGCCAGCTCGACGGGTCCGGCACCCGGGCCCAGGGCGGCACGGGTCTGGGTCTGTACATCGCCCGGCGCATCATCGAGGCGCACGGCGGGCGCATCTGGTGCGAGAGCCGCCTGGGCGTGGGCAGCCGCTTCGCCTTCAGCCTCCCCAAGGACGCCCCGGCGGCGTGAGCGGCTGCACCATGATGGCGGGGTGCCCGTCCGGCTCCCGTCGCTGATCGACCCGCCCATCGGCTTCGCCCACCGGGGCGCGCGGGCGCATGCCCCGGAGAACACGCTCGAGGCGTTCCGGCTGGCCGTGCGCCTGGGGGCGACCGGCCTGGAGAGCGACGTGTGGCTCACCGCCGACGGTGAGCCCGTCCTCGACCACGACGGCGTGGTGCGCGCCGGCCTGCGGAAGCGCCCGATCGCCGAGCTCGACCGTGCCGCCCTGCCCGACCACATCCCAGCCCTCGCCGAGCTCTACGACGCCTGCGGCACCGCGCTGGCGGTCTCGCTCGACGTGAAGGACCCCGCGGCGGCCGAGGCGGTGGTGGCCACGGCCCGGTCCGCGGGGGGCGACGCGCTGGGGAACCTGTGGCTGTGCCACCCCGAGTGGGAGCAGGTCGCCCGGTGGCGGGGCCTGTCCGACGACGTGCGCCTGGTCGACTCGACCCGGCTGCGGCGCATCCGGGAGGGGCCCGAGCGCCGGGCCGCCACCCTGCGCGACGCGGGGATCGACGCCGTGAACCTCCACTGGACCGACTGGACCGGCGGGCTCACGTCGCTCTTCCACCGGTTCGACCGCTACGCGCTCGGCTGGGACGCGCAGTACGACCGGCAGGTGCTGGAGCTCGTCTGGATCGGCTGCGACGGGGTGTTCAGCGACCACGTCGACCGCATGATGGCCGTCATCCACCGCATCGCCGGGGCGTCGAGCGGCGGCTGATCGACCTGCGGGCGGTCAGAGGCGGCCGATGCTGCCGGGCGGCCAGATGCGCACGAAGGCGCGGCCGACCACGAGATCCTCGTCGATGGGGCCGAAGCGGCGGCTGTCGCGGGAGTCGCCCCGGTTGTCGCCCAGCACGAACAGGTGCCCCTCGGGGACGGTCTGGGCGGGGAGGTCGCCGGTGACGGTGCCGGGGGGCAGGTAGGGCTCGCGCAACGGCCGGCCGTCGACGAGCACCCGCCCGTCGCGCGCCTCGATGGTCTCGCCGCCGAAGGCGATGACCCGCTTGATGAGGTCGTTGACGTCGCTCTCGGGTTCGCTGGGCGGGCGCTCGAACACGACGAGGTCGCCCCGCCCGATGTCGCCGATCCGGTAGGCGAGCTTGTTCACCAGCACCCGGTCGCCCACCGCCAGGGTCGGCTCCATGGACGGTGACGGGATGAAGAACGCCTGGAGGAGGAACGCCTTGACGACGAGGGCGACGGCGAAGGCGCCGACGATGATCGCCGCCCACTCGACGAGCGAGCGCAGACCCGAGCCCGGTGAGCCGTCACCGCCGTCGACGGACTCGTCGGCGTAGGGCAGGTCCTCCCAGGCGGGGCGTTCCTCGGCCGCCGCGGCGGGGGGCGGGCTGGTGCGGGGCTCGTCCACGGTGCTGCGAGGGTATCGCCTGGTCCGGCCGCTTCCGCGCCGGCGGTCAACGGAGGCGGCGGGCGGCCAGGACGCCGGCGGCGGCCGCGGCCATCCAGAACACGGGGTCGTCGTCGGCGCTGCGGCCCATCGAGCTGATCTCGATGCCGTGCCCGGCGAGCAGGGCGGGCACGTCGGGCACCGGCACCCGGTGCAGCTGGTGGCGGTCGGTGAGGCCGTCGGCCTCGAGATCGCTCCGGATGCGGTCGGCGAAGGGGCCGTCGGGCATGGCGAGCAGCGCCCGAGCCCGCGTCAGGGCGCTCAGCGTCGTGCGAGTGTGGTGGCTCACGCCCTGGTGGCGGAGCCGGGGGTCGGCGGTGGAGACGCGCAGGGCGGCGACCGGGACGCCGCCGAGCAGGTCGGTGGCGTCGAGGGCGGCGCCCACCTCGGTCGCGGTGAACCCGAAGCGGGTGGCGGTGCCGACCACGCCGGGGCCCATGGCGACGACGGCGGCGTCGGCCGCGAGCACGTGGCGGGCGACGAGCAGAGCGGAGGGGAGGGTGACGGCCTCGTGGTCGCCCCCGAAGGCGTGGCCGGCGGTGACCGTCCCGGCCAGGAGGCCCGCCGTGCGCAGGTCGGCGACGGCGTCGGACAGGGCGAGGGGCAGGGCGGCGCCGTCGGTCATGACGTAGGCGAGCCGGCGCCCGCCGCTCTCCTCGGCGAAGGCGGCGGCCACGGGGGCCACCTGGCTGTGCAGGCCGCAGGCCACCACCGGCATGCCGTCGAGGTCGTCGGCGTCGACGAGCACCTCGGCCCGCAGCTCCTCGGCGGCGCCCGTGTCGACCTGCAGGCTGGTGTAGCGCAGCTTTATGATGTGGCCGGGCCCCGGTTGCCGCCACTCGCGACGGGCGAGGTTCCAGTGCACGACGTGCCAGCCTCCCGAGCCCAGTCCGAGCTCGACGGCCGTGGTGTTCACCACGACGGGGTCGCCCACCTCGACGGGCCCGGTGAGCTCGGTGAGCACGTAGGCCCGCTCGGGGCCGTCGCCCAGCTCGACGGTGACCCGCTGGAGCCCGGGACGGGCGGAGAGCTCCGCCACCACCGTCCCGCTGCGGAACACGGGCACGCCGGCGTCCCTGGCCCCGCGCCCTACAGCGAGGCGATGAGGCGCTCGACCCGCTCGTCGCGCGCCCGGAACGGGTCCTTGCAGAGCACGGTCTTCTGGGCCTGGTCGTTGAGCTTCAGGTGCACCCAGTCGACGGTGTAGTCCCGCTTGCGCTCCTTGGCCCGCTTGATGAACTCGCCCCGCAGGCGGGCCCGGGTGGTCTGGGGCGGGTTCTCGACGGCGTCGTCGATGGCCTCGTCGGTGCAGACCCGGTCGACCATCCCCCGGTCCTGGAGCCGGTAGAACAGCCCCCGGTCGCGGTTCACGTCGTGGTACTGCAGGTCCATGAGGGCGATCCGGGGGTGGCTGAGCGGCAGGTCGTGACGCTCGCGGTACGCCTCGATCAGGTGGTACTTGGCGACCCAGTCGCACTCGCGGGACAGCGACAGGGGGTCCTTCTCGAGCCCGGTCACGCAGTGCTCCCACATGCCGAGGGCCTGCTCCTCGAGGGGGCTGAGGCCCCGGGTCTCGGCGTAGCGCAGCGCCCGGTTCAGGTACTCGCTCTGGATGTCGAGGGCCGACAGCTCGCGGCCGTTGGCGAGCCGGACCCGGCGCCGGCAGGTCATGTCGTGGCTGATCTCGCGGATGGCCCGGATGGGGTTCTCGAGCGTCATGTCGCGCAGCACGACCGACTGCTCCTCCAGCATCCGCAGGAGGATCCCGACGGCGCCGACCTTGAGGAACGTGGCGTACTCGCTCATGTTCGAGTCGCCCACGATGACGTGCAGGCGGCGGTACCGCTCGGCGTCGGCGTGGGGCTCGTCGCGGGTGTTGATGATCGGCCGGGAGCGGGTCGTGGCCGACGAGACGCCCTCCCAGATGTGCTCGGCCCGCTGGCTGATGCAGTACATGGCCCCCCGGGCGGTCTGCAGCACCTTGCCGGCACCGGCGTAGATCTGCCGGCTGACGAGGAACGGGATCAGGTGCTCGGAGTAGTGGGCGAAGTCGTCCCGGCGGCTCGTCAGGTAGTTCTCGTGGCAGCCGTAGGAGTTCCCGGCCGAGTCGGTGTTGTTCTTGAACAGGTAGATGACGCCCCGGATGCCCTCCTCCCGCAGTCGCTGCTCGGCCTGGCGGAGCAGCGCCTCGAGCCACCGCTCCCCCGCCTTGTCGTGGGCGACCAGGTCGTAGACCGAGTCGCACTCGGGGGTGGCGTACTCGGGGTGCGAGCCCACGTCGAGGTAGAGCCGGGCGCCGTTGGCGAGGAACACGTTGCTGCTGCGCCCCCAGGACACGACCCGGCGGAACAGGTACCGGGCGACCTCGTCGGGGCTCAGCCGGCGCTGGCCGCGCAGGGTGCAGGTCACCCCGTACTCGTTCTCGAGCCCGTAGATGCGCCGGTCCATGCCGCCACCACGGTACCGGTCCCCGGTCCGAGCAGGAGCCACCGCCGGCCCTCCCCCCACGCCCGCTCAGCCCGAGGCGCGCACGACGAGCTCGTCGTGCACGACCAGCAGGTGAGGCTCGTCGAGGCACGGCCGGCCGGTCGGCTGGCCCGGCCGCCGGGCGTCCGCGGGCACGGCCGGTCCCGGCCCCACGGCGATGGTGCGCTCGTCGAGCCGCTCGACAGGGAGCTGGGGCAGACCACCCGGTGGATGGCCCCCGAGCGGCCGGCCCCGGGCGTCGAAGAGGTGGCCGGCGGCGGGGTCCTCGAAGGTCCGGGCCCGGGGGCACCACCCGACCGTCGCCTCGTCGATGCTGCGGGGCCCGGCACCGGCCGCGCCGAGCCCGGCGACCACCACGTACACGTCCCCGGCCCGGGCGTGCACGACGAACACGGGTGTGCCGTCGTCGAGCACCTCGGCGACGGCCTCACCGCGGGGCGGCACCCGCAGGCGGTCGCGGGCCTCGCCGGCCGGCGGCGACCCCCCACGTTCGCCGGCGTCGCGCACCAGGACGGCGAGGACCAGGCCGAGGGCGAGGGCCACCAGTCCGGCGACGCCGCCGGCCGCGAGCCGGGACCGCGGGGCGCCGGGCGCGCCCGCCGCCCTCCGTCCGCTGGCCGTCGGCACCATCGTCCCTCCCCGGCCACGGTACCGGCGCGACGGCGCCGCGCCGGGCCGGCCGCCGCTCCCGGCGGTAGCGTGGGGGCGGTGTCGCGCGCCCGCCTCGTCCCCCTCGTCCGTGTGACCGATCTGTTCCAGGCCCGCGTGCTGGCCGCCCGGCTCGAGTCCGAAGGCATCGCCAGCCGGCTCCAGGGAGCGGTCGACGGCCCCTACCCGCTCGGCGAGGTGGCCGTGCTGGTGCCCGAGCCGCAGCTGGCGGCGGCGTCGGAGGTGCTGCTCGCCGACGAGGTCGACGCCGTGTTCGAGGCCCTCGCCATCGACGAGGCGGCCCTCGACGCCGCCGCGGCCGGCGAGCCAGCCGACGACGCCGTTGCCGCCGTCGAGGTCGAGCTCGCGCGCGACGACGCCGGCTGGGAGCCGCGCCGGCCCCGCTGGCAGGTCGCCGTCGCCGTCGTCGTGCTCACCTTCATGCTGCTGCCGTTCGCAGCGAGCCTGTCCGACGTCGTGCGCGCCGCCGCCGGCCAGCTCCTGCCCTGACCGGGTCGCGCCGAGGGCGCGAACGTCTTTGGGTCAGCCGTCGCCGCTGGCGCCGCCGGCGCCGGCAGGGGCACCGAGGGCGGCGTCGATCTCGGCGTCGGTGAGGCGCCGGAAGGCCCGGCGGCCGTTGCCCCGGTCGAGCACGGCGACCTCGAGCTCGGCGCTGGTCAGGGTCCGGTCGGGGCCCGCGAGGGCGCTGACCGCCGCCCGCAGCGCGTCGTCGCGGGCCATGCCCGCCTGCCACGCTCCCTGGAGGCGCTCGGCGATGGTCTCGGCCTCGCCCCCGAGCACGGTGAAGTCGGCCTCGTCCACGACGGTGCCGTCGTAGAGGATGTGGAACAGCTGGTCGGGCGCCCCGTCGACGCCGACCTCGGCCACGAGGATCTCGACCTCCATGGGCTTCATCTCGTGGGTGAAGACCTGGCCGAGGATCTGGGCGTACTGGTTGGCGAGGCTGCGGGCGTCGACGTCCTCGCGGCTGAACGTGTAGCCCTTGAGATCCGCGGCGCGCACCCCGGCGATCCGCAGCTGGTCGAACTCGTTGTACTTGCCGACCCCGGCGAAGGCGATGCGGTCGTAGATCTCGCTCACCTTCCGCAGCGTGCTGGAGGTGTTCTCGGCGCAGATCAGCACGCCGTCGGCGTAGATGAGCGCGGCCAGGCTGCGGCCCCGGGCGATGCCCTTGCGGGCGTAGTCGGCCCGGTCCTTCATCACCTGCTCGGGTGCGACGTAGAAGGGCATGGCCATCGGTCAGCCCTCGCCGTGGGGGCCGAGGCCCATCGTCGGGGTCGCGCCGTGCGCCGTGGGGCTCTCCGGCGTCGACAGGTCGTCGACCAGCGCCCGGAAGCGAGCGGCCACCTCGGACTCCTCGAGGTGCTCGAAGCCCCGCTCCGTGATCGTCGCCATCGTGGGGTAGATGCCCCGCACCAGGTCGGGGCCACCGGTGGCGGAGTCCTCGTCGGCGGCCTGGAACAACGCCTTGATCAACAGGTCGATGGCGTCGTCGCGGGACAGGTCGGCGCGCCAGCCCAGCTTGATGACCGTGCCGGCGTGCAGGCTGCCCGAGCCGGTGGTGGCGAAGTTCTGCTCCTCGTAGCGGCCGCCGGTGACGTCGTACTGGAACAGGCGCCCCTGGCCCCGGCGCAGGTCGTAGCCGGCGAACAGGGGTATGACCACGAAGCCCTGCAGGGCGGCGGGCAGGTGGCTGCGCATCATCTGGGAGAGCTGGTTGGCCTTGCCCTCCAGGCTGAGCGCCGTCCCCTCGACCTTCTCGTAGTGCTCGAGCTGCAGCTGGAACAGGCGCACCATCTCGACCGCGGGCCCGGCCGCCCCGGCGATGGCGACGCCCGAGTGGGCGTCGGCGGGGAACACCTTCTCCATCGTGCGGTGGGCGATCAGGTGGCCCGAGGTCGCCCGGCGGTCGCCGGCCATCACCACGCCGTCGGCGTAGCGGACCGCGACCACCGTGGTGCCGTGGGTGAGCGGCAACGGCGAGGTACCGTGGGCGTGGGTGGTCGGCCGGGACCCGCCGGCGGGGTCGGGGGGGGCCGCACCGGTGCGCCGGAGGAGCTCGGCGAAGCTCGGACCGGGGTCGTCGCCCGGGGTGAAGAACGGGAAAGCCATCGCCGGCGAGGCTAGCCGCCCGTCCCGGCGCTCAGTCCCGGCGGTTCGACAACGCCGCCTGCCGGCGGGGGGTTGCGGGGAGCGGGGCGGCCAGCGGACCCTACTGTCCGCCCTTCTGCACGTATGAGCGCACGAAGTCCTCGGCGTTGGTCTCGAGCACGTCGTCGATCTCGTCCAGGAGATCGTCGATCTCGGCCTTGATCTTCTCGCCCTGCTCGGACTTGACGGGGGCGTCCTCGACGACCTCGTCCTGGCGGGCGGGGGCTTGCTTCTTCTTCTGCTCTCGTTCGGCCATGGTGCTGCATCACCTCGTCGCTCGCGTACCTGCTACGAGCCCAGCCGTTCCAGCAGCTCGGCGGGCGTCGCGCACTCCTCCAACAACGTATCGACATGCGCGGCGGTTCCCCGCAGGGGTTCCATCATCGGGACCCGCCGGAGCGGGTCGCCGCCGATGTCGAACACCAGCGAGTCCCAGTTGGCGGCCACGATGCTGCTCGCCCACCGCTGCAGGCACTTGCCCCGGAAGTAGGCCCGGGTCGAGGGTGGCGGTTCGCTGACGGCCGTCTCGACAGCCGCGTCGGTGGTGATCCGCTCGAGCCCGACCCGGCGGGCCAGGCAGCGCTCGGGCCGCAGGTCGTGGTACTGCAGCGCCATGGCCGCGAGCCGGGCGTCGCCCCAGTCGAGCCCGTGGCGGGCGGCGTAGGCGTCGAGCAGGCGGTGCTTGGCCACCCAGTCGACCTGGCCGGCCACGCTCGCCGGGTCGGACTCGAGGCCGGTCAGCACCTCCTCCCAGCGGCGGAGGACCTCGGCGCCGACCGCTTCGCCCACGGCGTCCTCGAGGCCGTGGGCCTCGGCGTACTTGCGGGCCCGGTCGTAGTACTCCCACTGGATCTCGAGCGCGGTCATGGTGCTTCCGTCGGCCAGCTCGATGGGCCGGCGCAGGGTCAGGTCGTGGGACACGGCGCGGATCGCCGCCACCGGGGCGGCGGGCGTGAGCTCACGGGGCAGCTCGTCGTCCTCGATCATCGCCAGGACGATCGCGGTGGTCCCGAGCTTCAGGAACGTGGCGACCTCGGCCATGTTGGCGTCGCCCACGATGACGTGCAGGCGCCGGTACTTCTGGGCGTCCGCGTGGGGTTCGTCGCGGGTGTTGACGATGGGGCGCTTCAGCGTGGTCTCGAGCCCGACCTCCTCCTCGAAGAAGTCGGCCCGCTGCGTGAGCTGGTAGGGCACCTCGTCGTTGGTCGCGCCGGTCGCCTCGGAGCCCACCTTCCCGGACCCCGTGAAGATCTGGCGGGTGACGAAGTGCGGCAGCACGTGGGTGACGATGCGAGAGAACGGCACCGCCCGGTCGACGAGGTAGTTCTCGTGGCAGCCGTAGGAGTTGCCCTTGCCGTCGGAGTTGTTCTTGTAGACCACGATCTCCTGGTCGGGGGCGAGCAGGCTGCGGGCCGCTGCCATGGAGCGGACGAGGATCTCCTCGCCCGCCCGGTCGTAGGTGACGGCCTCGTCCACGGTGGCGCACTCGGGCACCGACAGCTCGGGGTGGGCGTGATCGACGTAGTAGCGGGCGCCGTTGGTGAGCACGACGTTCACCAGGTGCGTCTCGACCTCGGGCGCGAGCGCGCCCTCGGCAGCGAAGCCGCGGGCGTCCTTGCCGGGGGTCTCGTCCTCGAAGTCCCAGCCCACCTTCGCCTCGGGCTCGCGGGCGCCCGACTGCCCGGACGCGGACACGTAGGCGTTGATCAGGAGCGACGACGCGGCGATCGGGTTCGACTCGCCGGCGCCGCGCAGCACGATCCCGTACTCCGTCTCGATGCCCAGGACCTTGCGGATCGCCACGCTCGCGACGCTACAGGCTCACAGGTACTGGCCGGTCGCCACCCGTTCGATGGACCGGCCGCCGTGGGCCTCCTCCTCGCCGCTGGTGATGAGGGTGCGCACGTAGACGATCCGCTCGCCCTTCTTCCCCGAGATCTTCGCCCAGTCGTCCGGGTTGGTCGTGTTGGGCAGGTCCTCGTGCTCCTTGTACTCCTGGTGGATCGAGGCGACGAGGTCGTCGGTGCGGATGCCGACGGCCCCGCCCGCGATCTGGCGCTTGATGGCGAGCTTCTTCGCGCGGCGCACGATGTTCTCGATCATGGCGCCCGAGGAGAAGTCCTTGAAGAACAGGACCTCCTTGTCGCCGTTCTGGTAGGTGACCTCGAGGAACCGGTTCCGGTCGTCGGTCTTGTACATCTCGGCGACGGTCTGCTCGATCATCGCCTGCACCGCCTTGCCCGGGTCGCCGCCGCCGAGCGTGGCCACCTCGCCGGCGTCGATGGGCAGGTCGGGGGTGAGGTAGCGGGCGAAGATCTGGGCGGCGGCCTCCTCGTCGGGCCGCTCGATCTTGATCTTCACGTCGAGCCGGCCCGGTCGCAGGATGGCGGGGTCGATCAGGTCCTCACGGTTGGACGCGCCGATGACGATGACGTTCTTCAGCGCCTCGACGCCATCGATCTCGGCGAGGAGCTGCGGGACGATGGTGGACTCCATGTCGGAGCTGATGCCCGTGCCCCGGGTGCGGAACAGCGAGTCCATCTCGTCGAAGAACACGATGACGGGCCAGCCTTCCTCGGACTTCTCCCGGGCCCGCTGGAAGACCAGGCGGATCTGGCGCTCGGTCTCCCCCACGTACTTGTTGAGCAGCTCGGGGCCCTTGATGTTGAGGAAGAAGCTGCGGGCGTTGGCGTCGCCCGACACCTCGGCCACCTTCTTGGCCAGGGAGTTGGCCACGGCCTTGGCGATGAGCGTCTTGCCGCAGCCGGGCGGGCCGTACAGCAGGATGCCCTTGGGCGCGGGCAGCCGGTACTCGGCGAAGAGCGCCTGGTGCACGAAGGGCAGCTCGACGGCGTCGATGATCTGCTCGATCTGGTCGTCGAGGCCGCCCACGTCGGCGTAGGCGATGTCGGGGACCTCCTCGAGCACGAGCTCTTCGACCTCGGGCCGGGGCAGGCGCTCGAGCAGCAGCCCCGACCGGGGGTCCATCAGCACGTGGTCGCCGGCGCGCAGGGGCGTGCCGACGAGCGCGTCGCTGAGCTCGACGACGCGCTCCTCGTCGGCCCGTCCCACGATGATCGCCCGGTTCTGGCCGTTCATGACCTCCTTGAGGACCACGACCTCGCCGGCTCGCTCGGCGGACCGGGCGAGCACGACGTTGAGCGACTCGTTCAGCACGACCTCGGCCCCCCGGGGCAGGTCGGCCTCGGTGAGGTCGGGGTGCACGGCCACCCGCATCTTGCGGCCGCCGGAGAACACGTCGACCGAGCCGTCGTCGTTGTGGCCGATGAGGGTGCCGTAGGCGGCGGGCGGCTGGGTGAGCTTCTCGACCTCCTCGCGCAGCGCGGCGATGTGCTCGCGGGCCTCACGCAGCGTGTAGGTCAGCTTCTCGTTCTGCGAGACGGCCTGGGCGAGCTGGCCCTTCGTCTCGAGCAGGCGCTCCTCGAGGGTGCGCACCCGCTTGGGCGCCTCCTGGAGCCGCCGGCGCAGCGAGACGACCTCCTCCTCGAGCACCTTGGCGTGCTGGCGCAGCTCGGCCAGCTCGCTCTCCTGCTCGGCGAGTCGTCGTTCGGTCTCCGCATCTGCCACCGAGGCCACCTCCTGGTCGCCCTCATCGGCGACGATACACCGGTGTCCCACCGAGCGGGCGGAGCCGTGCCTGCGACGTGCCGGGGGACGTGCCGGACGTCTCACGGCAAAGTTGGGTTTCCCCCGTCGGTACCGGGTAAATTGAAAGAGCGAGATCGACCACCCCGGAGCCACCGGGAACCGAGCACGAAGGAAGGGTGCAGCCGCATGGGCATGAAGGTCTGGATCGACCAGGATCTCTGCACGGGTGACGGCCTGTGCGAGGAGATCGCTCCTGACGTGTTCACGCTCCTCGACGACGGCTTGGCCTACGTCAAGGAGGGTGACAAGGTCTTCAGCGACCCCGGCGGCGCCGAGGGCCTCGCCAACGTGCCCGCCGGGCAGGAGGAGGCGGTCATCGAGTCCGCCGAGGAGTGCCCCGGCGAGTGCATCTTCATCGAGGTCGACTGACCGGCCACTCGACCCGCAGCGCCCGCTCCCCCCTCGGGCCGGCTGCGCGCCGGGAACCCCCGCTCCGCCGGGGGTTCCTGCGCGTCCGGCCCCCGTCGCGCTCGTCCGCCGCTCGCCGCGCCCCGCGTCCTCCCCTCCCCGTTCTGGTACGCGCCGGTTCCACGATGGCGAAACCTGGCGTACCCAGAACGCCGCGTTCCCGGTTCTGGTACGCGCCGGTTCCACGATGGCGAGACCTGGCGTACCCAGAACGCCGCGTTCCCCGTTCTGGTACGCGCCGGTTCCACGATGGCGAAACCTGGCGTACCCAGAACGCCGCGTTCCCCGTTCTGGTACGCGCCGGTTCCACGATGGCGAAACCTGGCGTACCCAGAACGGTCGAGGTGGTGCGCCGGTCAGGCGGGGCGGGCGCCGAGGAGCCAGTAGCCGCCCTGGGGTGAGGGGATGATGGCGCGATGGCTCACCCCGGAGCCGGCACGGGAGCCCTGGAACGGCGCATCCCCGAAGGTGAAGACGCCGCCGTCGGCGCCGGCCAGCCAGTACCCCCCGCCCGACCCCTCCCGCCACCCAGGAGGTGTGGCGGCGATGCCCACGATGGGTGCGGCGAGGCGGACGTGGCCGAGGCTGCCGTGGAAGCGAGCGTCCCCGAAGGTGAAGACCCCGCCGTCCGCAGCCGCCAGCCAGTAGCCGCGGCCGGTCGGTGTGGTGGCGACGCCGACGATGGGTGCGGCGAGGCGGACGTGGCCGAGGCTGCCGTGGAAGGTGGCGTCCCCGTAGGTGAACACGCCGCCGTCGGCCCCCACGAGCCAGTAGCCCCCGCCGCCCGGCGTGGAGGCGATGCCCACGATCGGGGCGTTCAGCTGCACGTGCCCGAGGCCACCCCGGTAGGCGGCGTCGCCGTAGGTGAACACCCCGCCGTCGGCGGCCGCCAGCCGGTACCCGCGCCCGGTGGGGGTGGCGGCGATGCCCACGACGGGGGCGGCGAGGCGGAGGCCGCCGGCGGAGCCGTGGAAGGCGGCGTCCCCGTAGGTGAACACGCCGCCGTCGGCGGCCGCCAGCCAGTACCCCCGGCCCGACGGTGACGCCGCCATCCCCACCAGCCGGCCGGCCGACACCACCCCCGCGCTGCGGTCGCCCACGCCCACCGGGCCGAACGGCGCGACCGCCGGGCGCTCCGGGCCCCGGGCGGCGGTCCCGCAGACCGGCACGATCCGGAACCCGCGGGCCCGGATGCCCTCGATGACGCGCGGTAGTGCCGCCACGGTCTGGCTGCGGTCCCCGGGACCGTCGTGGAACAGGATCACCGAACCCGGCCGCAGGTCGCGCAGGGCTTCCGTGACGATGACGTCCACCCCGGGCCGACGGAAGTCCCGGGTGTCGTGGGTCCAGAGCGCCTCGGTCAGCCCGCGGGCGGCGAGCTGGGAGCGCACGCCGGCGCTCGTCGCCCCGAACGGCGGGCGCAGGCAGGTCACGGGCTGGCCGGCGAGCGCCGCCAGGTGCCGGGTGGCGCGGTCGACCTCGCCCGGCCACGCGCCCGCCGGCAGCCGGGTCAGGTCCCGGTGGCTCCAGGTGTGGTTGCCCAGGGCGTGGCCCTCGGCCACGACCCGGCGCACGATGTCGGGGTGGCGCTCGGCGAGGCTGCCGATCGGGAAGAACGTGGCGGGCACGCCGTAGCGGTCGAGCACGTCGAGCACCGCCGGCGTCCAGACCGGGTGGGGCCCGTCGTCGAAGGTGAGGGCGACGACGGCCTGGGTCGTGCCCTGGTGGGGCCCCGGCAGGTCGCCCACGCCGGTCGGCCGGAAGGCGGCGCCGGCCCCGTCGCCTGCCGGCACCACGAGCGCGGCGGCGGCGGCCACCGCCGCGAGCGCCGCCCGCCGCCGGGCGAGGCGCGATCCAGCCCCCGTGCCGTCCCGGGTCCCCCGTCGCGCCCACCTGCCTCGCCCGGGCCCGACCCCGCCGGGGTCGTGCGGGCGCCCCGCCATCCACCGCCCGCCTGCCATCGCCACCTCCCGCCCGCCGCCCACCACCGTCGCGGTGCACTGTCCGCACCAGCGGACGGAACGTCAAGTGACGATCAGGTGACGGGGCCGCCCCGGGAACGGGCGATGCTCAGCGGAGGCAGGGGCCGGTGTCGGCGGGCGTGTTCAGGTCGCCGGCGAGCACGGCGCCGAGCTCGGTGTGGGTCACGGCGTAGCTCACCCCCGGCCGGTCGGGTGCGATGGCGAAGGCCACGCCCACCACCACACCCGCCTGGTTCACCAGCGCGGCGCCCGAGTCGCCGGGTCGCAGCGCGGACGCCAGCACGAACACCCGCCGCCGGGTGTCGCTGCGGTCGTAGATGTCGCGGCCGACGGCGTCGATCTCCTGGCGGATCTCGAACGGGGCGATCCGCAGCGGTCCCCCGCCGGGGTAGCCGAACACCGCGCCCGCCACGCCCACGGCGCCCTCGCCCAGCGGCAGCGGCGGCGCCAGGCCCTCGGGCACCCGCACGACCGCGAGGTCGCGGTCGGGGTCGAACACGGTCACGACCCCCTGCACGCGCTGACCGTCGGGGCGGATGATCTCGGTGCGCTCGTGGCCGGCCACGACGTGGGCGTTGGTGACCACCACGCCCGGCCCCGCCAGGAACCCGCTGCCCTCCTGGATCCGGTTGCACGCCCGGCCCTCGACCTTCATCGTCGACGCCGTCACCCGCTCGATCACGTCCGGCGGCAGGCCGGTGTCCTCGGGCGGCGGACCCACGTCGGGCGCGGCCTGGAAGCCCCGGAACACCTGTGGGAAGTCGGCCTCGCCGACGAGGCGGCGCAGCGCCTGGAGGGTGTCGGGGGGCGGGGGGGCGAGCTGATCGATCAGGCCGGCCACGGTCGACGTGCGGGCCTGGCGGGCCATGGTCCCGGGCACGTCGGCCATCGCCGGCAGCAGGAACCACACGGCGACCAGCACGCCGACGACCCCGGCGACCGCGCCCCCCGCCCGGTCCAGGGAGCGGCCCGGTCCGGGGATCGCCAGGTGCAGCTTCGCCCCGATCACCAGGCCGAGGGCCTGCCCGGCGAAGGCGGCGCCGAGCAGCAGGCCCACGGCGAGGATCATGCGGGAGGCCGGGTCGGCGCCCTGCAGCGCCTCGAGGACGGCGGGCAGGAGCCGGGCCATGACCAGCAGGCCGGCGGCCATGCCGACCCACGACGCCACGCGGGCGAAGAACCCGAGGCGCCAGCCGCCGAGGGCGGCGGCGAGGAGCATCGAGACGACGAGCAGGTCGAGCAGGTTCACGGCGCGCCTACGGCAGGGGGGCCTGGGCCTTGAGCCCCCCGGGGACGGGGCCCAGCAGGCGGGCGTGGGTGAGGAAGGCGGTGTGGGCGACCATGCGGTGGTCGGGGCGGACGGCCTGGCCCTCGACGTGCCAGGTGCGCAGGAGGTGCTCCTGGGTGCCGATCATCTCGAAGTCGCTGCCGGCCAGCGCCTCGCGCAGCGCCATCACCTGGGCGATCGAGGGCGTGTAGGCCACGAGCGTGCCCCCGCGCCGCAGCGCCCGCTCGGCGTGCTTGACGACCTGCCACGGCTCGGGGAGGTCGAGGAGCACGGCGTCGAGGTCGTGCTCGTCGATGCCCTCGTAGACGTCCCGCACCTCGACCCGGTACCGGTCGAGCGCGGCCTCCCCCAGGAAGGCGGCCACGTTGGCCCGGGCCCGACCGGCGAAGTCGTCGCGCACCTCGTAGCCGACGACGTGGGCGCCGGCCCGCAGGAGGGCGAGCGACAGGGCGCCCGACCCCACCCCGGCCTCGAGCACCCGGGAGCCCGGGTGCACGTCGGCGAGCAGGAGCATCGGCGCCAGGTCCTTGGGATAGACGACCTGGGCGCCACGGGGCATGCGCAGCACGAAGTCGGCGAGGCTCGGTCGCAGCACCGTGTAGCGGGCCCCGGTGGAGGAACGCACGGTCGTGCCCTCCTCCACCCCGATCAGGGCGCCGTGGTCGACGACGCCGGTGTGCGAGTGGAACTCGCCACCCGGGGCGAGCTCGACGAGGTAGCGCCGACCGCGGCTGTCGACGAGGAGCACCCGCTCCCCCGGCTCGAGCGGCCGCCCCATCAGTCCCTCGTGGCTCGGGCGACGAGCCGGCAGAAGGCGCACTCCTCACCGGGTGTGGGTGCGCCGCACGTGGCGCAGGGCCGCAGCTCGTCGCGGTCCTGCTCGGCCTCGGCGGTGAAGCGGTCCGCGGCCCGCTCGAGGAACCCGAAGTAGAACGCGTGCTTGCTCCCGGGCGAGCGCTCCTCGATGGCGTTGAGCGCCTCCTTGTAGCCGATGTGGCGGTTGCCGGCCGCCATGGGGCACTCCTCGACGATGTAGTCGATCCCCCGGAGCACGCAGTAGGCCGCCATCTCCCGCTCGCCGAGGCGCACGAGGGGCTTCACCTTCCTGGGGAACCCGGGCCGGGCCTCGAGCACGGGCTGCTGCCGGCCCAGGTACTCGGTCTGCCAGCGCAGCACGTTGCCGAGCAGCACGGCGGCCTCGTCGTCGAGGTTGTGGCCGGTGGCCACGGCGTCGTAGCCGCCGTCGAGGGCGGCCCGGTCGAACACGTGGCGCTTCGACAGCCCGCACGCCGAGCAGGGCGCCCGGCGCGCCGCCCGGCTGCCCGAGGGGATGTCGAAGCCGTACTCGGTGCGCAGGTCGACCTCGACGAGCCTGGCGCCCCGGCGCTCGGCGAAGGCCCGGGTGCAGCGGCCGGACTCGTCGCTGTACTCGCCGATGCCGAGCCCGATGTAGAGCCCGTCGGCGTCGTAGCCGAGGTCGAGCAGCAAGTCCCAGAGGGCGAGCGAGTCCTTGCCGCCGGAGACCGCCACGAGCACGCGGTCGCCCTCGGTCAGCATGCCGTGGCCCTCGATCGCCTTCTGCACCTGGTCGCGGCAGTGGCGCAGGAAGTGCTCGGCGCAGAAGTTGGCGTTGTGGCGGCGGATGTCGATGACGGCCGGCTCCCGGCAGACCCGGCACTTCACGCTGCGCCCCCCGAGATCACGGGCCGGATCTCCACGTCGGCGTCGTCGGCCAGCAGGGCGTCGCCGGGCACGAGGGTGCCGCCGTCGATCACCAGCACCGACTCGCGGTTCAGCTCGAGCGTGTCGAGCAGCTGCTGGACCCGCATCGGCCCGGGCAGCTCGATCTCCCTGCGGGGGTTGCGCAGCGTGACCCTCATCGCCTCCATCTTGGCGCTCCGCGCACCGATCCGGGCAGCCGGGCGCCGGTTCCGCCCGGGCGTCGGGCGTCAGCCGCCGCTCACGGCGTCGTGGCGGATGAGGAGCGACTGCCCGGGCTCGAGCTCCTCGCAGTAGACGACCTCGGGCTCGGAACGGGCGAGGCGGCCCAGGAGGCGCACGCCGACGGCGACGACCGCGACCACGGTCCACGCCCGGCTGCCGCCGAGCAGGCCTTTGCGGACCCCGGTCGTCGTCAGCTTCTTGAGCATCGATCCTCCGGCCATCGTCGGTCGCGGCGGCGGGCGTCAGACCCGGCGGATCTCGACGACGGTGGACCGGCGCCGCCCCTTGCGCCGGCCGAGGAAGTAGGCGAGCACGACGACGCCGACCACGACGGTGGCGCCGGCGGCCACGGCGATGCCCTTCACGCTCTCGCCGGTGGACTCGGCGCTGCCCTGGATCTGGCGCAGCTTGGCCTCGATCTGGTCGCGGGTGACGGGTTCGGTGCGCTCGGCCGTGCTCACGAAGATCCTCCCTTGCTGCGGGTGCCGGCCATGGCGAAGGCGACGAGCAGCAGGCCCACGGCGACGGTGATGAGGTACGGCGCCCACGACCAGTTGCCCTCGAACGTCGTGCCCGTCTCGGTCTGCAGGGCGCGCAGCACGGCGATCAGGAGGATGACCAGGCCGATGCCGAGCAGGAGCGAGCCCGCCACCCCGAACGCCACGAAGCGTCCCAGGCCCTTGATCGGCTCGATCGTCTCCTGCTTGGCGTAGGCGACGACGAGCTCCCACAGCTCGGTGACGAGCTCGGGCAGGCTGGCGGCGTCCTGGCGGGGTTCGGGCACGGCGGCTCCCGGATGGCGGAACGGTCGGGCGGTGGCTACCCGGTGGCGCCACTTCCTACCCTTGGGCCAGTCGCCGTGCAAGGAAGGCGGCCTCGTCGTCGAGGAGCTCGGCGAGCCGCCCGAGGCGGGCCGCCGGACCGGCGGCGGCCAGCAGGTGCTGGCGGTCGAGGGGCCCAAGCGGGGCGAGGGCGGCGAGCACGTAGGAGGCCGTGACGTCGTCGGCGGCGCCGAGGTCCGGCACCTCGGGCACGTCGTGGCCCAGCTCGGCCGTCAGGGCCAGCACGCGGGTGAGGCGGGCCGCCACGTCCCCGACCGTGAGCGGCGGCGGGTCGACGTCGTCGGGCCACGGCTCGACCTCGGCCCGGGGGTAGGGGTCGTCGGGCAGCCAGCGGGTCACCCGGATGCGGTCGGTCCCAAGGGCGGCGAGCACCCACCGGCCGTCGGGGAGCTCGTCGGCGGCCAGGATGACCGCCCGGCACCCCACGCCGCTGCGCACGTCGCCACCGCCGACCTCGCTCCCCCGCTCGATCAGCACGACCCCGAACGACCGGTCGCCGGCGAGGCAGTCCTGCACGAGGGCCCGGTAGCGGGGCTCGAACACGTGCAGGGGCAGGGTGGCGCCGGGCAGGAGCACCGTCCCGAGCGGGAACATGGGAAGGGCCTGGGGCCGGGCGTCGGGGTCCAGGGCGCTCCCGGTCATCGCCATCGGTAGCCCCGCGGGCCGATCAGGTCGAGGTCGGGCAGGTCCGGGTGGGCGACGAGGACGGTGGCGAGGCGCTCCTGGAGGCGCTCCCCGGCGGCGAGGTCGGGGATCCCGTTGGCGAGCAGGGTGAACGTGAGGCGGCCCCCGGTGCGCGTCCCGGCGTGCCCGGCGAGGGCGACCACGCCCCGGATCGAGCCCGTCTTGGCGCGCAGGCGCCCCTCGACGGGTGTCCCGACGAACCGGGTCCGCAGCGTCCCGGTCTCGCCGGCCACGGCGAGGCCTTCGTCGAGGGCGCCGCCCCGCCCGGCCTCGAGGATCGCCTGGATGGCCGCGCACGTCGCCCGGTTCCCGCGGTCGAGGCCGGTGCCGTCGGTCACCACGACGCCGGCGGCGGGGAGCCCGGCCTCGGCGAGGGCCGCCACCGCGGCGTCGCCTCCGCCGGCCGCGGCGAGGAGGCGGGTCGCGGCGTCGTTGCCGCTGTCGGCGAGGGCGCGCCGGACGTCGGCGGCCACCGCCGGGTCGGACTCGCCGCCGGCCCGGCGCAGGGCTGCGAAGGCGGTCACGAGCTTGATGGCCGAGGCGGGGACGAGGGCCTCGTGCGCCCGGTGCTCGACGATCCGGTCCCGTCCCGACCCCACGATGAGGCAGGTGGCGGGCGGGCCGGTGGCGAGCACCTGCGAGAGCGACTCGACCAGCCGGGACTCCGCCATCGGCGCCACCAGGGCGCCCGGTAGCCGGCGCGCCGTCAGCACGGGCGCGTCGGGCCGGGGCACGCCCGCCCCGCCGGTCGCCCCGGCTCCCTGGCCGGCCGCCCCCGGCGCACCCGCCGCGACCATCGCCACGGCCAGCGCGACCGCCGCCACCGCCCGCAGCACCACCCCGTTCTGGGGGGCTGTGGTCTCGCGATGCTGGACCGGTGCCCACCCAGAACCGGACGGGTGGGTGAGCGGGGCTGATGGGTCGGGGTGGGCGGGGCGCGCACGGGGAGGCGGCGGGGCGGGTGCCGGCCCCGGCGTGGCGGTCAGAGGCCGCGACGCTGGCGCCAGCGGGCGTGCCGCCACAGGTGATCGAGGGCCGTGACGGCCCGGTTGGAGGCGGCGTAGCAGAGCCGCCCGCTCTCCCGGACGGCGGCGGGCCCGGGGTTGTCGGGCATGGCCACGGCCAGCTCGGTGGCGGTGAGCACAGGCTTGCCCGTCGCCTCGGACACGGCGGCCGCCGCTTCGGCGTAGCGCCGGTCCTGGCGCTCGTGGAAGTCGACGATCCGCTCGAGGCCGTGATCCGGGTAGTAGGGGCCGGTGCGCATCGTGCGGGCCTGGTTCGACTGGATGCCGAGCCCCAGGTAGATCACAGCGTCGACGTCGGGGTGGCTCGCGACGAGCTCGAGGACCTCGGGGATCGTGTCCCGGGTCTCGCCGCCGGCGAGATCGATGGGGTTGTTGCGGCTCCACCGGGGCGGCAGCTTCTGGTCGATCGCGGCCCGCAGGTCGTCCGGCAGGGGCGCCAGCTCGAGCGAGCTGCGGGTGATGGCGTCCGCGGTGACGACGCCCCAGCCCCCGGCCGTCGTGACGACCACGGTCCTCGGCCCCTTGGGGAGCGGCTGGGTCGCGAACGTGGCCGCGGCCTCGAAGGCCTCCTCCACCGTCGCGGCGCGGGTGACGCCGGCCTGCCGGCACATCCCGTCGAACAGGCGGTCGTCGGTGGCCAGCGCCCCCGTGTGCGACGCCGCCGCCTGCTGCCCGCCGGCCGTGGCGCCCCCCTTCAGCACCACGAGCGGCTTGCGCTCGACGACGCCCTTCACCCGCTCGTAGAAGGCCCGCCCGTCGGGGATGCTCTCCACGTAGGCGAGCCCGACGGCGGTCTCGGGGTCCTCGGCGTAGAAGTCGAGGTAGTCCGGCACGGTCGTGGCCGCGGCGTTGCCCGCCGACACGGCCCGGCTCACCCCCACGCCGGTCTGCACGGCGTAGTTCATGAAGCTGGACACGAAGTTGCCCGACTGGCTGGCGATGCCGATGCGCCCCGCCGGCGGGTACGGCGCCACGATCTGGGCGCACAGCGACGCCGGCGTCGACACGACGCCCTGACCGTTGGGCCCGGCGAGCAGCATCCCCAGCTCACCGGCGAGGGCGACCAGGTCGGCCTCGGCCCGCCTGCCCTCCTCGCCCGCCTCGCCGTAGCCGGCCGAGGTGACGAAGGCGGCTCGCACGCCCTTCTTCGCGCAGGCGCGCAGCAGGTCGGGGTTCGCGCCCGCGGGCGTGCACACGAAGACGAGGTCGGCCTCGCCGTCGGGCAGGTCGTCGATCGAGGTGGCGCACGGCACGCCGAGCACCTCGCCGCCCTCGCGGTTCGTGGCGAACACCTTGCCGGGGTAGCCGTTGCGCAGGATGTTGTGGAGCGCCACGAACCCGAACTTGCCCGGATGCGTCGAGGCGCCGGCCACGATCACCCCCCGGGGGGCGAACAGCGCCTCGAAGCCGGACCGGTCGGGCACCGTCACGGCGCCACCTCGACGAGGGCGTCGACGGCGACGGGCCGCCCCTCGACGATCATCAGCGGGTTGAGGTCGACCGACCGCACGCTCGGGTCCGCCTCGGCCAGGCCGGCGAGACCCAGCAGCACGTCGACCACGGCCTCACGGTCGACTGGAGGTTCACCCCGGAAGGCGCCGAGCAGGGCCTGGGTGGCGAGGTCGTCGAGCATCTCCTCGGCGTCGGTGCGCGTCAGCGGCACCAGCCGGAACGCCACGTCGCCCAGCGCCTCGGCGAGCACCCCGCCGATGCCGAGCATCACGGTCAACCCGAACTGCGGGTCGAGGTTGAGGCCGGCGATCAGCTCCCGGGTGGCCCGCACCTGCGGCGCGACGAGCACGCCGACGGCGCCGTCCTCGGGGCGGGCGGCGGCGAGCAGGTCGGTCGCCGCGGAGCGCACCGCCTCGCCGTCGCCGAGGTTGAGGCGCACCAGGCCCCGCTCGGTCTTGTGGGCGATGGCGTCGCCGCACAGCTTGGCGACGACCGGGAAGCCCAGCTCGTGGGCGGCGCCGACGGCCTCGTCGGCGGTGCCGGCCACCCGCTCGTCGAGCACGGGCACGCCGTGGGCGGCGAGGCGGGCCTTGGACTCGGCCTCCGAGAGGGTCGGCATCGGGGGCGTACCCTACCCCCCGATGGGTGGTGCGCCGGTGGCCGGGGTGATCGAGGGGTTCTACGGACGGCCCTGGTCGTGGGACGAGCGCCTGCTCGTCTGCCGCCACGTCGCCGAGCGGGGCATGACCCACTACCTCTACGCCCCCAAGGACGATCCCAAGCACCGGGCCGAGTGGCGCGTGCCCTACGACCGTGACGAGCTGGCGGGCTTCGAGCGCCTGGTCGCCGAGGCGCCGGTCACGGTCGGGTTCGCCGTCTCGCCCGGGCTGTCCATGGACTACGGCTCGCCCGAGGACCGGCAGGCGCTGGCCGCCAAGCTCGACGCCCTGCTCGCCGTGGGGGTGGGGTTCGTGTGCCTGGCGCTCGACGACATCCCCCGGCGCCCGGGCCTGGGCGAGGCGCACGCCGAGGTCACCACCTGGCTGCGGGACCACGTCGGCGACCGGGCGCTGTTGGTGCTCGTCCCGACCGACTACGTCGGTTGCGAGGCCAGCGACTACCTCGACGCCCTGGCGGCGGGCGTGCCCGGCGACGTCCCCATCGCCTGGACGGGGATGTCCGTGGTGAACGACGCCATCACCGTGGCCGAGGCCCGGCGTCGGGCGGGCGCGCTCGGCGGGCGGGCGCCGCTGCTGTGGGACAACTACCCGGTCAACGACGCCGTGATGGCCGATCGCCTCTTCACCGGCCCGCTCCGGGGGCGGGAGCCGGGCCTGTTCGAGGCGTGCAGCGGCTACCTCGCCAACCCCATGGTCCAGCCCCGCTGCTCGCTGCTGCCGCTGGCGTCGGTGGCCGCGTGGCTCCGGGGCGAGGACCCCGAGGCGGCGTGGGCCGCCGAAGCCGGCGCCCTGCGCACCTTCGCCGAGGCCTGCGACGGCGCCGAGCCCCGCCGCCTCGTCGCCGCCCTCACCGCCGCCGTCGGCGACCCTCGAGGGGCGGACCGGGCCGAGGCGCTGGCGGCGGTCCGGGCGTGGTTCGACGCGGCTGCCGGCTGCGAGGCGCCCGGCCTCGAGGGCGAAGCCGACGCCTGGGTCACCCAGATCCGCACGGAGGCGGCGGTGGGCGTGGCCGCGTGCCGGCTCCTGCGCCGGGTGTGGGGCGACGAGCCCGACCCCGACCGGGTGCTCGCCGCCGCCTTCGGCGTCGCCGTGGCCTGGCAGGCGGCCCGCAAGGGCGACGTCACCGTCCTCGGCCCCCGCTGGGCGTTCCGGCCGGCGCTCGCCCAGCGGGCCGACGGCGCCTGGCGCCTCCTCCCCGAGGCCCTCCAGGAGGACCAGAACGCCCTCGACGTCCTGTGCCGGCTCGCCCTCGCCGAGGCCGCCGCCCTCGCCTGAGGCGCCCGCGCTCAGGGTTCGAGGGCGGCGCGGAAGAAGGCGCGCACGTGCTCGAGCCGGCGCTCGAGCGCCTCGGGCGCCATGGGGTCCTGGCCGAGCAGGCCCTCCAGGAAGGGCACGTCGCTGAAGTAGCTGAGCAGCGCCCCGTAGCCGGTGAGCAGGAGCTGCTCGGGGTCGTGGGGGCGCATGCGGCCCTCGTCCATCTCCCGCTCGAAGAAGCCGACGGCGCGCTGGAACAGCGGGCGCAGCGCCTCGCCCAGGTCCATGCCCAGGTTCTCGCCGCCCTCGATCGCCTCCCGCCGGGCGATGCGCACGAAGTCGGGGTTCTCCATGAAGAACCGGAACCCCGCGGTCAGCACGTGGTCGAGCTGCTGCCACCCCTCCCGGTTCTCGGCGACGGCCTCCTCGACCCGGTCCCGCCAGTCGGTCAGCGCCCGGGCGAACACCTCCTGGTAGAGCGCCTGCTTGGACGGGAAGTGGTGGAAGATGCTGGGTCGCCGGATCCCGACCAGGTCGGCGATCTCGTTGAGGGAGGTGGCCTGGTAGCCGTGCTCGGCGAAGGCCTGCCGGGCCGCCGTGAGGATCGCGTCGCGGGTCGACGGGGTTGCAGGCTCAGCCGTCGCCACCCGGCAAGGCTACCCAGAGCGGCCCCCACGGGTCAGGCATGCCCGACCTCCCGCGCCGGGCCGCCTCCGCCGGCGCCGATGGCGTACGGTCGCCGTCGATGCCCACGCTCGCCGCCCGGATCGTGCTCACCCCCGACGGGGTCTGCTCGCCCGGTGCCGTCGAGCTCGACGGACCGACGATCGTCTCGGTCGCACCCGCCCAGGGCCCGGTCCCGGACCGGGTCATCGCCCCCGGCTTCGTCGACCTGCAGGTCAACGGCCACGACGACGTCGACGTCGCCCGGGCCACGGGCGCGGACTGGGACCGCCTCGACGAGCTGCTCCTCGCCCAGGGCGTCACCACCTGGTGCCCCACGCTCGTCACCGCGCCCCTCGACAGCTACGCCGCCCGCCTCGAGCGCATCGCCACCGCGGCCCGACGGGAGGGCGCCCGGCCCACCATCGCCGGCGCCCACCTCGAGGGGCCGTTCCTGGGCGGCCTGCCCGGCGCCCACCCGCCGCAGCTGGTGCGGCCGATCGACCGGGCGTGGCTCGACGCCCTCCCCCCCGTCGTGCGCATCGTCACGCTGGGCGCCGAGATCGCCGGCGCCCTGGCCGCCACCGCCGCGCTGGCGGCGCGGGGCGTCACGGTGGCGGCGGGCCACACCCTCGCCACCCACGACGAGCTGCGGGCCCTCGTCGACGCCGGCGCCCGCCTGGTCACCCACCTGTTCAACGCCATGACGCCCCTGCACCACCGCGAGCCGGGCGTCGTGGGCGCCGCCCTCACCGACGACCGGGTCGTGGCCTCGGTCATCGCCGACCTCGTGCACGTCCACCCCACCGCCCTCACGCTGGCGTTCCGGGCGAAGGGACCCGCCGGCGTGGCCCTCGTCACCGACGCCGTGGCGTGGCGGGCGGCGACCGCGGGGCCGGTGCGGGTGCAGCACCACGACGGCGCCCCCCGGCTGCGCGACGGCACCCTGGCGGGCAGCGCCCTCACCATGGACCAGGCCGTCCGCAACGTGGTGGCAGCCGGCTGCACCGACCTCGCCGGCGCGGTGACGGCCGCGGCCACCACACCCGCCCGGGTGCTCGGCCTCGACGACCGGGGCGCCATCGCGCCGGGCCGGCGCGCCGACCTCGCCGTCCTCGACGCCGACCTGCGCGTCGAGCAGACCTGGGTCGCGGGCGAGCCCGCCTGGGCCCGCTGACCACGGCCCGCCGGCTCGCCCGTAGGGTGGGGCCCATGGAGATCGTGGCGGCCGTGTTCACCGAGGGCTTCGACCTGCGCCAGGTGGCGGGTCCCTCCACCCGGATCGACCTGCGCGGCGTCTACTTCTCGACGGTGCCCCCGACGCCATTCCCCACCACCCTCGAGCCCCACCTCGTGGTGCTCATCCGCTGCCCCGCCGGCGAGAGCGGCAACGGCGTGCTCGAGGTGCGCTTCCTGCGGGCGGGCGACGGCGAGCAGGTCGCCCGCAACGTCCAGCCCGTGCAGGTCGACCCCGGCCGCTTCGGCTACCGCCTGGTGAAGGCCGAGCTCACCTTCGACGAGCCCGGCACGATCGAGGCCCACTGCGCCCTCGACCGGGGGCACGTGACGGTCGTCCCGCTCACCGTGCTCCCGGTCCCGACCTGAGAAGGCGCGGACCCGGTGCCCTTCGCCAGCGCCCTCTCCGAGCACCCGCTGCCGACCCACGCCGCCGGCGAGGTCGTGGGAGCGGTGCTCGAGGCCATCGGGCCCGAGCCCGACCTGGCGTGCCTCTTCGTGACCGTGCCCCACGCGGGCGCCCTCGACGACATCGTCGCCACCGTCCGCGGGCTCGTCCGCCCCCACACGATGATCGGCGCGCTCACCGCCAGCCTCATCGGGGGCGACCGCGAGGTCGAGGAGCAGCCCGCGGTGGTGTTGTGGGCGGCTCGGCTGCCGGGTGGCCCCCGGGCGGTGTCGCCCGTGCGCCTCACCGTCGAAGCGACCGCCGCGGGCGTCGCTGTCACCGGCCTGCCCGCCGTCGCCGCCGCCGGCGCCACGCTGCTGCTGCTCGCCGACCCCTTCACGTTCCCGACCGATGAGTTCCTCACCGGCCTGCACGAGCAGCTCCCCGTGCCGGTGCCCGTGGTCGGGGGCATGGTCGCGGCCGCGACCCGGCCGGGCGCCAACCGGCTCCTCCTCGACGGCGCCGTCCACCCCGACGGCGCCGTCGGGGTGCTCCTCGGTCCCGAGGTCAGCGTCGAGACCGTCGTGTCGCAGGGCTGCCGGCCCGTCGGCGACCCCGTCGCGGTCACGCGCGCCGAGGGGCGCATCGTCCACGAGCTCGCCGGAGCGCCGGCGTTGCAGCACCTCGAGGCGCTGGCGGCGACGCTCGCCCCCGCCGAGCGCGCCCTGTTGCAGCGGGGCCTGCACCTGGGCATCGTCGTCGACGAGCAGCAGGAGCGCTTCGGGCGGGGCGACTTCCTCATCCGCAACGTGCTCGGCGCCGACCGCGACGCCGGCGCCATCGCCGTCGGCGACGAGGTGCCCCTCGGAGCGGTCGTGCAGTTCCAGGCCCGGGACGCGGCAGCCGCCGACGAGGAGCTGCGCACCCTGCTGGCCGGCCGGCGCGCCGACGGCGCGCTCGTGTTCACCTGCAACGGGCGCGGCACGAACCTGTTCGGCCTGCCCGACCACGACGCCGGCACGGTCGCCGAGCTGCTCGACCACCCCGCGGCGGCCGGCATGTTCTGCGCGGGCGAGATCGGCCCCGTCGGCGGCCGCAGCTTCCTGCACGGCTTCACCGCGTCGGTCGCGCTGTTCCGCGACCGTTGACGCGCCCGCGGGCGGTGACCCGGGAACCCGCGACGGGTGGGTAGGGTGAGCCCGGGCGGGCACCCGACACCGGAGAGGGGCGTGATGGCCGACAACGATGACCTGCGGGCGCTGGCCCAACAGCTGCGCGTCGACTCGGTGCGGGCGGCGGGCGCGGCGTCGTCGGGCCATCCGACCTCGTCGCTGTCGGCCGCCGATCTCGTCGCCGTGCTGGCGGCCAACCACCTCCGCTACGACTTCGACGACCCCGACAACCCCAACAACGACCACCTGATCTTCTCCAAGGGGCACGCCTCGCCGCTGCTGTACGCGCTCTACAAGGCCGTGGGCGCCATCTCCGACGAGGACCTGCTGAGCTTCCGGCGCCTGGGCAGCCGCTTCGAGGGCCACCCCACCCCGGTGCTGCCGTGGGTCGACGTCGCCACCGGGTCGCTCGGCCAGGGCCTGCCGATCGCGGTGGGCCTCGCCCTGGCCGGCAAGCGCCTCGACCGCCTGCCGTTCCGGGTGTGGGCGCTCTGCGGCGACAGCGAGATGGCGGAAGGCTCCATGTGGGAGGCCATCGAGCACGCCAGCCACGCCGGGCTCGACAACCTCACCGCCATCGTCGACGTGAACCGCCTCGGTCAGCGGGGCGAGACCATGCACGGCTGGGACCTCGACGCCTACGTGCGCCGGTTCGAGGCGTTCGGCTGGACGTGCCGCACGGTCGACGGCCACGACGTGGGCGCCATCGACACCGCCCTCGTCGAGCTCACCACCGACCCCGAGCGCCCCACCGCCCTGATCGCCCGCACGGCCAAGGGCCGGGGCGTGACGGCGGTCGAGGACGCCGACGACGCCCACGGCAAGCCCGTGCCCGACACGGACGGCGCCGTGGCCGAGCTGGGCGGCGACCGGGGCGTTCGGATCACCACCACCCCGCCCCGGTCGGCTGACAAGCCGCACGGGTTCGACACCGCCGGGTCGCTCGATCTGCCCCGCTACGCGCTCGGGGAGGAGGTCGCCACCCGCAAGGCCTACGGCGAGGCGCTCACGGCGCTGGGCCGGGCCCGGGGCGACGTGGTGGCGCTCGACGGCGAGGTCGGCAACTCCACGCACGCCGAGATCTTCCGGGACGCCCTGCCCGAGCGGTTCTTCGAGATGTACATCGCCGAGCAGCAGATGGTCGCCGCCGCCGTCGGCATGCAGGTGCGGGGCTGGGTCCCGTTCGCCTCGAGCTTCGCCGCCTTCCTCTCCCGGGCGTACGACTTCGTGCGGATGGCCGCCGTCAGCCGGGCCCGCCTCAACCTGTGCGGCAGCCACGCCGGCGTGTCGATCGGCGAGGACGGCCCCTCCCAGATGGGGCTCGAGGACCTCGCGGCGTTCCGCGCCGTGCACGGCAGCACCGTGCTGTACCCCTGCGACGCCAACCAGACCGCCCGCCTCGTCGCCGCCATGGCCGACCTCGAGGGCATCGGCTACCTGCGCACCACCCGGTCCGCCACGCCGGTCATCTACGACGCCGGCGAGACGTTCGAGCCCGGGGGCAGCCGGGTCCTGCGGTCCTCCGACCGCGACGCCGTCACCGTGGTGACCGCGGGCATCACCGTGCACGAGGCGCTGCGGGCCGCCGGCGAGCTGGCGGCCGAGGGGCTGGCCGTGCGGGTCGTCGACGCCTACTCGGTGAAGCCGCTGGACGCGGCCGGCATCGCCGAGGCCGTGCGGGCCACCGGCGGTCGCCTGGTCACCGTCGAGGACCACTGGCCCGAGGGCGGCCTGGGCGAGGCCGTGCTGGCGGCGCTCGCGACCGCGGGTGTCGCCGTGCAGGCCGAGGTGCTGGCGGTGCGCTCGATGCCGGGCTCGGGCAAGCCCGCCGAGCTGCTGGCCGAGGCGGGCATCGACGCCGCCGCCATCCGCGCCGCGGTCCAGCGCCTGGCCGGCGCGAGCTGAGGATTTCGACGAGCCCGAGGAGGACCACGATGGGACGACTGCAGCGCCTGTTCGCCGAGCACGGCCAGAGCCCGTGGCTCGACAACCTGCGCCGCGACTGGCTGGAGGACGGCGAGCTGGCCCGCTGGGTCGAGCGCGGCGTGCGGGGCGTGACGTCGAACCCCACGATCTTCCAGAAGGCGATCGGCGGCACCGGCAGCTACGACGAGCAGTTCGCCGACCTCGTCCGCAGCGGCAAGGAGCCCCTCGAGGCCTACTGGGAGCTGGTGGTCGACGACGTCACCGCCGCCCTCGACCTGCTGCGGCCCCTGCACGACGCCAGCGACGGCGAGGACGGCTACGTGTCGCTCGAGCTCGCCCCCGACCTCGCCCGGGACACCGACGGGTCGCGGGAAGCAGCCGCCGCCTTCCACGAGCGCATCGCCCGGCCCAACCTGCTCGTGAAGATCCCGGGCACGGCCGAGGGCGTCCCGGCCATCCGCGACAGCATCGCCGCTGGCCACAGCATCAACATCACGCTGCTGTTCTCGGTCGAGCGCTACGGCGAGGTGATCGACGCCTACCTCGACGGCCTCGAGGCCGCCGAGGGCGACCTGCACGGCATCCACAGCGTGGCGTCGTTCTTCCTGTCCCGGGTCGACACCGAGGTCGACCGCCGGCTCGAGGCCATCGGCACCAGCGAGGCCCTCGCCTTGCGGGGCAAGGCGGCCGTCGCCCAGGCCAAGCTCGCCTACGCCCTGTTCCGGGAGCGCTTCGCCGGCGAGCGGTGGGACGCGCTGGTCGCCCGGGGCGCCGCCGTGCAGCGGCCGCTGTGGGCGTCCACGTCGACCAAGAACCCCGACTACCCCGACCTGCTGTACGTGGACACGCTGATCGGTCCCGACACGGTGAACACCATGCCCGAGGGCACGCTCGAGGCCTTCGACGACCACGGCACCCTCGCCCGCACGGTCGACGCGGGCCTCGACGAGGCCCGGGCCCACCTCGACCGGGTCGCCGAGGTGGGTGTCGACCTCGACGACGTCGCCCGCCAGCTCGAGGACGAGGGCGTCGCCGCGTTCGCCAAGAGCTTCGACGAGCTGCTCGACACCCTCGAGCAGAAGGCCGCCGACCTCACCTGAAGGCTGGCTCGCCCCCGCCTCGTCCGAACTGTGAGGGAACGCTGCCCTCCTGGGTCAGACAACCCTCACAATTCGGCGGCGTAGAGGCGGTGCACGACGGTGGGCGGGCGGCCGTCGGGCGCCCAGGGGGCGAGCAGCCAGCCGTAGCCCGCGGCGCCCGCCGCCTGCAGGAGGGAGGGCACGAGCGCGGCCGGGTCCCCCTCGAGCGAGAGGACGGCGGCGCCCTCCCACGACCGGGTGCGGGCCCGGCGGGCCAGCGACCAGGCCGCCCCGAACCGCCGGCCCCGCATCCCGCCCGCGAGGTCCGGCACCGCCACCACCCGTCCCGCCGGCGCGCGGAGCAGGAGGCGGGGGTCGGCGTAGGGCCCCACCAGGGGCACCTCGGCTCCCGGGCCGCGCTCGCCGTCGCCACGCCTCGCAGCCTCGGACGGGCGGGCCGCTGCCGCCGTTCCGTCACGTGCCGGAACCCCCTCGGCGGGGGTCAGCCGCCAGGCCGGGCGCTCCCCGCAGGGTTCGAGCCCCCAGGCTCGGAGGACGCCGTCGAGGCCGGGGGGGTGCCACGGCCAGCCGGTGATCGCCGGCACGTCGTGGCCGGCGACGCGCACGCCGGCCTCCTCCTCGACGGTGAACGAGGCCGGCCCCCGCATCCGCGTGCAGCCCCGCCCGGCCAGCCACGCCCGCGCCCGGTCGAGCAGCCGGGCCACGGCCTCGGGCCCGGCGCCGCCCGCCGGCGCCTCCAGGAACCCGAACCAGCCCTCCCCCGCGCCGTCCACGTGCGCCGTGCACCGGGCGAGGGTCCGGCCGCCGTCCCATGCGAGCAGGTAGGCGGCGTCGCCGTCGGTGAAGAACGGGTGCCGGGCGGGGTCGAGCCGCCGGCGCTCGAGCGTGGGCAGGGTCGGGCCCCAGCGCGGCTCGTGCCGGTGCAGCGCGACCGGCAGGTCGACGAAGCGCCGGAAGGACCCCTTGTCGGCGACCTCGTGCACGCGCAGCACGGCGGCGACGGTACCGTCGGTCGTCGTGGCACGGGCGCGGGTCTTCTACGGGTGGCGGGTCGTCGCCGCCGTCTTCGTCATGCTGACGATGGCTGCCGGCCTGGGCTTCTACAACCTCACCGTCTACCTGCGGGCGCTCAGCACCGAGCAGGGGTTCTCGGTCGGCGCCGTGTCCGCCGCCACCGCGGTGTTCATGCTCGTGAGCGGCGTGGTCGGCCTGCCGGTGGCGTCGCTCATCAACCGCCACGACGTGCGGTGGACGATCGCGGGGGGCGCCGTGGCGGCCGGCGCGTCCCTCGCCCTGTTGGGGCGGGTGACCGAGCTGTGGCAGCTGTTCGCCGTCTACACGCTGTTCGGGGCAGGCTTCTCGGCCAGCGCCCTCGTGCCCGGCACCACCGTCGTCACCCGCTGGTTCTCTCGCCGGCGGTCGGTCGCGCTGTCGGTCGCCTCGACCGGCCTGTCCGTCGGGGGCATCGTGGTCACCCCGCTCTCGGCGTCGCTGATCACCAACCACGGGCTGCCGGCCGTGGCGCCGTGGCTCGGCCTGGCCTTCGTCGTGGGGGTGATCCCGGTGACCGCGGCCGTGATCCGGCCCGACCCCGCCGTGCTCGGCCTCGCCCCCGACGGCGATCCCCTGCCCGGTCCGGCTCCCGAACGGGCCCCCGCCCCGCACGCTCAGCGCGACCGGGCGACCGCCGCCGGCGCCGCCGGGGTCGCCGAGCCGGCCGGGCCCAGCGTGGCGTTCCGCGACGCGCTGGCCTCCCGGTTCTTCCTGTGCCTGACCGCCGCGTACGTGCTGGTGATGGTCGCCCAGGTGGGCGGCATGGCCCACCACTTCAACCTGGTGAGCGAGCGGGTCGACGAGGGCACCGCCGCCGGCGCCGTGGCTCTGCTGGCGGCGACGAGCGTCGTGGCCCGCCTCGTGGGCGGGTGGATCGTGACGGTGGTGTCGATGCGGGCGGTCACGCTCGTGCTCGCCGCCGGCCAGGGCGGCGCTCTCGTCGTGCTCGCCGTCAGCGACGCCCGCTCCGGCCTGCTGCTCGGCTCGGTCCTGTTCGGCCTCACCGTCGGGAACCTGCTGATGCTGCACCCGCTCCTGCTCGCCGAGGCCTTCGGGGTGCTCGACTACAGCCGCATCTTCTCGACCAGCAACCTGGTGATGACGGTCGGGGTGGCCATCGGTCCGGCCCTGCTCGGGGTCATCCACGACGCCACCGGCGGCTACCGCCTCGCCCTGCTCACCGCCGCCGGCGCCTCGGTCGCCGCCGTGGCCGTCCTCACCGCCGCCGGGCCCGTCGACCGGGCCGCCGCCGGGCAGCCGCCTCGCGGCGCCGTGCCCGCGCGCCCGTGACGGACCCGCGCGACCCCGGCGCCGCCACGCCCTAACCTCTCCCGCGATGCGACGCTCCGCTGCCGACCTGCTCGCCACGCCCCTCGACGAGCTGCTGGCGGCGGCCGCCGCCGTGCGCGACGCCGCCCACGGCACCCGGGTCACCTACTCGCCGAAGGTCTTCATCCCCCTCACCCAGCTTTGCCGGGACAGGTGCGGCTACTGCACGTTCGCCCAGCCCCCCGCCCGGCTCGACGCGCCCTTCCTCACCCCCGACGAGGTGCTGGCGATCGCCCGGGCCGGCGCCGCGGCCGGCTGCCACGAGGCCCTGTTCACGCTCGGGGAACGGCCCGAGCTGCGCTACCCCGCCGCCGCCCGATGGCTCGCCGCCCACGGCCACGCCAGCACCGTGGACTACCTGGCGGCCATGTGCGAGCTCGTCCTGGCCGAGACCGGCCTGCTGCCGCACGCCAACGCCGGCGCCCTCCACGACGACGAGCTCGCCCGTCTGCGGCCGGTCAGCGCCAGCCAGGGGATGATGCTCGAGTCGCTCAACCCCGGGCTCGGCGCCCACCGGGGGGCGCCCGACAAGACCCCCGAGCGCCGCCTCGCCACGCTCGAGGCGGCCGGGCGGCTCGCCATCCCGTTCACCACCGGCATCCTCGTGGGGATCGGCGAGAGCCGGGGCGACCGCATCGACGCCCTCGCCGCCATCGCCGCCGCCCACGAGCGCCACGGCCACGTGCAGGAGGTGATCGTCCAGAACTTCCTGCCCAAGCCCGGCACCGGGATGCACCTGTGGCCGGCGTGCCCTCCCGAGGAGTACCTGTGGTCGATCGCGGTGGCCCGGCTCGTCCTGCCGGCCGAGGTGCACCTCCAGGCCCCGCCGAACCTCTCCGACGACTTCGGCCGCCTCCTCGACGCCGGCATCGACGACTGGGGCGGCGTGTCGCCGCTCACGCCCGACCACGTGAACCCCGAGCGGCCGTGGCCCGAGATCCAGCGCCTCCGCGCCGCCACCGAGGCCCGGGGCCGTACCCTCGCCCCCCGCCTCACGATCTACCCGGAGCTCGCCGCCGCGCCCGAGCGCTGGCTCGACGAGCGCCTGCGCTTCCCCGTCCTCGACCGCTCCGACGCCGAGGGCCTCGCCCGCGACCACCCCTGGGCCGCCGGCCACGGGATCGCCCCGCCCACGATCCTCCCCCACCCCCGCCCGGCCCCGCCGCCGGCGGCGCCCGGCCCCCCGCCCGCCGGGCCGGCGCCGCGTGCGGGCTCGGCGGTCGCCGAGGTGCTCGCTGGCGTCGCCGCCGGCCAGGAGCCGGGCGAGGACGAGCTCGTCACCCTCTTCGGCGCCCGCGGGCCCGAGGTCGCGGCCGTGGCCGAGGTCGCCGACGACATGCGCCGGCGCATCGCCGGCGACACGGTCACCTGGGTCGCCAACCGCAACATCAACTACACGAACATCTGCACGTTCAAGTGCCGGTTCTGCGCCTTCTCGAAGGGCCCCCTGTCGCTCAACCTGCGTGGTGACCCCTACCTGCTCGGCCTCGACGAGATCCAGCGCCGCGTGGTGGAGGCCGCCGAGGAGGGCGCCACCGAGGTCTGCCTGCAAGGCGGCATCCACCCGGACTTCGACGGCGACTACTACGTCGACGTGTGCCGGGCGGTCACCGACGCCGTGCCCGGCATCCACGTCCACGGGTTCACCGCGCTCGAGGTCACCGAGGGCGCCAGGCGCCTGGGTGAGCCGCTGGCGGACTACCTGCGCCGGCTGATGGCCGTCGGCCTGAAGACCCTGCCGGGCACCGCCGCGGAGATCCTCGACGACGAGGTGCGCGCCGTGCTCTGTCCCGACAAGATCACGACCGACGAGTGGCTCGACGCCCACCGCACGGCGCACTCGGTCGGCCTGCGCTCGAACATCACGATCATGTTCGGGTCGGTCGAGCGCCCCCGCCACTGGGCCCGACACATCGTGCGCACCCGGGCGCTGCAGCGCGAGACCGGCGGGTTCACCGAGTTCGTGCCGCTGCCGTTCGTGCACATGGCCGCGCCGATCTACCTGCAGCGCCGTGCCCGGCCCGGGCCCACGTTCCGCGAGGCGCTGCTGATGCACGCCGTCGCCCGCATCGCCTACGCCGAGCTCGTGCCCAACATCCAGGTGTCGTGGGTGAAGATGGGCCGCCTCGGCGTGCGCCAGGCCCTGCAGGCGGGCGTGAACGACCTCGGCGGCACGCTCATGGACGAGAACATCTCCCGGGCCGCCGGTGCCGCCCACGGCCAGCGCATGACCGAGGCCACCTTCGCCGAGTGGATCGCCGGCCTGGACCGGCCCCTCGTCCAGCGCACCACGACCTACGGGCGCGTGGCCGAGCCCGTGTGAGCGAGCGGCCGTCCGGCGACGCCGGCGCCACCGGGGGTCCCGATGACCACGCCCTCGCGTGGGCCGTGGCCCGGGCCGCGGGCGCGCTGCTGCGCGACATGCGACCCGGCTGCTTCGGGCCCTTCGGCGGCGAGGAGGCCGACCTGGCCGCCCACCGCTTCATCGCCGGGGAGCTCGCCCGGCACCGCCCCGGCGACGCCCTGCTCTCCGAGGAGGGCCACGACGACCGCCGGCGCCTCGACGCCGCGCGGGTATGGATCGTCGACCCGCTCGACGGCACCAACGAGTACACGATCCCCGGCCGGCCCGACTGGGCCGTCCACGTCTGCCTCACGGTCGCCGGCGAGCCCGTGGCCGGCGCCGTGGCCGTGCCCGACCTGGGCGAGTGCCACGGGACGGGCCCGCACGCCGCCGCCGGCCCCCGCCCGCGGTCGTCCGGGGCACCCGTGCGGGTGGCGCTGTCACGCACGCGGGCCGTGTCGCCCGCCGTCCGGGTCGCCCGGGCCCTCGACGCCGAGCTGGTGCGGATCGGCTCGGCCGGCGCGAAGGCCGCCGCCGTCGTCCGGGGTGACGCCGACGCGTACGTGCACGCCGGCGGCCTGCACGAGTGGGACGCGGCCGCACCCGCCGCCGTCGCCGCCGCCGCCGGGCTGCACGTCTCCCGCCTCGACGGGGCGCCGCTGCGCTTCAACCAGCCTCGTCCCTACGTGGGGGACCTCCTGATCTGCCGCCCCGAGCTCGCCGAGCGCATCGTCGCGCTCGTCACCGGCGCCGGGCCGTAGGCTCGGGCGCAGTGCCGATCGCTCGCCTGACCCGACCGCTCCCCCGCCCCGGGCCCTGGGCGGGCGCCCGCCCGGAGGTGGCGGGCGCGTGAGCCGGGGGCCCCGCCACCGCACGGGCGACCCCGAGCTCGACCGGCGCATCGACGAGCTGCTCGACGCGGCCGGGGCCGGCCACGACCGCGACCTCCTGTTCGAGATCGTCGCCTCGGCGGTCCTGCTCGCCGGTGACCAGGCCGACCGGCTCGACCTGAAGATCACCAACGCGGCCCTGCGGGAGATGCGCGACGCGTTCAACATGTTCGCCCCGTACCGGCACCAGCCCAAGGTGACGATCTTCGGCTCGGCCCGCACCCGGCCCGACGACCCGCTCTACAGCCAGACCGTGGAGTTCGCCCGCCGCATCGCCGCCGAGGGCTGGATGGTGGTCACCGGCGCCGGTCCGGGGATCATGGCGGCCGGCATGGAGGGCGCCGGCCGCGACCGGTCCTTCGGCGTGCTCATCCGCCTGCCGTTCGAGGGTGGCGCCAACGAGGTGATCGCCGGCGACGAGAAGCTCATCGAGATGCGCTACTTCTTCACCCGCAAGCTCATGCTGGTGAAGGAGTCGCAGGGCTTCGTGTGCCTGCCCGGCGGGTTCGGCACCCTCGACGAGACCTTCGAGCTGCTGACCCTCACCCAGACGGGCAAGTCACCCCAGGTGCCGATCGTGCTGCTCGACACCCCCCACGGCAGCTACTGGAAGGCGTTCATGACCTTCGCCGAGCAGCAGCTGGCCGCCAACGGCATGATCGCCGAGGCCGACCTGTCGCTCGTTCGGGTCACCGACGACATCGAGGAGGCGGCGGCGGTGATCCTCGGCTTCTACCGCAACTACCACTCGATGCGCTGGGTGGGCGACCGGCTGGTGCTGCGGCTCCGGGCCGAGCCCACCGACGACGAGCTCGCCTCGCTGAACGAGCGGTTCGGGGACCTGTCGACCTCCGGCATCGTGCGCAGCGGGCCGCTGCCCGCCGAGGTGCGCACGGGCGACCACGTCGAGCTGTGCCGGCTCGTGCTGCGCTTCGACACGCACCGCTACGGCACGCTGCGCCAGCTGATCGACGCCATCAACGCCCTCCCGAGCGCTCCCGGCGGCAGCGAACCGCCGTTGGTGAGCGAGCTCGCCGAGGAGTAGCACCGCCCCGACCTCCCGCCAAGGGGGCGCGGCGCCGGCCCCGGTGTCAGACGGCGGGCAGGGACGGCGCCGTCGCCGCTGCCGCCGGGGCCCGGTCGGCCAGGTAGCGGGCCCAGGCCTGGTGGCCGCACAGCTCGCAGCGCAGCCCGCCGTCTTCCTCCACCAGGACCAGCTCGCCGGGCAGGAGGCGGCGCCGGCACCGGCTGCACACGCACCCGGCGCGGGCGAAGCTGCGGGCCCACCACGGATGCTCGCACGGCGCCGCCTGCGCCTTCGCGAACCCCGCCGCCTGGTGGTGGCGATCTGCCATGTCGCGCCTCCTGCCCTGTCTGGCTCCACCGTACGGAACAGCGGGGCCTGCGCCCATCGCCCGTTCGCGTCATTTGGCGTGAACGTGGGGACTAGCCCGGTATAGGTCGAACGGCCCACCGCCCCGAGGAAGAACCGCGCCGCCGGCGCTCTCGTGACAGCCGCCTCGCCGGGCCCCGCCGGGGTCCCGGGTCAGTGGGTGTCGTCGGGTTCGTCGAGGAGGTGGATGGCCTTCTCGACGGCGCGCCGGGCCCGGGTGAGGCGCTTCTCGTCGACGGGCAGCTCGTGCCCACCCGCGTCGATGGAGTCCCGGAGCCGGGCGATGGCGAGGTCGGCGAGCTCCTCGGCGATCGCCTCGAGCCTGCCCTTGATCTCGTCGAACTCGCCGGCCACGGCCGTTCAGCCTGGCAGACCGGCGGCCTCGGCCACCAGGGTCATCGGGTGGCGGGCGTCGACGCCGGCGGCAGCCAGGTGCAGGGCGCACCCGGGGTTGGCGCTGGCGACGACGGCGGCGCCGGTGCGGCCGATCGCCTCGAGCTTGCGGGCCCGGATGCCCGCGGCGAGGTCGGGCTGCAGGGCGCTGTAGGTGCCGCCCGCCCCGCAGCACAGGCCCTCGTCGTCCAGCTCGACGAGGGTGGCGTACGGGGCGAGGACGGCCCGCACGGACGGGTGGGCGCGCTGGACGTGGCGCAGGTGGCACGGGTCCTGCACCGCGACGGGCCCGGCGAGCGGCCGTACCGGCGGCGGCAGCCGGTCGGCGCGCGCCGCGAGCCACTCGTGCACGTCGAGCACCCGCCGGGCGAAGCGCTCGGCCTCGGGGGTGCCGAGCAGGTGGCCGTAGTCCTTCAGCGCCGCCCCGCAGCCGGCCGAGCTCACGAGCACGGGGTCGTCGCCGGGGAGCGCGGCGATCACCCGGCGGGCGAGGCGCTCGGCCCCGGCGCGCAGGCCGGCGTGGGCGTGCAGCGCCCCGCAGCACCCCGGGTCGCCGGGGAGGCGGACCCGGGCGCCCGCGGCCTCGAGGACGGCGATGGTGGCGACGTGCACGTCGCGCTGCCAGGCGTCCATCACGCAGCCGGTGAAGAGCCACACGGGCTCCCCGGTGACGTTCGACCGGCGGAGGCGGGGCCGGCGCAGCGACAGCCGGGGCAGGCTGCGGTCGACCCGCTCGGGCACCAGCCGCAGCCGCTGGGCGACGGCGAGCGCCGTGGACCCGGCGAGCAGCAGGCGGTGCCGGCCCAGCACCTCGTAGCCCAGCCGCCGCCACCAGGGCTGGTAGGCCCCGCGGCCGCGGCCGGCGCCGAAGGCGAGGGCCTCGCGGGTGCCCTCCATGAGCCGGCCGAACGGCACCCCCGACGGGCACGCCGGTTCGCAGCCCCGGCACTGCACGCAGGTGTCCATGGCGCGCACGAACGTGCCGTCGAGCTCTGCCCCTCCCCACTGCACCGCCCGCATGGCGGCGATCCGGCCCCGGGGTGACAGCAGCTCGGCCCCGGTCACCCGCCACGTGGGGCAGTGCGGCAGGCACAGCCCGCACGACACGCACGCCGCCAGCTCGGCGTCGTCCACCCGCAGCGGTCCGGGCGCGACCGCCAGCGGCGCCCGCCCCGGCGCCGGCGCGGGCTCGGCGCCGGCCGCCGTCTCCGGGGGCACCGCCTCCCGCTCGTCGGCCCGCCCGCTCATCCCGCCGGCCCGCCGAGCAGAGGGGTCGCGCCACGTGAGCGGGCTCCGCCCGCGCTGTCCGTCATGCGGTCACCACGGAGCGGCCGGGGTTGAGCCGGCCGGTGGGGTCGAACACGGCCTTGATCCGCCGGTGCAGCTCCCGCGGGCCGGCGAGCGGGGGCGGCGGGACCGGGGCGGTCGTGTGGACGACGCCGACGCCGACCTCGGCCACGAACCCGGCGTGGTCACCGGTGCGGAGGTCCCGCAGCGCCGAGGGCCGCGCGGACAGGCGACCGCCGGCGGGCAGCGGCGGCGGGCCCGCCACCTCGGCGACCGCCGCCGCCCCGCCAGCAACCGACGTGACCACGGCGGACTCGGCGTCCACGTCGGCGGGGTGGCCCTCGAGCAGCACCCAGGTGGTCGCGCCGTCCCAGAGGATCGACGAGGCGCCGAGCAGCCGGCGGCGGAGCGCGAAGGGGTCGGCGCCCGCCGCCTGAAGCCAGCGGCTCGCCGCCGGACGGGGCGATACGCGCACCACGACCTCGGCGAGCAGGCCGAGCGTGCCGAGGGACCCGACGAGCAGCCGGCACAGGTCGAAGCCGCTCACGTTCTTCACCGTCGGGCCCCCCGCCTTGACGACCCGGCCCTCGGCGGACACGTAGCGGGCCTCGAGCAGGCAGTCCCGGACGGGACCGCGGCCCAGGCGGCGGATCCCGCTGCGGCCCACGGCGAGCACCCCGCCGACGGTGGCCCGCTCGGGGTCGGGCGGGTCGAGCGGCACCATCTGGCCGTGCTCGGCCAGGGCGGCGTCGAGCTCGGCGACGGTCGTACCCGCCCGCACCCGCACGGTCAGCTCCGCCGGTTCGTGGGCGACGATGCCCGCCGGGGCCCGCACCTCCCGCACGTCCTCGGCCGGCGCCCCGCCGACCGACCACTGCGTCCGCCCGCCGACCACCGTGACCGGCTCCGCGGGCCCCACCTCGGCGGCGAAGCCGTCGAGCGTCCCCGTCACGTCCGGCCCCCGCCGGGCCCACGCGCCGGGGCCGGAGCCTCGAGCGCCTCCATCAGATCCACGCCCCCTCGGGGGCGCGCTGGAGGTCGCCGCAGCGGGCGCCGGCTGGCAGCACCTTGTCGGGGTTGGCGGCGCCGTCGGGGTCGAACGCCTCCCGCAACCGGGCCTGGGCGTCGAGGTCGTCGGGCCCGAACAGCCGGTCCATGTAGGCCTTCTTCTCCAGGCCGATGCCGTGCTCCCCCGACAGGACCCCGCCGGCCTCCAGCGACGCGGCCACGATCTCCTCCCCCGCGGCGTGCACCCGGTCCATGACCCCGGGCACCCGCCGGTCGAACAGGAGCAACGGGTGGAGGTTGCCGTCGCCGGCGTGGAACACGTTGACGACGACCAGGTCGTGGCGCTCGGCGATCTGGTACACCCGGCGCAGCACCTCGACGAGCCGGGTCCGGGGCACGACCGTGTCGTGCAGGTAGTAGTCGGGCAGGATGCGCGCCACGGCCCCGAACGCCGACTTGCGGCCCTTCCACAGCAGCGCCCGCTCGGCGTCGTCGGCTGCGACCCGCACGGCGCGGGCGCCGTGGGCGGTGGCGAGGCGGACGACCTCGGCGGCGTGGGCCTCGACGCCGGCGGGCAGGCCGTCGAGCTCGACCAGCAGCACCGCCGCCGCGTCCCGGGGGTAGCCGGCGCCCACGTAGTCCTCCACCGCCGCGGTGATGCGGGCGTCCATCATCTCCAGCGCCGCGGGCACGATCCCGGCTGCGATGACGGCGCTGACCGTGGCCGCCGCGTCCTCCACGCTGGCGAAGTCGGCCAGCAGGGTGCGCACCGCCGGCGGGTTCGGGGTGAGCCGCACCGCAACCCGCGTGGCGATGCCCAGGCACCCCTCGCTGCCGACGAACGCGCCCCGCAGGTCGTAGCCGCCGGGTTCGGGGTCGAGCGCGCCGAGCACGGTGACCGACCCGTCGGGGAGCACGACCTCGAGGGCCACGACGTGGGCGCTGGTGACGCCGTCGCGCAGGCAGTGCGGCCCGCCCGAGTTGTTGGCGACGTTCCCGCCGATCGTGCAGGCCTGCTGGCTCGAGGGGTCGGGGGCGAAGTGCAGGTCCCACGTCGCCAGGTGCCGGGTCAGGTCGAGGTTCAGCACGCCCGGCTGCACCCACGCGACCCGCTCGTCGGGATCGACCTCGAGGATCCGGGTCATGCGGGTGGTCACGATCACGACAGGTTCACCGACGGGCACCGCACCCCCGGCCAGCCCGGTCCCCGCGCCGCGGGCCACGAACGGCCGGCCGTGGGCCCGGGCGGCCCGCACGCACGCCGCCACCTCCTCGGTGGTCTCGGGCAGGCACACCACCGCCGCCCGCCCCCCGGCGTCGATGCCCGATGCGTCCCGCCCGTACAGGGCGAGCTCGAGGTCTTCGGTGCGGACCCGGTCCGGCGCCAGCGCCCGCCGCAGGTCGGCCACGAGCGGATCGGCGGCGGCGGTGCTCGGCCCGGGAGGCGTCACGGGCTCACGGTAGCGCTGCGCCATCAGCCACCGAACCCGAGGTGCCCGGGCCCGGCATCGGGCGCGCTGAGCCTCGGGCACGGGGTACCGCCGTCCCCCGCCTGTACTCGAGACCTGGCGTGCCGGAGCGCGGTCCGCTGGGCCTCGGGGGTTCCGAGTCCCGTGCGTCCCGTAGCCTGTTGCGCCGTGGCCCACCGTTTTGCCCCTCGCCCCGATCCCGAGGACCTGCACGAGTACCTGTCGTTCGAGGACCCGGAGGAGGAGCGCACGTGGGTCTTCGACGTGACGTTCCTCACGAGTAGCTACCGGTGCATCTACGGCCAGGGCTGCCCGGGGGTGCTCACCGAGCCCGCGCCCGAACTCGTCCACGGGTGCTGCACCTACGCCGCCCACTTCACCGGGGACGA